>NZ_JAIVFO010000004.1 GCF_029991245.1 Xanthobacter autotrophicus
GGGCTGAGGGGGTGGGAGGAAGCCGCACAGTGTCCCACCCGCCCCAAAGCGTTCTTCTGGCGGAGGACGATCAGAACCTCCGCCAGGGCCTCGCCGAGCTTCTGGCGCTGGAGGGCTTCGCCTGTCTTTCCGCGCCCGATGGGGACACGGCGCTGGCGCTTGCTCGCGATCACGCGCCGCTCATCGCCATCGCCATCGTCGATGTCACGATGCCGAAACTGGACGGCTTCGCCCTCTGCCGGAAGATCCGCGAGCATGACCCGGCCCTACCGATTCTGATCCTCTCCGCGCGGGACACGGAGACCGATCGGGTGCTCGGTCTCGAATACGGCGCCGACGATTTTCTGACGAAGCCGTTCGGCGCGCGCGAGCTTCTGGCGCGCATCCGCGCGCTCCTGCGCCGCGCCGCGCTTTCCCCAGCGCGGCCCCCGCCCACGGCCCGTTTCATCCTCGGCGACATCGAGGTGGCGCCGGAGGAACTGCGCGCCTACCGGGGCAAGCGGCGCATCGACCTCACCAAACGCGAGGTGACGCTGCTCAGGATCCTTCACGACCGCAAGGGCCTGGTCGTCTCACGCAACGACCTCTGCGACCTCTGCTGGGGACGGGATTACATGCCGAACAGTCGGGCGGTGGATCAATACATCTCGGCGCTCCGCCGGAAGATCGAGCACGATCCGGCCAACCCGCGGATCGTCCGCACCGTGCACGGGTTCGGCTATCGCTTCGACGGGTAGAAGGACCCACCCGTCGTGCATATTTCTTGAAATCGGCAGACTTGCGCCTGACATCCCGATGCCAGCGCACGTGTAACATCCCTTCATCTGCCATGACGAGGAGGACGCGATGATGTTTAGACGCGCGAACGCGCTCATTCTGCGGGCGACCCTGCTGGGTTTCGTTCTAGCGGCTTCGGCATCGGAGGCCTTCGCCGGCGATACCGTCGTCGATGACCACGGCGTGCTCAATCCGCAGGAATTTTCCATGGACGCCGTGATGCGCCGCATTGAGGAGAAGCGCGCCACCAATTTCGACTGCATTGCCGGATACGAGGCAGCGAAAGCGGGAATGCACGTCTACGCCGAGCGCATCTTCGCCTACTGCGCCGAAAAGGGTGTCACGGGCGCTCTCCCGTGGATGGCCTGGATAGAGGAGAATGGTTATACGCACCCGTCCAACCCGGCAGCCGCTGCGGAGTGGGACAGGCGCAGCGCCGAACTGGGCTCTTCCGTGGGAGAGCTCAATTTCGGTCTCGACCTGTTGCGCGGACACGGCGTCGCGCGTGATCCCCTCCTCGGCCGCCGTTACATTGATCGCGCCGCCGAGCACGGAGACGAAACGGCCCGCAGGCTCATCGAGAACGGCTACGATCCCGATTTGGTGACGCCGGATGCCGACAAGGCGCGCTACCGTAAGCCTGTCTTCTAGGGCGGGTCGGCATCGCCGCAGATAACGGCGCCAAGTGTCCTCCCGTCGGCGCCCGAAGGAAAGGTGGGAGGCGCTCGAGCACTGCGTCGGGGACTTTCCGCAGCGGGAAATGGCCGACGCCCGGCAGAACGTGGTGGCTTTAGGCACCGCTGAGGCCGGCCTCAAGCTCGGGACGCCGGGTCGGGCTGACACCGGCGCGCTTTCAGTTGGGCGAGACCGACATCCAGGGCAAGATCAGCCGATGCGGCGACGAACTCGCCCGCACGGCGCTCTATGAGGCGGCGCATACGCTGCTCGTGAGGAGCCAGAAATGGTCGAGCCTGCGGGCGTGGGGAATGAAGATCGCCAGGCATCGCGGCATGGCCCGCGCCCGCGTCGCGGTCGCCCGCAAGCTCGCCGTCATCCTCCACCGCATGTGGAGCGACGGTTCGCAGTTCCGCTGGGGCAAAGACCCCGCCAATGGAGCCACGGCCGCTGCATGACGCCGCAGAGCCGAAACGGGAGGGCCAGACACCACGCATGACCCCGCAAGGGTGAACCGGATCGTTCCCGTGGGGACGATGGGCAAGGCGATCTCGTTGAGAGTCCAGAACCTGGGCAAACCCAAGGTCGTGAAACAGATTGAGACGCCTCGCCCTCCTGACCCCATCATGCGGCGGCCCAGCGCCGACCGCGAAGAGAAGCGTGTGACCCATGGGGCGACACGAGCCGGAGAAGCCAAGACGGGGCGACCAGAACGAGCAGCTTGACCTCAACGACCCCAATCAGAGAAGGGCTCTTAGCCGGTTCTTCGAGGTGTCCGCCCGGGACGAGAGGTGCGTAACTCGCGGCGCGAAGGATCTGGAAATAAACAAGGTCAACCGAACGAGGCGTGGCTTGCTTTCACATCCACCTATCTGAGATGGTTTCTGTGGTGGATGTCGCGCTGAGGTCGGAAATGATCCGTTCGAGACGCTCGGTATCGCGAGCGTCGAGGAAGGCGCAGGCCGTCTGTACCATGGCCGCTTACCGCCTGTTCCGATTCATTCACGTATCTTGCTGCGAACGCGCTGAAACTGTACCTTTAGGCAATATCCGTCAAGGCTCTTTCGTGCAAACTACCAGTGCGCAGGGTTCAACCCGCGCAAAAAATGGAAAAAAAAGCAGCCCTAAACAGATTTAGGGCGCAGGGATGAACGCAAGCTAATTGAGGCGCTCACGGCCGCTCTGATGCGTTAGGGGCCCGCGTAGTGACGCTGGGCGAACTCGCTTGGGCGGTTCCCAGAAGATTCCGACATGGCGGAAGCAATCGCGCAAGACCGCAGAGCGCGGCCAGCGTGGGTCATAGCAGGGATGCAGGAGGACTAAGAATGCAATCAGTAAAGCCGAGCGGCCACAGCATTATGGAAAATACGAAGCGCGCAGTCCGCGCGCCGACTTCGGTCGAGGCTCAGGAAGTCCATCGCTATCTGATGGATTTCAAGTGGGAGTTTGAAAAAAACCGTACAAAATACGGCACGAAGTATGAAATGGCGAATTTGACCAAGGAACAGTTCAAGCTTACCGCTAAAGAATATGCTCGGATGGAGGCAATTAAAGAGGAGCGGCAGTTCGGAACCCTGCTCGATGGGCTCGACCGTCTCGACGCCGCGAACCGGGTCCATCCCCGATGGGCGGAAGCGATGAAGGTTTTCGCCAACTTTCTGGAATGCGGTGAGTACAATGCGATCGCAGGCTCCGCCTTGCTCTGGGACTCCGCACAGTCTCCCGAGCAGAAAAATGGATATCTCGCCCAGGTGATCGACGAAATTCGGCACAGCAACCAGACGGCCTACGTCAATCACTACTTTTCGAAACACGGCTCTGACGCTGCCGGGCACAACAATCCTCGTCAGTTGCGCAGCGTTGGCCCTGCCTTCCGAGGGATCAAGCGCGCGTTCGGCGACGGGTTCAATGCCGGCGATCCGGTCGAATGTTCCATCAACCTTCAGTTGGTGGCTGAGGCTTGCTACACTAATCCGTTGATCGTCGCTTTGACGGAGTGGGCCGCCACAAACGGCGATGAAATTACGCCGACCGTCTTTACGTCGATCCAGACCGATGAGATGCGCCACATGGCGAACGGGTATCAGACGATCGTGTCTGTGATCAATGACCCGAAAGCCAAGCTGCATCTCAACACCGACCTCAATAACGCTTTCTGGACTCAGACGAAATACTTCACGCCGATCTTGGGCTATCTGTTCGAATATTTCAGCAGATACAAGGTGGAGCCGTGGTATAAGACTTGGAATCGGTGGGTGTATGAAGATTGGGCGGGGATCTGGCTTGGCCGCTTGGCCAAGTATGGAGTCACATCGCCGCCCAGCCTGCGAGAGGCGAAGCAGGACGCCGTCTGGTCGCACCATGATGTCGCCATTCTCGCGTATGCCCTCTGGCCGTTGCACCACTGGCGGCATGAGCTTCCAGACGAAGTCGACATGGCTTGGTTCGAGGAGAATTATCCTGGCTGGTACGACCGTTACGGGCGCATTTATGACGAATGGCGTAAGCTAGGCTTTGAAGATCCGAAGAGCGGATTTCTGCCGTCGGCTTGGCTGATCGAGAATGGCTACATTCCCTATGTGGACCACGTGTCTGGCGTGCCGTTCTGTCCGAAGCTCGCGAAGGGTGCGTGCGATCTTCGCATCCTGGAGCGCAATGGCCGGCGTTACGCTTTCTCGGACACCTATGGCGAGCAACAATTCCTGCTCGAGCCCGAGCGCTACGAGGCGCAGGATTTCCTCACTCAGTTTGAGGGGTGGGAACTTTCCGAGGTCATCCGCGCAGGCGGCGGATTGCGCAGTGACGGCAAGACAATGATAGCACAGCCCCATTTGCGCTCGGACAACATGTGGACCATTGATGACATTCAGCGAATTGGGATGAAGATTCCGAATCCTCTGAAGATGCACTGACGCGGAACTGCACCGGCGCCGTCAAAGGCGGCGCCGGTGCTCAGATCTGAAGAGAGGAAACCAAGATGAAGCAGGGGCAGTCAATTCGGGCGGCGTTCGAACCCGAGCGGATCATGGAAATCCGGAAAGTTTCGCCAGCGGAGCCGCTGGAGAAGCAGCGCACAATGAGTTATTATGTCGTGCCGGAAGGCAAGCGGTTGACCGAGTATGAGCAGTTGACGGCCTATGCGCAGCAGAGCGCCGACTATGCGGGCGGCGGCATTGAGGTCGGTGAGTATCAGCAAAAGCATGCCGGCGGCCGTGGCGCCTATGCGAACGAAACCACGGAGGTCATCAATCGCGACTGGTTCAAATTTCGGGATCCCGATCGCCGCTGGTTTTATCCCGCGGTCAAGGCCAAGGCGGAAGATGGGCGCACTGCAGACCGGTTCATGAAAGCGGCTTCCTCTGAGGGGCTTGTTCGGTTAATCGAACGTGACTGGATTGGTTTCCTCGATGTCGATTTTGGGGCGTTGACTTTTTACGAATACGGTTTGTTCAACGCGCATTCATCAGCCACGAAAGATTCTATTTCGGATTTCGTAAAGACCTGGGTTGCTCTAACAGCATTTGATAAGAATGACGCTGCGCAGATGGTGCAGACAGAGCGCGTGTTTCTGAGCAAGCAGATAGAAAACTTCGACGCCGACTTGGTGCGGGCGAAAGAAGTGTGGACCAAGAGCCCGATCTATGCCGGCATTCGCGAGGCGGTCGAACGCCTTTGGGGCGACACGTATGACTGGGGAGAAATCCTTTGGGCGTCGCATGCGATCATTGATGCTATTTACGGGCAGTTCGTTCGGCGGGAGTTCTTTCAGAGAATCGCGCCAGCGTATGGCGATAACATCACGCCTTGGTTTCTAAGTCAGGCGAGCGGCTACGCCCAAACCGCCAAGGGGGGTGTGCGGCGGCTGTTCGGAGACAATCTTGCGAACGATCCCGATTTCGGGTTGCACAACCGGGCGGTGATACGTGCCTGGACTGACAAATGGCTTCCGGTCACCCTCGCAGGACTTAGAGGATTTGTCGGAATCTATGCTCAACTTCCGAATGCTTCCGAGAAAGTCGCAGGGCGCAGCGTCGTAGAGGAAGGCGTTGAGCGCGTCATGCAGGATTGGGCGACCGACTTCGCTCACCTGATTGGATACGAGGCGGATGTCGCCGGTTTGGTGGCCGAAGTGATGAGCGGCATGGACCCAGCGCTGGCGTATCGATCTGACGCTACGAAGTCCATTCAACCTATTTCGTGATGTTACGGCGAAGGGGATACCGGCATGAGCGGACGTGGATCGAGCGAGGGCCTGAACTCTAAAAATGGGCAGGCGTTTATCGACGAATTCCTTGATGAAAAAAACATGACCGTCAAGGAATCGCGTGATGTTGTACTTGTTCTAATGAAAAGTGAGGAAATGGAAGTCGTCGTCGACGACATCATCCTTGGGGAGCAAAAGAAGTCGAATCCATCAATCGTGGTGGAAGATCACGCTAGTTACTACTGGATCAAAGCCGATGGGCAAATTGTCATTGATGTAGATATAGTGGCGGATATCATGGGGCGATCGTACAATGTTTACGACTTCCTGGTAAACGTGTCCTCGACCGTTGGTCGAGCATTCATTACCGGTAACGTGTTCACGCTGACGACGGAGCTTGTCGGGCTCGATGAAGCGTTGGTATAGGGAAGGAAACAAAATGGCGTTCACGAACCACTGCCTACGCGACGGAGACCGCAGTCTATACGACAATGATACGCGTCGTAGCTGGCGGGACCGCATCGCAGGGCTCAGCAATCTCGACGAAGCGGTAGCGCTTTTGACGGAGATCCGCACCAAGCACGTCGGGACCGAGCGCGAGACGTACGATTTGGAGTACGACTCATTGTGGATCGAAGCGGAGGCCGAAAGGCGCGTCGCTTCGCTCAAAAGCGAGAAATTTCACGGTAAGGATTTGCTCGACAGGTGCGTGTGTGGCGCTGCGGCGGCAGATGTTTACCGTGATTTGCGCCACCGCATTGACGCCGCTGGCGAATGTCAATTCACGCTAGAAGGTTTGGCTGCGGAATTTCGACGCAAGTTCAAACCTCCTGTGATGCCGGTCAACGCATGGCTCGAACTCGACAGCTACTTAAGCAAGCGGTTGCTCGAGACCAGGGCGAAGGTCGCGGATATCTCGGCCATCGACGTCGCCGAATGGCGCGCCAAGCGAGGCTTTCGTGTGCTTGTCGAGGGGCACGGGAACGCGATGACGGGTGAAACGACCTGACGCGGCAACAAGCGATATCCCGGAGGCGCAAATGCACAACGGCGAAACGGCTGATCTACCATTGTCGGAAAAGCAGAACGCGGAAACAGCCTTTCGAGGCGTGTGTACGGACTTTGGTTTTGCTTGGCAATGGCAGATCTTGCGTGGAGACGACGTGGTTCACGAAGGAGCCGCGTTGAGCGAAGCCGCCGCGTGGCGAGCCGTGAAATCAATGATACGCGTCTTCGGGAGCCTTGACAAAAACTCCGAGACCAACAGGCCGCAAACGGCCGTTTAGGGGGAAACTTATGCACCTGATTAGAGCGACGCTTGAGGACGGAGAGCACTTGCAATTCGAGTGCGATGACGCCGAGGACGTCCTTTCCGCGGCGTTGCGGAACAATATCATTCTGCTCTCGGAGTGCCACAAAGGGATTTGTACGACCTGCCGAGTGCATTGTTCAGATGGCGAATTTGAGTTGGGCAGAGGTGTAAGTGTTTATTCTTTGCCGCCTGAAGATCAAGACGAGGGCTTTACATTACTTTGTCAGACGTATCCGCGGTCGGATCTGGAAATTCAACTACCATACGGACTCGACCGCGTTTCGTTCGGCACGTCCCGGATCGAGGAGATCTACGAGGCAAGAATCGCGGTGATCGAGCGGTTCACGGAACATGTGGTCTCAATTTTCTTGGAACTGCGAGACGAGTTTGGCAAGCCTCGCGATTTTCGCTGGACTCCAGGGCAATATATAAAGCTCCGAGTACCGGGAACTGGCGAGTGGCGCAGTTATTCGATGGCCAATATCCCTGACGGAAGTGGGCGAGTCGAATTGATGGTGCGTTTGCTTGAGGACGGCGTCTTTTCCAATTACCTTCGAGAAAGAGTGAAGGTCGGGCAAGTCGTAGAGATAAAGGGTCCCTACGGAGAGTTTCAGGTCCACGCCAGTGTGAGTCCGCGCTACTTCGTCGGCGGCAGCACCGGTTTGGCTCCCCTGGTTTCCATGCTCAGAGGGATGGCCGAAGCCAACGATCCAGCACCCTGCAGACTGATTTTTGGGATGCGCAGCCAGGAATTCTTCTTTTACGCGAAGGAACTGGCGGCCCTGGCTGGGGCTCTGCCAGCGCTGTCGCTTGAACTTTCGCTCGAAACGCCGGATCCGGAATGGACTGGCCGCGTCGGTAACGTAGGCGAGGTGTTGTCGGTAATACTCAATGAAACTGGGGAAAAGCCCGATATTTACGTGTGCGGACCGGGACCGATGGTTCGGTTCGTAGAGGAGATTTGTCACGCTCGCGGAGTGCGGTCGGACCGTGTGTTCAGCGAGAAATTCTTGGCGTCAGGCTAAATGAGACGCGTAGGCCCCCTTCAGAACTCTACGGCAAGCAATTTCATGCGGGAAGTCGCGTGCGCGCTGGATGAGTCGCTGCGCGAAACCCGCGAGACGCAGGATCGTCTGGCGGCCGCGATAGGCGAGCAGAGGGTTGAGGAGCTACGAGAATACTGGCTTTCCGAACCGGACAGCGACGCAACTGCGGCTTTCCTTCAAAGAGCTGCCTACCGGGAAAGGCAGCTTGTGGCGGTCTGGGCCAAGCTCCGTAGGCTCGAGCATCTGAGGGTTGCGGCGGGGCGGGGAGTCATGAAAAGTTAGGTTTCGAGAAAACGGTTGGCAGTCTGAAGTGGGGAGCAAACCCTAACGGCGTGAGGCAATCATGCGATACGAAACGAAAGACAGGGAAGCAGAGCCGAGGAACGATAGAGAGGTGCGATGTTTTCTAAAGGACCTCGCGATTTCGTTCGACGACGCATGGAATAGTCTTCAGCGAAGAGAAGTAGAGTTGAAGAGCTGCCTCGGAGTCGATCGCGTCAGCGAACTTTGGAAGTTGAGGACCACTGAGCGCCGAGGAACGGAAGAGATCAACGAGCTATTGTCGGGCGCCACATATCGCGAACGCGATCTAGTGAATCTATGGAGCAGGCTGGAACGACTTGCGGCGATGCGGGCAAAAGCTGGACGAACCTCCCTCGTCATGTGCAGCGTTGATAGTGGGGAAGCTATCGCGCCGAGACTTCTCAGTGCAGAGGGGCCACGACCTTGAGCAGCATCGTATGTTATAACTCGGCAGCTTCGCGGGCGCTTTTGGGGGGGATGGGCGATCTTGCCAAAGCGGCAGCGAGTTCCCTCGGCCCGTGTGGGCGCACCGTTCTCATAGAGCACGTTGGTAAGCTGACCCCCAATGTTGTTAAGGATGGCTCGGCGATCTGCCGTGCAATCGAATATCGGGAGCCGGAAAAAGAGGTCGGGCGCAAATTGCTCGCGCTGCTTGGGAAGGAAATTGAACGCGATTTTGGCGATGGAGTTAGCGGAACGCTTGTCGCGACGGCCGCGGTTCTTGAAGCCGTAGTTCGGGCTCTCGCAGCTTATGTTGAGCCTAAATCGATTGTCGAAGGATTGCGGCTAGGCGTTGAAGATGCACGTGCTGCGCTAGAAGATTTGCGGCGACCGGTGACCGTAGATCGTATCAGGAGGATTCTCCCGAACGCGGTCTTTAGCGAAGGGGCAATTGCAGTTCTCGTCAGCGACGCCTTCCGCGAGGTCGGTGCCGAAGGAGATGTTCGCGCAGAGATTGCCGATACCATCGAAGATAGTCTGGAGATTGTTCAGGGCGCCCGCTACGAAAAGGGGTATCTGTCGTCGGCTTTTGTTACCGACAAGAGGAGCATGCGCGTCGAGTTTGACGCTCCGCTGGTGTTGCTGACTGACCGGGTGCTGGACGACTTTGGGGCGATTGCACCAGCGTTAGCGGTGGCGGCCGAGAAGGAACGGCCTATTGTGGTGGTTGCGGGGGGATTTGATGAAAACGTGCGGGCAGGTCTAATCATGAACAATGCCCGCGGGCGCGTTCGCTGTGCAGCGGTGCAGGCGCCTGCCTACGGCGAGACGCTGAGCGACTTCGTGGCCGATCTTGCAGTGTTGACGGGGGCTCGGGCGTTTCTTGAGGGACGAGGTGACTCGTTAGCCACGCTTGTCGCCGGCGATCTTGGTGGGTGCGAGCGAATCTTTATCGATGAAAGGTCCACTCTGATTCGAGGGGGTCAAGGGAGCGAAGAGGCTCTGCGTCAGCGCATCCACGAAGTACGCGCACAACTCGCTTTCCACGAACACAAGACCA
Source organism: Xanthobacter autotrophicus (assembly GCF_029991245.1). Lineage (GTDB taxonomy): Bacteria > Pseudomonadota > Alphaproteobacteria > Rhizobiales > Xanthobacteraceae > Xanthobacter > Xanthobacter autotrophicus_C. The sequence continues at coordinate 9,819 of NZ_JAIVFO010000004.1, forward strand.
AATCGTTCACCTCCAAGATGGGTTTGCAGGAAACAGCAGGAGATAGGATCAGGTTTCTTCAAGGAAAGTACGCGGAGATTTCCATCGGCGGGCGTAATGACCTTACAATTAAATACAGACTTGCGTTGGCAAACAAGGCAATCGGCGTGACACGCGTGTTGCTGCGAGGGGGAGCAGTTCCAGGAGGAGGTACAGGACTATCGGTAGCGGCCCGTAGACTTCGGGACCGGGCTCGAATATCGGTCGATCCGGGCGTCAAGAGCGGGTTATTGGCGCTTGCAGAAGGTTTGGCTAAACCGCAAAAAGTGATTCTGCGAAATGCTGGCGGCGAGACGGCGGGGGGCGAGTCGCTTGGACGCTGGTCCGGACTTCCTTGGGCTGGAATCGATGCGACAACGGGCAATGAAGTTGATCTATGGGCGGCTGGAATTGCCGATCCTTTTGAACTCGCGATCAAGGTCGTAGATTGCGCTGCAAGCCTCGCCGAGATGATTTGTCGGACAGGAGCGCTGCTCGTCAAGTCGCCGGTGGATATCGGGTTCTCGCCGGAAGAGGCGGCAGCCACCCGGGAGGTAATGTAGGGCTAAGCTCGCCCCGGCGGCCCTTTAGGGTTGCAGCCAGCGCGGTCCTTTATGTTGGGGCAATTTCGCCAAAGTGAAAGAGATTGAGGGAGAAACCATGAACAAGCCTGAATTCGTTCGTCCAACCGCCGCGCCTTTCAAGGAGCGCTATGGTAACTTCATCAACGGCCAGTGGACCGAGCCGGTCAGCGGGCGCTACTTCGCCAACCACTCCCCGGTGAATGGTCAGCTTCTTTGCGAGGTCGCCCGCTCGGAGGCCGCCGACGTGGAGTTGGCGCTTGATGCCGCCCATGCCGCCAAGACGGCCTGGGGCCGAGCCAGTGTCGCCGAGCGCGCTTTGCTCCTGAACAAGATCGCCCAGGTGATGGAGGACAATCTCGACCTCCTCGCCCGCGCCGAAACCTGGGACAACGGCAAGCCGATCCGCGAGACCCTGGCTGCCGACATCCCCCTCGCCATCGACCATTTCCGCTATTTCGCGGGCGCCATCCGCGCCCAGGAAGGCGGCATCTCCGAGATCGACCACGATACGGTGGCCTACCACTATCACGAGCCCCTCGGCGTGGTGGGGCAGATCATTCCGTGGAACTTCCCCCTGCTAATGGCCACCTGGAAGCTGGCGCCTGCGCTTGCCGCAGGCAATTGCGTGGTGATCAAGCCGGCCGAGCAGACCCCGGCCAGCATCCTGCTCCTCGCCGAGCTGATCGCCGACATCCTGCCGCCCGGCGTGCTCAACATCGTCAACGGCTTCGGCCTGGAAGCGGGCAAGCCTTTGGCCTCGTCCAACCGCATCGCCAAGATCGCGTTCACGGGCGAGACCACCACGGGCCGGCTCATCATGCAGTATGCCAGCCAAAACCTCATTCCGGTGACGCTGGAGTTGGGCGGAAAATCACCCAACATCTTCTTCGCCGACGTGGCGGATCAGGACGACGAATTCCTCGACAAGGCGGTGGAAGGCTTCGTCATGTTCGCCCTCAACCAGGGCGAGGTGTGCACCTGCCCGAGCCGCGCCCTCATCCATGAGAGCATCTATGATCGCTTCATGGAGAAGGCGCTCTCCCGCGTCGCCGCCATCAAACAGGGCGACCCGCTCGATCCCACTACCATGATCGGCGCGCAGGCCTCCTCCGAGCAACTGGAGAAGATCCTTTCTTACATCGACATCGGTCGCCAGGAAGGTGCCGAGGTGCTGATTGGCGGCGATCGCAGTGCGCTGCCCGGTGACCTCGCTGGCGGCTATTACGTTAAGCCCACCGTGTTCAAGGGCCACAATAAGATGCGGATCTTCCAGGAGGAGATCTTCGGCCCGGTGGTTTCGGTGACCACCTTCAAGGACGATGAGGAGGCGCTCGCCATAGCCAACGACACACTCTACGGCCTCGGCGCCGGCGTGTGGACCCGCGACGGCAACCGCGCCTATCGGGCGGGCCGTGCGATCCAGGCCGGGCGCGTGTGGACTAATTGCTATCACGCCTATCCGGCCCATGCGGCCTTCGGCGGCTACAAGCAGTCGGGCATCGGCCGCGAGAACCACGCCATGATGCTCGATCACTATCAGCAGACGAAGAACCTGCTGGTGAGCTACTCGCCCAAGAAGCTCGGCTTCTTCTGAGCGTTCTCTCACCTTAACAAAGAGAGCACGTGTCCGCTTAGTTAGCGACGCAAGCTAAGCGGGCCGGGGTCATGGATAAAGGCGCGGCCTTGGGGGCGCCTTTATCCTGCCCGGTGGGGCGAGACCCCGATCGTTCTGCCGGGCTCTGTTCAGTAAGCTGTCACCGGAGAATCAGATATGACCGACAAGATCGATCTAGAGCTGGTGACGGCCACCGATACTGCCCGCGCGCTGATCCGCGAGCTTAAGGTGCAGCACGGCCCTTTGATGTTTCATCAGTCAGGTGGCTGCTGCGACGGCTCTTCGCCCATGTGCTACCCGCGCGGCGATTTCATCGTCGGTGATCGGGATGTGCTCTTGGGCGAGATTGATGGTACGCCTGTCTATATTGGGGGCGACCAATTTGAGAGTTGGCGTCACACGCAGCTCATCATCGACGTCGTCCCAGGTCGAGGCGGCATGTTTTCACTCGATAACGGTACAGAGAGACGTTTTCTGGCCCGTTCGCGAACCTTTTCCGGAGACGAGATGTGTAGGGTCGATCGCGTCTCGAGATGAGGTGGATTCATTTACCTTCGTCGCCGATCCTGAAGCAACACATCAAAGCACCACCTGAACCGCCCCGAGTTTTCTAGACGCCTTCGGCTTTGGCTTTGTGCTGCCGTTCGAACTCGATTGGCGACAGCATCCCGTTCCGTGCGTGCTTCCGGGTGGGGTTGTAGAAGCCCTCGATGTAGCCGAATAGTTTCCGTCGTGCCTCGGCCCTTGAGGCATAAAGGCGATGACGGACCCGCTCGGTTTTCGGGGTGTGGAGGATGCTCTCGGTGGGCGCATTGTTCAAGCAATCTCCCTTGTAGGTCCTGGATGGCGAGATGTCCGCGGCGGTCATCGACGAACTCTACCTAAGTCTGAAGGAAAACCGTCGTCGCAAAGCGCTTGCTTGACAATTGTGGCTCTTCTATAAATAGTTATATTGGCTATTGAAGCGATAGGAGACTTTCGACCGCGATGGAAGGCAGGGGATGAGCTGTCGATTTGGAGACGGTTTCGGAGCGTCATCTCCATTTTGGGGCAAAGCCGAAACTCAGCGAAATTATAGCAAGTCTAAATGTTCTTCAATGTCAAGCCAAACAACAAATGACTATGGAAACAGCGAGGGCATCCAATGATAAAAGTCAGCCTCCCTGATTGCAGGTGGCAGAAATGTCTCGAACATGCAATGTACTTGACTTCCGTGGCCGGGCTTCTCGCCCTTCTCTCCGACGGGGCAGGCGCAGCGGACTTCCCGTCTGCGGTCAAGACGCCGGCGACAGACACCTGGAATCCCTGGCTTCTTCGTGTGCGGGCCATCTATGTGTTGCCGGAAGACGGCGGCTTGGTTAATGGTGTACCCTTTTCGGATCTCTCCTATTCTGATATGGTGGTCCCGGAATTAGATATTTCTTATTTCATTGATAAAAATTTCGCTGTTGAAACCATCGTCGGAACGACCGCACATACGATCTATGGTCAAGGCTCTCTTGCCGGCTTGGATGTGGGCGAGGTGTGGATCCTACCGTTTACAGTGACCATCCAGTATCATTTCGATGGATTTGGCAAATTTAAGCCATACGTTGGCGCTGGACCAAACTACACAGTATTTTACAATCAAAGCGAGCACAATGTCGCCGGTCTCGACGTGAAAAACGCATGGGGTTTTGCGTTACAGGCGGGATTTGACCTTATGATTGATCAACACTGGGGAATTAATGTTGACGTAAAAAAAGTTTTTGTAAAGCCAAACTTTGATGTCGTGGTTGGGGGCAGCCACTTGACCGGCACCGCGGACCTCAACCCCTGGCTAATAGGCACGGGCGTTAGCTACCGCTTTTAGCTGGCAGGCGAAGAGTCTGTAGCAGCGGCCTCTCTCCGGGTTCGATTCCGTGGATGCCGCTCCGTCCGGCATCCACCAGCGCGACATGCGGGTTTCGGCCGCGCCCTCAGAAGCTCCCGACCAGCGAGTCCAGCACGATCACCACCACGAGGGCGAGGAGCCATAGCTCGTGTCGCGCCCCACCCGCTCGCCCCGGATCTCCAGGACCCCCATCTGGTTGATGGAGCCAGCGAACGCTGGCGCGCCTTCAGCCTTTTCCGCCGGCATGGATTCGCCGGTGATGCGTGACTGGTCCACATAGGAATGGCGGCTGGCCACCGCCCCGTCCACGGGCACCTTCTCCCCGGGGCTCACCAGCACCAGGTCGCCCGCCACCACCTGTTCCAGCGGCAAGGTAAGGATCTGGTCGTCGCGCCTTACCTTGGCCGTCTTGGGCACGAAGTCCACCAGGTCGCGGATGGCGCTGCGCCCACGCGCCACCGTGAGGTGCTCCAGTTCCTCCGCCACCAGAACGAACGCCGTAACCACCAGAGCTGTGAAGATCTCGGCGATGGCGGCGGCGGCGAGGATGGCGATGCTCATGGACAGTTCCATGGTCATCCGGCGAGCCAGCAGATTCCGGATGGCCTCGCTCAAGATCGGCCAGGCGGCATAAGCCAGGGCGACAAGACCAACGATGCTGACGGAGGCAACGGGTTCGTACACCTTGAACCAAACGGCGGCTGCACCGAGCACGGCGACAACGATCCGCACTATCGCCAAGCGGTCAAACGGCTGATGCGTGCATACGGGGTCGCTGCATCCATTCGACGGCACAGTGGCCGCCAGTGCCCGTTCGAGATTCGCCGTAATTTCCCGGGCGTCCATCTTCCATTCCAGACTTGGTCAGTCGCGTCATATTTTAGAAAATTTCTAAACTAGATGGGGCGTCAAGCGCAATGGGCAAATGGTCGCCTCTGAGTCAGATTGAAGGGCGTCGGACGCATGAGGCCTCACGCCCGCATCACTGGACCGCTTTCCCGAAAGACAAGACGGATGCGCGCGCCGGCCCCGTGGGCATTCTCGATCCGCACCACGCCGCCGTGCAGCGTCATGATGGTGAAGACGATGGCGAGCCCCAGCCCGGCGCCTTCGGGCTGGCTCCGGTCAAGGCGGCGAAAGCGCTGCAGAACCTCGGTCCTGCGGTCTTCCGGTATGCCCGGCCCGTGATCGCGCACATCGAGCTGCGGGCCGGGGCCGACGGTGACCTCCACCCGGGTGCCCGCAGGGGTATGGGTCAGGGCGTTTTCCACCAGATTGCGTAGCGCTCGGCCGATGGCTTCGCCATGCCCGTGCACCGCCACAGCGCCCTGATCCATAAACGAGATGGAGTGCCCGCGCGCGAACGCCAGCGGGGTGAGTTCTGTCACCACCTCTCGGGCGATGGCGGCGAGATCGGCGCGCCGGTCCGGGTCAAGCTCCAGCGCGGTGGCGTGGGACATGTCGAGCATCTGGTTCACCAGCCGCTTCATGCGCTGGGCATCCACCTCCAGCTTGGCTTTCTCCGGGCTGTCCGGCAGCTTGCCGATGGAGAGCATCATCACGGCGAGCGGCGTACGCAGCTCATGGGCGGCGTCGCCGGCGAAATCCTTCAGTGCGCGTACCGAGCGCTCGATGCGCTCCAGCATGGCATTCACCGCGCTCACCAGCGCCGCAACCTCCCGGGAGGAGGCCTCCGCCTCTATGCGGGTCTCAACCTGGGCGGGGTCGATGGCGTTGATCGCGGTGATGGTCCTTTGCAGGGGACGCAAGGTCGATCGCACCACGGAGAAGTTGAACAACAAGAACATCAAAGACAGCAGCAGCAGCGGAAAGATCACGTGAAAGCGGATCTCATTGAAAATCACCGGCACGAACGGCTGGAAGCCGTGGCCGAAGATGGCCACCGTGATCCAGAACGGATGCTGCTCCACTGCGACCCGGCGGGTGCCGCTCAGCAGGAAGCGCTGGCCCCAGCTTTCCCGCTGGGTACGGATCACCAGGAACGAGGCGGGCGGCTCGTCAGCGATCTTCAGGTCGCCGTCATTAAAGCGGGCGATGACGCCGCCCCCGAGCTCATGGATCAGGAAGGCGCGGCGCGTTCCCGCCGCGATCGGCTGGCGCAGCGCTTCAGGCACCGCGCCATCGACCAGCATTTGAGGAATGTCGCCGGCGATGCGATCCGCCTCGGCGGTCACCAGCAGTTGGTCAAGCTCGTTGGGGTTGCGGACATACATCCACACCACGGCCGCCAGCTCCACCACCAGGAACACGAGCCCCACCAAGGCAAGTCGGACCGAAAGGCGGAAGAAAAGCGTGCGGGGCGTGCCGGAAGCCGGGCCATGCGTCATCGCGGGGCGCCCCGTTCCACCTGTCCTGTCTGCGCCGCCGATGCGAGCATGTAGCCGATGCCGTGGGCCGTATGCAGGACCACCCGCGCTTTCTCGGCGGCCAGGCGTCGCCGCAGGCGGGAAACCACCGCCTCCAAAGCATTGGGCGAGACCTCGCTGGAAAGGGCGTACATGGTGTCCTCAAGGCTGGCCTTGCTGACCACATGGCCGGCGCGGCGCATAAGGCGTTCCAGCAGGTCGCACTCGCGCGGCGGCACATGGATCACCCAGCCGGAAATCCGCACCTCCCGCGCGATGGTATCGAACTCGAGGTTCTCGACGTTCAAGGTCGTGCCGAGGCAACCGCCGGGGCGGCGCAGCAGGGCACGGCAGCGGGCCGCCAGCTCGGGCATGTCGAACGGCTTCACCAGATAGTCGTCAGCGCCCGAATCCAGACCTCCCACCCGGTCGCCAAGGCCGTTGCGGGCGGTGATCACCAGGATGGGCGTCGTGTTGCCCGCGCGCCGCACGGCGCGGACGAAATCGATCCCGTCCCCGTCCGGCATGCCGAGATCGATGAGGAAAAGGTCGTATCGGTCGAGTGCCACGCTCTCGCGCGCGGCACTCAAGCTGCCGAAGCGGTCGAGCACGAAGCCCTCCGCTTCCAGACCTTCCGCGATCAGGTTCGCGAAGCGGGGATTATCCTCGGCGAGCAGGACCCGCATGGTCGATGTCCGTTCCAGACGCGTGGCGTTTGCGCCCCGTAATCATGGCGAGAGGCAGGTTTTCCCGGTGGACCACGCTCTCGGCGATCGCCGAGAGCACGTGCACTGCCGCCATGGCGAGAATAAGATTGGCCGTGATCTCGTGCGCCTCCTGCACCCATTCCACGCCCCAGAAGATGTCGAGAGTCTGCATCCACCCGGTGAGGCAGGCGAGCGTGATGAGGCCCATGAGCGCCAGCGCCATGGCCCCGCCTGCCGGATTATGCCCCACATACCGCCGGTTGCGACGGGCGACGACGGCGCGCAGGTGGGACAGGACCGCCCATGGCGAGGTAACGAAATTGGAGAAGCGGGCGTGACGGCTGCCAATGACGCCCCACACGATCCGCACGGCCAGCGCCGCGGCGATGACATAGCCGACATAGCGATGGGCGCTCTTGCCGCCCTCCAGCGCAAAGCTGTTCAAAATGATGCCCAGCACCACCGTCCAGTGGAAGAGCCGCACCAGCGGATCCCACACCGGCACAGTGTCCGGGCCCGCACCCGCGGGTCCAGCGACGGTGCGAGAGGTGGTGGGCGCTTGATATGGGGAGGACATGGCTCAGTCCACGTTGTTCTCGACGATCTCGCTGGTCACTGGATTGAAATATACCTCTGCTTTCTTGCCGTCCTTGTTGTAGCCATAGATCTCGTAACATCCAGACGTTGTCTTTTTGAACACCTTGATATTCTTGAAACCCATCTCGGCAATCTTCTGCTTCATGACCTCCTCGCTCAGCCACTTTTCTTGCGGCTCCCTGGTGCAGGTGGGACTGGCCAGGGCGGCGGAGGAGAGAAGGCACAGACCGGCGGCGGTGGTCAGAAGTACATTGTGATACATCGGCTTCACCTCATGCTCTGGGAGACGGGACGGGGCCGGCCTCGCTCGGTGCCTTCTGTTAAAGAGTGGTGCTGACAAAAGCCTGACGAGAAGCAATGGCGCGCCGAACACGACAACACCCAGGATGAATGCGTTCGAATACTTATCGTCGTCAGGACTTGGTCAGGTCGCGCGCCTATTGAGGAGGTCGCCGCTCCGCTGGGCGACACCTTGATTTCCTGGGAGACCGATCCATGACAATCATTCGCAACCTTTTCGTCGCCGGTGCGCTCGTCGGCGCCTCGCTCGCCGCCGCCCCTGGCTTTTCGGCCGAGACGCTGAACCCGCAGACCCAGAAGAATCTGGAGGCGGCCATGCACGGTGAAGCCTTCGCGAACCTGAAGTACCAGGCCTATGCCGAGCAGGCGCGCAAGAGCGGCCATCCCGAGATCGCCAAGCTGTTCGACGAGAGCGCCAATGTGGAGGCCAACGAGCATTTTGCCCGCGAGGCCGATGCCCTTGGCCTCGTCAAGACCGACGAGGCAAACCTGCTCGACGCCTCGGCGGGTGAGCGCTACGAGAACACCGAGATGTACGTGAATTTCGCCAAGCAAGCGGATGCGGTGGGGGACAAAAAGGTCGCGGAACTGTTCCGGCAGATCGCGGCGGATGAAGGCGACCACTACGCGGCCTACAAAGCCGCGGCCGAGAAGCTGCGCGCTGGAAAGTGAACCAATTGAGCGGCGTCATATATCATGGCGCCGCTCGTATAAATTATCATCAATATATAATGACATATTGAGACGGATCATTTATTTGAAGGATAGATTTAAATACCGCGGCCTGCGACGGCCTCTGCAATCCACACCTTCTGACGAACGCGACACGCCGCCCGGAGCAAGATCAATACGGAACAGCACGTCGTCGGCCTTGAGCGGGGCGTTCGGCGCAACCGGCGCCTCGCCCGGCACGATCGCGACCGATCGGTGCCCAGCCGCTACCGGCTTACCATCGGTGTCGGAGCCGCTTGATCATCGCTGATCCTTCATATCTCGGTGCCGGCCACTGGCCGCTCCGCCAACGCAAAACTCTGAAGCTTTCGGGCTTTATTGCAGTCGACGTCCGCCGTGGTGATGACTGCCATGAACGCTGCCCTGACGATCTCTTTCCGTGTGGCCTCAGGGAATTCCTGTCGCACCGCATCAAACAGCTGCTTCGGACTAAGGTCAGGCGCAGCCAGCCGAACCAGTACGGCACAAATCTCCTGAACGCGTTTCGTAGCCATGAGAGACGCATCCTTCAACATCATGCTCGATGGCATGCAGAATGCCTTCCGAGCCCGCCGGGCGCAATGACCACTTTCGCGAGATCGGGCGCATGTCTCGTCCCACCAGGTGGCGCACACTTAAATCGAGCTTGGCGTAGCGCCTTCGGCAGCTACGGATCACTTTAGCTCTTTCCGAACGGATTTTGCTGCTTGAAATCGAGCGCGCGTGCGCTCGTCGGCGCCGGGACCTGGCCTGAAACGCAGATCCTCCGGGCCGACCTCCGCGCCATCTCTGTCAACCAGCTTGACCCTAGGCAACCGGCGACCACATTGGTCCGTCACCACCACAGGCGGGCGGTTCTCGGAGGCGAATTGGTCACCTCATTGCTGAAGGGCGACCAATGCCGGAGCAAGCGCGCGGCCCTTCTCCGTAAGGCTGTAGATCGGGCGCGCCAACGCGCCGCCTCGCAGCAAGACCCCAGCCGCACAGAGGCGCTCGAGCCGATCCGACAGCGTATTTCGCGCCATGCCAAGGCTGCGCTGAAACTCGGAAAACCTCTGCGCCCCCAGGAATGCGTCGCGAATGATGAGGAGTGTCCACCAGTCGCCAACGTCATTGAGCGCGCGGGCGAGCGAGCAGTTGAACGTCGCGAGATCGGTCTTTCCTGGCACGGTTGCACGTTGGAATTATTGCAGTTATAGTCTCAGTCTGCAACTATTTTAGAATTCGGACAAGCGCCATGACCGAAGGCAGGCAGGTCGAGACGAAAGATGCCGCCAGCGCCGCAATCCGGATTGGCGGCGCCGGGGTGGTGCTCGGCGCAGTCATGATTGCCGTCGTCAGCGGACTCTATGCGGCGTCGCCCACGGCGGCGACGATGCCCGTGGTGACGGCGCGGCTGCCGGAGGCGCTCGAAGCCCTGAGAGCGAGCGACGGCATGCAGCTGTGGTGGATTGGCGTGGTGGGCTTGACGGGGGATGTCATCTTCGCTGCGGCCGCAATGATGGTCGCCTTTGGTCTCGTACTGCGCGGGCAGCCGATCAAGGCGGCGGGATGGCTCGGGATCGCGCTCAGCAATATCATCTTCGTCAGTGTCGACGCGCTCGTTGGACGAACTTTGGTGGCGGCCGCTTCGAGCGGCACTTCGGAGGCCGGGTTTGTCGCGACCAAGAGTTTCTCCGATGCTCTGTTCATTTCGGGAACCTTCGCCTTCGGAGCGGGGACATTGCTCCTGTTCGGGCCAGTGCTGATCCGGAGTGGAACGTTTTCATCGCGCGCGATCTCGTTCCTCGGAATCGCCGTCGGATTGCTCGGTGTCGGTGCTGCGCTGATCTGCCTGTTCGGCGCCGACGCGGGCCAACTGCTGGGTCTTGTGATCGCCGCAGGCTCGGCGATCTTTCTGATTGTCGGCATGCGAGCGGCGAAAGACGCCCTTGCCTAGCCCGCATTATGCAGCGCTTTGAGCTTTGTGCCGCTTGCGGCGCAGTTTTTGGGTGATGCGATCGAGAGTTTTTGGTCACACCGACGCGCATTTCCGTCACCGGCGGCGTGGCCAGAGTTCGAAGAGGAAGGGTTTGCGGGTTGACGGGACAGGTTTGGTTTTCGGGGCGTGGCGCCGCGCCGCTCAGGTGGCGAGGCGCGGGATTTTTTCGAGTGCGAAACGCAAGATGTCCTGTCCGCAGCACGATGTCGGCAAATGAATCCTGATCATCGTCTTCATCTCGACGACGCGCGCGGCGATCTTGATCAGCCGCAGGCGCAGCGTGTCGAACTGCGCGACGCGCCACATCGATCGCCGCGGCATTGACTGGCGCAAGCCCCACATCAACCAGTAGGCGCCGGCGTGCAGGAACAAACGCAGCTGGTTGGCGCTGGCCTTCATGCAGGACGTGCGGTCCGCCGCCAGATGCGTCTTCCAGGATTTGATGTGATTCTCGGCCTGACCTCGTCGGCAGTACACGTCCTCGTAAAGCCTGCGCGCGTTGCGGGTCGTCAGATTGGTGACGACAAAGCGCGTATCGGGTCCGTCCGCGCTGGCCTCGACGCGGGCGATGATGCGCTCGACGCGGCTCCAGCTTTGTGCGCCGTCGAGGAACTCCTTGAAGCGTCGAACCTTGCCGTTTTTGGGCGTAGCCTCGAACGTCGCCGTCGCTTTGGCCTTGAGGGCCAGGATGTGCGCTCGCAACGTCGAGGTCGGCGCCACGCCGAAGACGAAGTCGAGACCGTTGGCGCGGCAGAAGTCGATCGTCTCCGGCGTGCAATAATGGCTATCGCCGCGCAGCAGGATTTCGGTCTTGGGCCAATGGCTGCGAACGGCGAGCAACAGGCGGCGCAAGAAGGCCCTGATCTCCTTGCCGCTGGGCCGGCTGGCGGGACGCAGAATGGCGGTGACGAAGCGACCGGCGCCGTCGAACACGACGATCGGCTGAAAGCCGTATTCGTCATAGTGCGCATTGAACAACCGCAATTGCTGGCCGCCATGGACGGCGTCGAACGTGTCGTCGATGTCGAGGGTGATGCGCTTGGGGACCTGCGTGAACGATTCGCAATAGAGGTCGACCATGGCGTGGCCCATGCGCAGCAGGGCGCGGGCGTCGGGCAGATTTTCCAGACGCGAGATCGTCGACTGCGAACACAGATCGCGGTCTGAGGGCGAAAGATCATGCGCCATCTTGAAGACGGGATCGACGCGAAGGCTGTTGGCGTCGTTGCCGTCCTCGTAACCCGCGGCGATCATCAGCAGGCGAAACCGGATGATGTCGGCGAGCGTGTGCGTGATCTGCTCCGGCGCGCGCGGATCGACAATGCAGGCGGCCATGCGTTCGGCGACGCGAAGACGTTGCTCGACCTCGCGCAACACCAGCACGCCGCTGTCCGACGACAACAATCCGCCGTCGAATTTGGCGACGACAGGCTTGCCGGAAACAGGTGACAGGCCTGGCAACGGCAGCATCGGATCAATCATGGCGGGTGTGGCCTTTTGAAATCGCGTTGATTGGCGTCGACAACCAAATCATACACGAAATCAGCTCGTTAAGCTGCATCCGCCTGCTTGCGCTGCATAATGCGGGCTAGAGCGTTTTCCGCTCATAATGGCTCATATCCTGCGGCCATGAAGAAGTTCTGGCATTCCTTTGGCGTGAAGCAGTCGATGAGGCGACCGATGGCGTCCCACAGGCCGGCGACGGAGCGCTCGGCGGCATTGCGCAGGAGCGCCTTGAGCTTTGAGAATGCCTTCTCGATGGGATTGAAGTCGGGGCTGTAGGGCGGCAGATAAAGCAGACCGGCGCCGGCAGCCTCGATGGCGGCGCGGACCTGAGGCCCCTTGTGGGAGCCGAGATTGTCCATCACCACCATGTCGCCTGGCGAAAGCTCGGGACTGAGAACCTGTTCCACATAGGCCTGGAATGCCACGGCGTTGATCGGGCCGTCGAGTACCATGGGTGCGACCATGCCGGTGGATCTCAGGCCGGCGACGAAGGTGGTCGTCTTCCAGTGGCCGTGCGGCACGCCGACCCGCAGGCGTTTCCCGCGCCGGCAACGGCCGTGGCGGCGCGCCATGTTGGTGGAAGCCCAGGTCTCGTCGATGAAGACGAGCCGCTCCGGGTCCAGGTCCAGTTGGCCGTCGAACCAGGCTTGGCGCTGTTTCAGGATATCGGGGCGGTCCTGCTCGGCCGCGTGCGCGGTCTTTTTTTCCAAGTGATGGCGTGACGGTCGAAGAAGCGCCAAAGCGTGCCGATGGCGAAGCGGTGCCCGTGGGCGGCCAGCTGATGCTGAAGCTCCATCAGGGTGATGTCGCCTGTCTCCTCCACCAGCTTCAGGATCAGGTCGGCCTGCGCCTCGATCCGGGCGGAGAGGGTGTCACCGCCGCGCGGCTTGGCCGCGACGCTTCCGGTTTCCCGTACCCTGGCGCACCAGCGCACGGCGCTGGCGATACTCACTCCGAAGCGCTCGGCCGCCTGCCGCCGCGACATCCCGCCCTCGACGGCGGCAACCACCCGCTCCCGCAGGTCCAAAGACAGCGTCCTGGCCATGCATGTCGGCCTCCCTCTCCGACACGAAGCTCGAATCAGAACGCCGCTGATTTGGGAATCCCAGCCGAATCAAAACGCGAGGAAAACGCTCTAGCTAGCCGGCACTGTCCGAAGTGCCAAGGAACGGCTCGGGCAGAGCGGTTGGCCGCACGCCAGGCTGAGCTGCTCCCGGTAACCTACTTCCACGTCGTGTTCACGCTGCCGGCACCGGTGGCCGTGATCGCGTTCCAGAACAAGGCGGCGGTCTATGCCATCCTGTTCAGAGCGGCGGCCGAGACGCTGCGCACCATCGGCGCCGATCCGAAGCATCTCGGCGCGGAGATTGGCCTTGTCGCCGTCCTCCACACTTGGGGCCAGAATCTGCGCCATCATGCCCGGTGGTGGCCCGTCGCCCGATGGCACGCGCTGGATCGCGTGCCGCCCCGGCTTCTTCCTGCCCCTGCGCGTGCTGTCGCCGGAAGGACTGTCGTCACCACGGCAAGGCGAAGGTCATGACCCTCGGTGCCGGCGAGTTCATCCGGTGCTGTCTGCTCCACATGGCGTATGTCTCCTTTTCAAATCATCGGCATGGCCCGAACAGCTCATCGAAGAGGTCGCCGAACCACGCCTCGAACACGTCCACCTTGGCCTCCGTGACGGGGATATGCTCGGGCCAGTCATCGGTGACGGTCCAGGTCGCGAGGTCATGTTACGGCGGTTGGCCCGGAAAGGGCCAAGGATAGCTGAGCAACGGTTCAAGCTGCTCGGATGCGGTCGGCGGGCGTTCCTTACGAAGTCTGGCCATTGCGCCAGAATCGCCGAACGAGGCCGCTGAAAGAATAGCCTTTTTCTACGCTGGAAGCCTCCGCGCGCCGTGGCGTAAAAATACTTGCACGCGGCGGCACGGGGCGGAAACGGCGTAGGAGCGGAGGCGATCGTCATGGTGATAGCAGGCTCAGCGCCGTCGCCATCGGCAGATAGAGGGTGCGCGGCCGCTTGACCAAATGCATGAAGCCAAAGACGGCATAGAAAGCGGCTGCGTTGTCGTCGATGGCGTCGGCGAAGATAGCGTGCGCTCCGATAGGCGCGGCCGCCACGGTTCTGATGGCGTCGAACAGCAGGGCTTCCCCAAGCCCATGTCCGGCGTAATCGCTATGCCGCCCAAGCCAGCCGATCAGCACCGCCGGGACGGTCGGATAGCGCGGCAGCTTCTTCGCCAGCGGCTCGGGAACCTCGTTCAACGGCACGTTGCTGGACGACAGGGTGTAGAAGCCCGCCACCCGGTCCGTCGCGATCTCCCTGGCGACGAAGCAGGTGGCGTATTTATTCTTCACGTCCTGCGAGACGGCCTTGCGGAAGTAGCTGTCGATCCGGTCGTTGCCGCAGGTGAAATCTGCCCGCTTGTGCGCCTTCGCCAGCGGCTCGATGGTGAAGTGGACGCTCACCGGCGTTCGATCAGCTCGGCATGGCGTTTCGCCGCGCGGGCCAGCCGCTCGTTCGGCTTGGGCGGATTGATCAGTGCCTCGGCGAAGCGGATTTGGTCCTCGCGCGCGAGGCGCATGATGTCGGCGTCCTCGACAACGCGTCGTGCGTCCTCGCCAGCGGTGGCGATGAGATAGCCGGTCAGGGTCAGGCCGCGCAGGCGAGCGGCGCGCTGAATCTGATCATAGACATGGACCGGGATACGCGCTTCCAATCGGGCGGTCTCGGCTTCAACTTGGGGCTTTGGCATAAGGGCCTCCTTTTGTCCCATCATTTACGGCAAAATGCCGTATCGTTCAAGATGCCACATGCCCCTCCTTGGTCGTTTCCTTCTCGGTATTGGAGTGCTTCCGCGTCCCAATCATCCTTACCTGCATGGCCACGTCGACACCACCTTCCCATCGGTCTGCACGAACAGCGCGGCGAGGCCGAGGCGGCGGGCGAGCGCCGGGCCCTCACTCGCCCCGCGCACCATCAAGGCGGTGGCCCAGGCATCCGCCGCCATGCAGGTCTCGCTGAGCACGGTGACGGCGGCAAGGTCGTTCTCCAGCGGTGCGCCGCGAAACGGGTCCATGGTGTGCGAGACCGCCCGCCCCGCCACCTGCCTTTGGTGGCGATAGCTGCCGGACGTGGCGACGGCGGCGCCGGACAGCTCCAGCACGCCGAGAATCTCCCGCTCCCCCGGCGTGGGCTTTTCATGGGCGATGGTCCAGGGGCGGCCATCGGGCTTCGTGCCCTCGGCCCGCATCTCGCCGTCGATGCCCACCAGCCAGGAGGACAGGCCCGCCGCCGTCATCTCCCGCGCCAATTCGTCCACGCCGAAGCCCTTGGCGATGCCGGAGAGGTCAAGCCGCAACGGCGCCAGCCGGCGCGCGCGACAGCCGGCCGGATCGAGCTGAAGAGTTTTCGGCGGCTCGAACGAGGGACGGCCGGCAATCGCGGCGATGCGCCCGCCATCGGGCACGCGCGCGCCGCCGCCGAAGCCCCAGGCCTGGACCAGATCGCCCACGCCGATATCGAACGCCCCCTGCGACAGGCGGCCGATCTCCAGGGCCGTGGCGAGTACATGCGCCAGTTCGCGGGGGATCTGCACCCAGGCGCCCACCGGCGCGGCGTTGAGCCGCTCCAGATCCGACTCCGGGCGCCAGGTGGACATCTGCTGCTCCACCCGCTCGACGGCGCCCTGGAGGCGGTGGGTCAGCGCCGCCTCGTCCACATCGCCGCCCGCATGGAACACGGCCGACCAGCGCGAGCCCATGGCGGGGCCGCTCAGGGCGTGGCGATGCGGGGCCTCAGTAGACATCTTCGACATAGCGCCCGCACGACTTGAGGGTGGCAAGATCGAGGCCGAGCGGGCGCACCACCGGCTCGAAGGCGCGGGTCACCGCATCGGCCATGTCGCGGCCGCCGCACACCAGAATCTGCGCGCCCTGCTTCAGCAGTTCCCGCAGGCGCGGCGCATCGGCGGCGATCCGGTCCTGGACATAGGCGCCCCCTTCCACATCCCGCGAGAAGGCGGTCTTGAGGGAGGTCAGGCGCCGTTCCGCCAGATGCTGGGCCAGTTCATGTTCGTACAGGAAATCGGAAGCGGCGCTGCGCCCGCCCCAGTAGAGATGCATGGGCCGCCCCGCCGCATTGGCGCGCACGAAGCCGGCAAGCGGCCCGATGCCGGCCCCGGCGCCGATCAGGATCAGCGGCGCGCGCCCCGCCGCCGGGCGGAACGCCGGATTCTCGCGGATGAAGGCGTTGATCGCGCCACCCGGGGCCAGCGCGTGCAGGAAGGTGGAGCACCGCCCGCCTTCCCGCAGCCGCACGCAGATCTCCAGCACCCCGTCGCGGGTGGACGAGGCGAGCGAGTAGAAGCGGGGCATGGTGTCCCCCGGCGGCACGATCCCCGCCAGGTCCCCCGCCGCGAAGGCCGGCAGGCGGCCGGGCGTGCCGGTGCGCGGATCACGCGGGGCCTGAAAGCGCAGGATCGCCACCGGCGTGCCCAGCGCCTCGCCATAAAGCTCACGCCCGGCGAGCACCAGCGGCACGGTCTTCGGCGGCTCGGCCACGTGGGAGAGCGTGAGGTCGTGCCCCAGCACGGCGCCGAGGTCTTGCCCCCATTGGGCGAATTCCTGGGCCGAGCGCCGGTCCACCCGCTTCAGCGGCAAGAGGCGCGGGCACCCTTTGGCCTCCAGCGCGTCGGCGACCTCCTGGGCGAACCGGCAGAAATGCGGGAAGTTGCGATCGCCGAAGCCCAGCACCGCCACCGGCGGACGCCCCGGCACGCGCGCGAGGCGGGACAGGAAGCCCTTGGCCGAGGCCGGCGCATCGCCTTCGCCATAGGTGGCGGTGAGGATCAGAAGCCGGTCGGCGGCAAGATGTGCCGCGCCCACCTCGTTCATGGCGGCGATGTGCACCCGGTGCCCGGCGGCAGTAAGGGCGGCATGCAGGGTGCCGGCGAAGCCCCAGGTGGAATTGCCTTCGCTGCCCACGAGAATCACCGTATCGGCGCCGCGCGCGGGCGCATTCGCGGTGAAGCGCGGACGGGCCGCCCGCCGGCGCGCCCACAGGATGATGCCGGTGGCGCCCAGCATCGGCACGGCGGCCGAGGAGAGCCCCAGCAGCAGGCCGAGCAGCCACGCGCCCCGCCCGGTGTGGAGGGTGCGGACAAGATCATTGATCCGCTCCAGCCCGGTGGCCGGGGCGAAGGCCAGGGCCGCGCCGGTGGCGGCGTCGATCTGCGTCTCGCCGGCGGCGGTGCGCAGGGTGAAGATGTCGGTGGGATCGGCGGGATCGGGGAAGCTCAGCTCGCGCAGCTCCGCCAGCGGCACGGATCGCAGCGCGGCGAGGGTGCCCACCGGCGCCGGCGTGCCGCCGCTCGCGGTGACGGCGGGGGCAATCCCCTGCGCCTCGGGGATGAGGCCGAAGGTGCCGGCGGACATCCACAGGCCGGTGAGGGAGGACAGCACCAGCCCGGCGACGGCCAGCCGCCCCAGTTCGCCGTGCCAGCGCTGGGCCGGCGTGCCGCGGATCGGCCGCAGCAGCGCCCCCGCGCCGCCGAGCCGTCGCGCGAGCAGCAGCATGCCAGACACGCTCAGCGCCAGCATGGCCAGCGCGCCCAGCCCGGCCGCGGCCCGGCCCGCGTCGCCGGCCAGGAAGGAGCGGTGGAGACTGGTGATGAAGCGCGTGGTCTCAGGCACCTGATAGGGTCCCAGCCCCGTGCCGGTGGCCGGATCGACCCGCTCCACGCCGCGCGCGTCGCCGTCGTCGAAGGCCACCGTGAGGCTGCCATCCGGCCGCTGGCGGATGGCGCTGATGCCCGGGTGGCGCGCGGCGACTTGCGCCGCGAGGCCCGCGACGCTGGTGCCCGCAGGCACCGCTGGAGCCGCCGCGCGGTCCAATGCCGGCTGAAGCGAGAGCACGGCACCGGTGACGGCGACCACCGTGAGGCCGAGCGCCAGCACGACGCCCGGCAGCCCATGAAGACGGCGCAGCATGTTGATGTCCGTTTCGGTCAGAAGGTGACGGTGAGGGACTTGACGTAGCCCTTGCCGGCAAAAGGCTTGCCGGACGCGGCGGCCGCGAGCGGCGCCACCACCTCGGAGGGATTGTCCATCCCGTCCTCGACCGAGGTATCCACATGCACCTTGTAGCCGGCGTCGATCATGGCGTCGGCGAGGTCGAGGGTGATCTTCAGCGTCTTGCCGGAGCCGATGCTGGCGCCGGTGATGCCGTCGATCTCGGTCGCCCGCCCGCCGGAGGCGCGCTGCCAGTCGGAGAGGTGGCGGTAGTATTTCGCCTTGCCGCCGGCCATCCACAAGGTGCCCTTGTAGGCCCCGGCGGCGTCGGTGACGTAGAGCACCACGTAGGCGCCATTGCCGCCGTAGCGCTTCAGCGCGGTCTCGAAGGTGACCTGCCTGGCTTCGGCGAGGGTGGGGGCCACCAGCGCGGCGGTTGCGGCCACGGCGGGGAGAACGAATTTCATCGGTCGGCTCCTGGAAGGGAAAAGCGGGGAGGGGCTCATTGCACCTCGACCTTGGGCCGGGCCTTGCCGTTGAAGAGGCCGTTGTCGGGCACCGGCGCGCTGGGATCGGCGGGGCCGGTCTGGGGCAGGGCGTTGCGACCGCCGCGGCGGTCGTCGTCCTCATCATCGTCGTCGTCATCCTCGCGGTGACGGCGATTGTGGGCGCCATCGCGCTTGTGCTCGGACTTCGAGTCCGCAAAGCGCATGGCGCCGTCCGGGCCGGAAGCCTCCCGGCGCTCGTGCCGCTCGTGCCCGGACAGCGACAGGGAATGGAGGTCCGACGCCGCCAGGGCGATGCCGATGCCCGTGGTGGACAAAAGGAGAGCCGCTCCGATCAGGGTGCGCGTTTTCATGGATGCCTCCCGGCTGGTTGGTGTTGACCGGGCTCACCCTCGTGCGTGCACCTGACGGCGACCTGAAGCGCGAGCGCTATTACGTTCAGCTTCCCGTCAGGATCGCGGTCGGAAAGCGCACGGTGACCTGGAAGCCGTCCGCCTCCCCCGGGATCGGCGAGGCGAGATCGAGCCTCAGCCCGGCGCCACGGCACACGGCGGCGGCGATGGCGAGGCCGAGGCCGGAACCCTCGGCCTGGGTCGGCCCCCGCTCGAACGGGCGCAGCAGCGCCGCCAGCCGGTCGGCCGGCACCACCGGGCCGCGATTGGCGACCTCGAAGCCGTCAGCGCTCAGCCGCACATGGATGGGGGTTTCGGGCGCGCCGTGCTTCAGGGCGTTCTCGATGAGATTGCGGGCGAGGACCGCGAAGGCATCCGGGTCGAGATCGCTGACCGGGCCGCCGTCCGGCGGGATCGCCACCACAAGGTCTGAGCCCCGCTCGGTCTGGTGGTCGAGTTCGGCGATCACGTGGCGCAGCACCGGGCCGAGCGGCGCCGGATGCTCGGCCAGCAGGCCGCCGCCTTCGGCCTTTGCCAGTTGCAGCAGCTTCTCGGAGAGGCGGGTCAGGCGCCGGAGCGCGCCGGCCACGTCCCGCGCCCGCTGGCGGGTGGCGCCTTCGGGCAGTTCGGCCAGCAGGCGCTGGGTCTGCGCCAGCGCGGCGGCGATGGGGGTTCTCAGCTCGTGGGCGCTGTTGGCGGTGAAGCCCCGTTCCGCCTCCAGTGCGCCGCGCAGGCGCTCCATCAGCGCGTTGACCGAGGCGGCGACGGGCGCCATCTCCTCCGGCAGGCCGTCCGCCGACACCGGCGTGAGATTGCCGCGGCCGCGCGCCGCGATGGCCCGGCGGAACGCCAGCACCGGCTTGAGCGACAGCCGGACCGAGAGCCAGACGCCGGCCAGCGCGATGGGCACCAAGGCGACGAGGGGCCAGATCAGCGCCATCACGGCCCGCCGCACCGCGGCGGCGCGGTGGCCGAGTTCCTCCGCCGTGGTGACAACGATGGTGCCGCGCACCGCCGCCTCGGTGTAGGTGCGCAGCCGATCGGTGGTGTGGAAGCCCGGGGCAAGGCCCGGCGGGATCGCCATCAGCTCCGCGTCGCTGGACTGGAGCAGCACGCGCCCCGCGCCATCGCGCACCACATAGGTGATGTACTCCCGATGGACCCCGATGGGCGCCATGTGCTGCGGGGCGTCCCCGGCCTCGCGGGAGAGCAGCTCGGAATAGGCCAGCGGCAGCACCCGCTGCGCCACCTCCTGGAGCGCGCTGTCGAACACCTCGCCGATCTCGTGCCGCAGCACCAGTCCCGCCACCGTGGCCGCGGCGAGCCACAGCGCCGCGACCGAGGCCGCGAGCCACAGCCCGAGGCGCCGGCCCAGGCTCCACCGGCGGGACTGGCGAGGGCCGCTCACGCCCCCGCTCCCGGCGTGCCGAGGCGATAGCCCATGCCGCGCACGGTCTCGATCATGTCGGCGCCGAGCTTCTTGCGCAGGCGGGCGATATAGACCTCGATGGTGTTGCTCTCCACCTCCGCGTCGAACGAATAGAGCCGTTCCTCCAGCTGCGGCTTCGACATGAGCTGGTGCGGCCGCTGCACGAACGCCTCGAACAGGGACCATTCCCGGGCGGTGAGCGCCACCACGCGCCCCGCCCGCCGCACCGAGCGGGCGGCGAGATCGACCTCGATGTCGCCGAGGGTGACGAGCGGGTTGGGATTGCCCGCATAGCGCCGGCCCACGGCGCGGATGCGGGCGCTCAGCTCGAACAGGTCGAACGGCTTCACCAGATAGTCGTCGGCCCCGGCGTCGAGGGCCGCGATGCGATCGGAGATCTGGTCGCGCGCGGTCAGCACCATGACGGGCGTCACGTCGCCAGCGCTGCGCAGCCGCTTCAGGAAGTCGGCGCCGCGGCCGTCCGGCAGCATGAGGTCGAGCAGGACGAGCTCGAAGGCGGCGGCGTGAAGGGCGGCGCCGGCCTCGTCGAGGCGCGTCACCCAATCGGCGCAATGGTCGTCCGCGACCAGCTGGTCACGCACGGCCATGCCCAGAACGGGATCGTCTTCGACCAGCAGGATACGCATCTGTCACCTCGGCACGCCAACTTATACCAACGGCCTTTTGTCTTTGACCGCTGCCGAGAGGGGCTCGCTCAAGCGCCGCGCGGGCTTGCACCTGCGGCCGGTGAGTCAAACTCATCGGCCCCTGATCTTAGCGCGGCCGGTTGATGATGGGGCGGCAGAATGTATCCCGGCGTTCAGGTGGGCGTCAGCTCCGCGTGTTTTACCTGAGCGCGGGGCGTGCGGAGGAGAGCGACAAGGTGAAAAGTACATGGCTTGCAGGCTGCCTGCTCGCCGTCTGTCTCGCCGCAGGGCCGGCGGCGGCCGACCGCGACTGCACTGTGCCCCTCGCCGACTGGCAGCCCCGCGACGTGCTCCAGAAGAAGCTCGAGGCGGAGGGCTGGACCGTCCTGTCCATTCGCTCCGACGACGGCTGCTACAAGGTCCGGGCGACCAACGGGCAGGGCGCGCGCCTCAGGGCCAAATACAACCCCGCCAGCCTTGAGCGCATCCGCCACGGGCGGGACGACAACGACGACGATTGAGAGGGTGATCTGGGAGAGCTGGCGCATGCGCAACGGGATCATATTCATCCTCAATGAGTCCGACCGTCGGCGGCTTGACGTTCCGGTCTCGGATCGCAATACGCCCCGGAAACACGTCTGGCGCGCCCGGATCATGCTGATAAGCGCGGACGACGTCGGCACCCATGCGGTCGTGGCTGAGACCGGCACGGCGAAGATCAACGTCTGGCGCTGGCAGGCCCGCTTCATGGCGGAAGGCGTCGAAGGGCTGCTGCGCGACAAGACGCGGCCGCCGGGCCAGCCGCCGGTGGCGGCAGACAGGGCCTCGGCCGTGGTCGCCATGACGCTGAAGCCGCCGTCCCATGAGGCCATCCACTGGACCACGCGGGCCATGGCCAAGGTCGCGGGGCTGGCGGTCTCCACGGTGCAGAAGATCTGGAAGGCCCATGGCCTGGCCCCGCATCGCCGGCGGCAGTTCAATCTCTCCAACGATCCCGCCTTTGCCGAGAAGCTCAACGACGTGGTCGGGCTCTACGTCAGCCCGCCGGCCCATGCCCTGGTGCTGAGCCTCGACGAGAAGTCGAAGATCCAAACGCTCGACCGTACCCAGCCCGGACTGCCGCTGAAGAAAGGCCGCGGCGCCACCCTGACCCACGATTACAAGCGCAACGGCACGATCACGCTGTTCGCCGCGCTCGATGTCCTGACCGGCGCGGTATTCGGACGCAACATGCAGCGCCATCGGCATCAGGAGTTCATCCGCTTCCTCAACGCCTTCGAGCGCGACATCCCGGCCGGCAGGCTGATCCACGTCGTTCTCGACAATTACGCCGCCCACAAGCACGACAAGGTGCGGGCCTGGCTTGATCGCCATCCGCGCTGGACGTTCCACTTCTCGCCCACGTCCAGTTCGTGGCTGAACGCGGTCGAGGGCTTCTTCGCCATCCTGACCCGCCGCCGGCTGCAGAATGGCGTCTTCCGGTCCGTCGTCGATCTCCAGGCAGCCATCAACCGCTTCATCGGAGAACACAACCAGACCCCAAAGCCCTTCATCTGGCGCGCTGACCCCGATGCCATCATCACAGCGCGAAACCGAGGGTTCCAAGAGTTGGAGTCAATCCAATAGCATCCGGGCATTTTGCAAAGACGAGCCTGAATCAGAACGATCTCTCCAATGGACGTCGGCGGACAGTGTTTCGAGAGCTTTCGTTACGACGATCGAGTGGCTAATAAAATTAGTGTGTCAGTTGGATAGTGGAGTGTTACCTGTGTCTGTTTTCCTATCAGAGGCATCGTTTTACCACAATCGACCGACTGAGATTGTGGACATTCTGTGTGGCCAACTCGCACAATTTGGATCAATAGTTTTGTATGACGACAGTTATGTCCTTAATTTTGAAGTGGGGAAAGCAAAGCTGAAGGCGATTGAGAATATGATTATGATACGAGTTGAGTCCGGTGATCTAATAAGTTCGTATGCGATCAAAACACTTATAGAAGGGCATCTAGTAGAAGTTGATGATATCAAGGAAACGGCGATATTATGGATTCCAGTCAAGGTCGAGCCATTTGCCTCATTGGCAGATTGCACCAGTCTGATGAAAAAAAAGTGATGGAACGTGGTTTCACAGCGGTGGAACCGATGAGGGTGGTAAGTGATCCCCATCGAGTAGGTGGCGGCCCCTGCCACGTACAACTGAAGAGTGGGTCGCGTCCGTCCGGAACTTGATTTAGCAACGCGCCCATGTACTCCCCCGCAATAAAAGTTATTCATCTTCTCCATGATGCCGGTGTGGGTCGAAATAGACCTCCGTCACCCGAAAGCGCCCACCTATTCGCTTACACTGAACGATGACGTCGATTGCTATCTTCAGCAGATCCCGGATATCGCCGCGCTCCAGGTCGCGGCCGCCGTCGGATTCTTTGACGAGCAGGGTGAGCTGCTCAAACGCGAGCCGCGTTGAATTCGCGTGCACCGTCGTGATCGAGCCCGGATGGCCGGAATTCACGTTGCGGATGTAATAGAACGCCGTTCCGTCTCGAAGCTCCTGGAGCAGGACGCGGTCCGGACGCATGCGCAGCGAAGCCTCGAGGAGCTCCTTCGGGCCGACCTTTGCGAGTCCCTGGTCATCCTTGGAATAGAACAGCCGTACGTGATTATCCTGAGGGATCACGAGCTCTCGTGTGTCCTCGATCGTAATGAGGCGCTCGTCCTCCGGGATTTGTTGGATCAATGCCTTTGAGAGCGTCGTCTTGCCCGACCCCGTCGCTCCCGAGATGATGATGTTCTTCCGGGCAAGAACAGCCTCCCGGAGGAAGGCCATGTAGCTTCCGGCCTGGTAGAGGCCGAGCAGCCGCACGTCGGTGGGGGAGAGCTCGTCGGCTAGCGGGCTAACCTCCGAGAAGAGGCCCCCTGTTTCTAGATCGCTGAGCGTCAGCGTCACCGCCGAGGGGTTGCGGAGCGTGATGCTCACCGTGCCCTTCGTGGTGGCGGGCGGAATGACGATCTGGATGCGGTGTTCGTCTGGCAGCGTGGCGGACAAGAGTGGGTGGGCCTCGTCGATGGCCTGGTGCGAGTAGCTGGCGACGGCGCGCGCAAGGCGCATCAGCTTTTCGAAGGTGAGTGCCGGCGCGTCGTGCGTGCGCCATCCACCGGGACCCTCAGTCATCACTACGCCTGGGCGATTGATCACGATCTCATAAAGCGACTCGTCCTTCAGAAAGTGCCCGAGGGGAGAGAGCAGCTCACGGACAACGCCGACGTCGGCGGCATCGCTCATCCCCTCCCCTCGCCTATTTCGTGACCAGCGTGGAGCGGCGACTGAAGTCTCCGAGCACGCCGCGATCGTAGATCGTGTTGCGAGGCTCGGTGACGCGCAGGCCGTAGACGCTGGAGAAGTCGAGGTCGCGGGCGACGAAGATGGAGACCATCTCGCCCTGGTGCTTCTCCAGCGTCGGCGGAATGTTGATGGACTGCTCGACGGCGATGGCGGCCGCCTGCTGGCCGGCATTTGCGCTGTTCTGCACCTGAATGTC
The DNA here is from genome assembly GCF_029991245.1 of Xanthobacter autotrophicus. Taxonomy (GTDB): domain Bacteria; phylum Pseudomonadota; class Alphaproteobacteria; order Rhizobiales; family Xanthobacteraceae; genus Xanthobacter; species Xanthobacter autotrophicus_C. The sequence goes on from NZ_JAIVFO010000004.1 coordinate 34,599, forward strand.
CCCCTGCTGGAGCTGGCCCTGTGCGTAGTTGGCGGCGTCGCCGACAATTGAAAGCAGCAGGGCGCTGCCGAAGCGCTCCCACCAATGGGTGTCGACATAGCCGTCCATGCCGGCCCGGCCCAAAGCGTCGGTCGCGGGCGAGGCGAGCGTGATGATGATGCCCTTCGGGGTCTTGGCCCGATTCCACAGCACGAAGAGGCGAGCCTGTCCCCGGCGCAGGCCGCCGCGATACTCTCCGATGACCTGTGTGCCCTTCTCCATCAGCACGACGCGGCTGTTGTCCGACAGCACGTCGCGATTGATGACGCAGCTGGCGAAGCCCGGCTGGTCAGAGGATAGGGCGGTCTCCAGGATGCAGGGGATCGACGTGCCCATGGCGATGATGAAGTCTCGATTTCCCAGCGTGCCGGCGCGTGACCCTTCGAGGCGTGTCGGCGTCATCATCCGGCCGAAGCGCTGGTCCTCGTTCTCGCCGGGACCGTTGAAGCTGCCGCGAGCGGCATTTGGCGGCACATAGCTGGTGCTGGCGTCGGCCGGAACGCCGGCAGTTTGTGGCCGATTCTGTGAGCCGCGCTGTGCGCCGAACGCCATCACCGGGGCGCGACGGGCGGCATCGAGCATCGGATCCTCCGGCGGGGCAGATTGCGGTGCGACGACTGGTGTCGGCAACTTCACCTCCGGCGCGGTTGCGGGCGGGGGTGCGGGCTGACGGGCTGGCTCGAAATCCGTCGTCTGCCGGATGACGACACGCTCCGGCTTCTCGGCGTCCGTCGGCGGTCCTCGATCTCGCATCGACCACATGGCAAAGGCGACGAATGCGATGACGGCCAGCACCACGGCGCCGCGCTTTAGCAGCGGATTATCCTGCCGCCGGCCGGTGACTGCCTGCCCTCGCTCTCCCGGCACGCCGTTATCAATTTCGTCCGCCATCGCCAGCCCCTATTGCGCTCTGGGCGCCGCTTGTGGCTTCACAACCCGCTCAACCGAGGGAGAGGTCGTGTTGGTACCCGGGTTGATCCCGACCTGGTCATAGGCCTCGTTGAAGATGCAGAGCACGTCGCCACCGCGTCGCAGGATGAACTTGCGGCTGATGGCCTGGACGAGCACTAGGTCACCCTCGACCGATTTCGGCACGAGGCTCTCGGTCCCGTCCGAGCTCTCCATGTAGATCGCCGGCATCTCCTGATTGCCGGTGAAGGCAAAGGTCGTGAGCTTGCCGTTGTCGTAGACCGCTTCGGGCTCGAGGGCGGGGGAGCCCTGCGCCGAATAGCGCCAGTTTCGCGGGCCATATTGCTCGTGGAAGGTGAGCACCTTGTCGGCATAACCGGCCTGGGCTGCCTGTGCCCGCGCGGCTGCGTCCCGGCGCCTGCGCTCCGCATCGTCGGCCGGATAGCGGAATTTCACATAGAAATAGGTGGGCTGACCCGAGGCGACCGAGCCGTCGCGCACCGTGAGCTCCATTTGATAGCTGCGCGTTGCCCCATTGCGCCGCGTTGTCACCACCGAGATGTTGGTCACGGGTTGGTTCTCGCGCGGCTTCAGGAACAGGATGTTCCCGGCGGGCGCGACCTCCCAGGCGACCGTATTGCCGAGCGCCACATGGGCGATCTCCTCGTCCTCGGCGAACTCCACCTGAACCGAAGAGCGCAGCGAGCCCACGATCCTGGTGATGTTGTAGGGCTCGTAATCAACGAATCGAACCCGGTTGTCCTGAGGCGCGCTGGAGGGCGTCTCGAGCGCTTGTGCGGCTGAGGCGAGGCACACCGAGACCACTGCGGCGAAGAGTACGGCGCGCTTCAATTGATGGCCTCCGGATCGGCCCGGTATTCGCTCACGACGAACCCGAGGGGATTGACCAGGCGATCCGTCGAGGACATGGGCGCGTTGACATAGGCGAAGGTCAGCGTCGCCACCCAATGGGTGGTGCGCACATCCTCTCCGCGGGTGACCGTGCGGATGTAGCGGACCGACACCACATGCGGATTGATCAACGAGATCGAGACGATGTTGACCCGGGCGGTGGCCTTGCGCCCATAGATATTCTGCGGCGATTCCGGGTTGCTCCCGCGGTAAAGTGCGGCGAAGCGCTGCTGCTCCGCCTGGGTGGACAGCAGGGAAGCGGTGCGGAAGTTTTCTTCCGCCTCGCTCCAGACATAGGCTTCCCGTGCCCGGACGTATCGCGCCGCGAAGTATTTGGTGACGGCCTCGTCGTAGGCTCCCGCCGTCGAGGTCAGCGCCGAGACCACATCCACGATGCCCGTGGAATTGTCGACCCGGACAACGAAGGGCTGAACGGTCTTCAGCGGGGTCAGGCCGGCGACCGCGAAGACCGCGGCCGCCGCCAGGATACTGGCACAGATCGCCACGAACCAGGCGACCCGTGCCGACCGCTCCGCTCGGATCATCCGGTCCTGATCGAACCGCCGCGCCTTCTCAAAATAGCTTTTGAGGCTGTCGTTGGTCACCATCATCCCCGCCCCGTGCAAGATCGGTAGGAACCTGCGACGTCAAGATACGCAAACGGACCAGGCGGCGATGTCGGCCGCTCATCGGCAAATGCCGTTGCACGGCTCGGCACCAGAGGCGCAGCGTCAGATTGCGCCTTCACACCGGCGCTGCCCTCCCACTGCCACATGGCGCGGTTGAGCGGCCGGCGTGCGTAGCCGTCGCACTTGGGCAAGGGATAGGACAGCGATGCGCATCCGCTGAGAACCGACGCCACGCAAAGCAACAGGGACATACGCAACATGCACCACCCGCCTTTGAATTCTGCTCTCAGGAAACGGCGTCAGCCGGCTCCGCCCGATCGGAAGCTGCGCCCCGCGGCGCGGAAGCCTCGGCCGACGGCGCGGGCCGCATACCTGGTGCTTCGGGCGACCGTGCCTTCATGCGCATCGCGCGCGGCGCCATAGCCGTAGGTCAGCGACGCCCCACCCGCGGCAAGCGCGGACGCGATCCCGGGCAGTTGGTAAAAGACGTAGAGGGCGGAAAGCGCGATGGCGCCGAGCGCGATCGGCCGCATCAGCACGTCGGCATACGAGTCCATGGTGGCGAACGTGGCATCCAGGCAGGTCACCAGCAGCGACCCCACGGCGATGACGAGGACCTGCAGGATGACGAAGTTTGCCATCTGGCCGATCCACGCCTCGGTGAACCGGCGGGTCGACTGGAACATGGCCAGGACGACGAAGATCGGACCTATGGCCAGGACGATCGCGAGCGCGACCCGGGCATAGAGCGACACCACATATCCGATTGCCGCGACGACGAAGGTCATGACGATGACCACCAGCCCGGCCGCGCCGGTCAGGACGTCGACGGGCCAAGACCCTTTCGCCCAGATGTCGTTCGCTGATTTCTGGCCCTTGTCGAGCAGGGAATCGAAGGCAGAGGCGCTCGGCGCCGACCCGGTGTTGAGAGCCCCGGAGATCTCGGTGGGCAGGTCCTCGAAGAACACCTTCGTGACATAGGTCTGATAGTTCGATGCGTTCTGCACGAGCATCAGGATGATGGCGAGCTTCATCGCCCGGAACGCGAACTCCATGATGGGCTCGGGGATTGAGCCGCGCAGGACGAGGAAGCCGTAGATGACGACGTAGAGCGTCAGAGCGACGGTCAGCGGCCCAGTTACCCAGGACGCGATGCCCGAAGTCCCCGAGCTGATGAAGTTCTCGAGCGGGGCCTTGAACTGGTCGTCGAGGAACGAGAAGACCTGGTACATGCCCTACCCTCCGAGCGCCTTGTTCATCCGCTGGAGGCGGGCTTTGCCGTCGGCTTCGGTCGCATTCTCGCAGTTCGGCGTCTCGGCGAGCGCGCCAGGATTCTCCCGGCACTTCGCCAGCTGCGCGGCGCGCAGCGCCTCGTCGCCGAGGTAATCACTGACGGTGCGGGTCCCCTCCCCCGGCTCAAAGCACCCGGCGAGAGGAAGCAACAGGAACAGGGCCACGATCCTCCTCATGGCAGCGCCGCCCTCATCGTATCGACGCGCCGGCGCCAGTCCTCGGCCTTGCGCTGGTCGTCCACCTGTGCCTGGGCCTGCTGCACCATGCGCAGGCCCTGCATGCGCACCACATCGATCTGAAGGAACGCCGCCTCCGCCTGGAGCCTAGCCTGCAGGTCGGCCACGTCCTTCGAGGTGCCGGCCGAGGAGATCTGCTGCCGGAGCTGATCGATTCCGTCGATCCGCTTCGTGGCGGCATCGTAAATCTGCTGGCCAAGGCTCATCTGGCCGGCGTTCTTGTTCTGGATCCGGGACAGCTCCTGTGCGTAGAAATCGTTCGCGCTGGTCTGATAGGTGGAATTGGACTGCAGGAACTTCGAGGCGGACTCGCCGAAGGCGCCTGAGCCCGCACCGCTCAGCAGGCTTTCGATCGCATTAAAATCCTGGGGAAGCGCCTTGCGGATCGAGGGGTCGTTGAGCACGCTCGCGACGTCCGCCATGTTCGTCAGCTTGTTCAACGAGCCGTAGAGCTGCTGCGCCTGCTGAAGCTGCTGGTTCAAAGTGTCGAGCTGGGATTTGAGTTGCGCAATGCTCTCCAGCTGCTTGGCAAGGGCGGCTTGGTCGATCACGGGGATGCCCTGCGCATCGGCCGCGCCGGCGGAGATACAGAGCGCGGCCGTGGCCGCCAGCAGCATGGTGCGTGTGGACATCAGCCGGCACTCCTTCTTTGCTGGAACAGGGAGAGCCAGGTCTCGCTGCTGCCGCCCTCGGCGCGGATCGCGTCGGCCAGTTCCACATTGGCGGTGCGGCCGGAAAGGATGGCGAGCTCGTCGTCGAAGCCGGTGAGGTTCAGCTCGGCGACGACGCTGTTGTGCCCCTGTTTGACGATGAAGCGGCGGCTCTCCGGGGACAGTTCGCGCGCGACGAGCTGATATTCCCGCTCGGTGAGATTGAAGCCATCCACGTAGTCGACATGACTGCCGCGTGGGTTCGGCATGAAGATCTGCGTGGGGCATTGTTCGATAATGGTGTGGGCGATCGGCGAGGCGATGGCGTCGCGCGGGCTCTGTGTCGCGAACAGCATGAGACCGCCCTGCTTCCGGATGGTCTTGAGCTTGTTCTGGGCGAGATCGCGGAAGCCCTCGTCGAGCAGCGCCTTCCAGAATTCATCGATGACGATGATGATGCGGCGGCCGTCAATCAACTGCTCCACCCGGTGGAACAGGTAGGCCATGAGTGGCGTGCGGATCTCCTCGTTATCGAGGAAATCCGTCATGTCGTAGCCGAGGAACTTGGCGCCGATGCCGATGTCGTCGGTCTCATTGTCGAAGACCCAGCCGAGGGGCCCTCCCCTCTCCCAACGCCGCAGCCGGGCGGCAATGCCCTCCGGGTCGGTGTTGTTGAGGAAGGTGCGCAACGCGCCGATGGTGCGCCGCTGGACCGGGAGGTCCGCGAGGCCGTCGACGGCGCCGGCGATGTCGCGTAGGTCGCTCACGGAAAGCTCACGCGACTTCGAACCGACAAGCTTGGCGATCCATTGCGCCAGGAACACCTTGTTCTCCGGTGTAAGCTGGAGCCCCTTCAGCGGCGCGCAGCCGGTCGGCACACCATTCTTCAGCGGCAGATACGTGCCACCGGCGGCCCGCACGAAAAGGTCGGCGCCACGGTCCTTGTCGAAGAACACCATGTGGGGATCGTGCTTCTCGAGCTGCGAGAGCATGAAGTTCAGGATGACGGTCTTGCCGGATCCAGAGGGGCCGCACACGAAGGTGTTGCCGAGATCACCATGGTGGAAGTTGAAATAGAACGGCGAGCCCGAGGCCGTCTTCAGCATCGCGACGGCCGGTCCCCACTCGTTGCCTTCCTTCCTGCCCACCGGATAGGAATGAAAGGGTGACAGCGCAGCGAAGTTGCGCGACGTGATCGCGCCGGAGCGGGCTCGATAGCGGAAGTTGCCCGGCAACTGTGCCCACCAGGCTGCTTCGAGCCCGAGGTCCTCGCGCGCCACAACGGCACCGCCGTTGGTCAGATGAGAGCGTGCCTTCGCCAGATTGTCGGTGAGGTCCTTCACCGAGGGGGCGAAGACCGACAGCGTTAGGTGATGCTCGCCCAGCACGAAGCGATTGGATTCCAGATCGTCCAGCGCGCCATCGAGTTCTTCGACCTGCGAACTCGCCTTGTCGCCGGCGCTCACCATCTGGTTTTGCTTGCGTCCGAGAATGATCCGGGCATCGGCCTTCGAGGCGAAAGCGAAGGACTGCGTCAGGATAAGCTCGAACGGCGTGGTCAGGATGCCGGCGAGCATGCCGGGCCTCGTCCGTGCGGGATATTCCTTGAAGCTGAACACACCCGCATAGCGGGTCTCGGCCTCGTGGCGGATCTCCACCGTCTCACGCCCGATGATGACGCGGTCGGAATAGATCGCGGATGAAACCCGTCCCTCCGTGAGGGGCACCCGCTCCCGCCGGCCTCCGATGATCTGGTGCAGCACCTCGCTCGGCTCTGAAAACAGCAGGCCGTCGTGCTCGTAGAGAGAAAGGACCCGCGGCTGGAAACGCTTGAGGCCGGCGGTCACGTCGGTGACCTTGTCGTGGAGCTGCTTCAGCGCTTCTTCGTCGAGCTCCCGTCCCGCCCTGCGCGCCCTGCGAAGGCGGGACAGGAGCTTCGTCATCTTCTCAGCGGGATCGCGGGTTGGATGCCAGAGCAAGGTCAGATAGAGGTCGTTGCGAAACAGGTCCTCCTCCACCATGCGGGCGCGATATTTTGCGTTCAGGGTCGCGGAGAAGGGATTGGCGAACGCTCCATCGGGATAGTCGTTGTCGCGGCGGCGGATGATGTGGGTCCACAGCGCAAGGCGTTCGTCGGCGAGATTGCGGTAGAGGGTGTTGAGATCGCGGTGAAGATCGTTGAGGTCGAGCGGATCGGCGGTCTCGAACGACACGCCGTCGAGGGCAATCATGACCATCATCGCTCGGGAATCGAGCGCGATCGTCGTCTCGTCCACGTGGCGGACATACGGGATAAAGGTTTCGGGCTCGAGCTCCCGGGCTTTGACGATGGCGACGCTAGGCAAGGCCGAGGTCCTTTTCGTTGTAGCGTCTCACGAGCTTGAGGGGCGTGAGGGTCGTGCCGGCCCAGAAGGCCCCGTTGCGCGAGCGGCCGCGGGTTTCAACCCAGGCCAGCAGGACGCGGAACATGTTGTGGTCGTGCTTCACCAGGGTCTTGAACACGAGGTGAAACACGACGCCGACGAGGGCGTAGGCAATGGAACCTGCGAGGATGTAGAGCAGCGTGGTCAGGATGACGTTGACGCCCATGGCCTCCATGGTCACGCCAGCGACCATCGCCGGCCGTGTGCAGGCCAGGAACAGTGTGTCCTCCTCGAGGGGCACCGTCTTCGTCATGGCCGTCAGCCGCCTGAGATCGTGCTGACGAGCTGAGCTGCTCCGAAGATGATGCCGATCCCCAGCACCACATAGGCAGCTTTGCGCAAATCCAAATAACCAAACATCCAGGCGATGCCGACGACGATCACGGCGATCGTCGCCAGGAGCTTCGCGACATTGCCCGTGAGCAGGGTGACGATGTTCTGCAGAACGGTCTCGATACCGCCTCCGGTTGCCTGGGCGGCGGCCGGTTCCGCCATCCCGATCGCAAATACGGTCGCCACCAGCATGATGGCTGCGCCTGGGCGAACGCGCACTCTCTTACTCATTCGGCTCACTCCGATTGTTCGTTCTGGAAGACGAGAGCGGAGGATTTCCGCGCTGTTGCAAAAACATCCCAGGACGCCGGTTTCGCTTCACGGCGGGCGACTGGTGGTGCGGCAGCCGGAGGCGGCAGTGCCGACCCCTCCCCTGCTCGATCTCTTGTGGTGGACCGGCCAGCGGAGCCGATCGTGAGTGAAGCAAGCTTCGGCGCGAGACGCTTTGCCTCTTCATGCACTTGCTTGTCGTAAGCGGCCATTTCGCCGACCGAGGCGTCGCCGCGGCCGTAATAGGCCTGCAGCATCACAGTGACCGCCGCGGCAGGGCGGACGCCACTGCCGATCGCCACCCGGTAATAACGGTCGAGCAGACGGGCGGTCGCCTTCAGGTTCAGGCAGGGGTCGAACGCATCGGCGACTGTGAGTTCGAGGCGGCCAAGGTCATCAACGTTGATGCCGCCAAGGCCAAGGTCGACGTCCAGATGCTGGGCGATCAGCGTGCTGGCAACCTCGATCGCCTCCGCCTTGCTGTTCGGCGGGTCGCGCAGGGGCGTGCCGCTGTTGATGCGGATGGCAAACGGCGAGAAGCCACTTTCGAGGCTCACGACCGCCGCGAGGGTCTCCACCTGAACGGTCGGGGCGCAAGTCTGCGCAAGATCGGCGAATGCGACGGGCATGACCTAGAACCACACCCGCTGAGTGGCCATGCCGTCGATCGTCACGTCGACAAAGTGGGGTTGCGAGCGCACGCTTGGCCGAGCCGTTACATAAGCCATGCATTGGCGCTGGCCGCTGCTCGACACCCAGCGCGCGGTCCCATTGCCAGCCCCTGATGTGCATTGGCTGGTGTCGACCACCTGGCGTGTCGCCGACACACGGGCCGCTTCTTGCCCCTGGGGGCCGAACCGTGCGGTCACGCGGTAATCAGCCTCGCATGAGTACGGTTCGTATCCAGGCGTGGACGCTTGGAATCCGATTCCACTGCAGGTTGGAAAGGGGCGTCCTCTGGCGAGTTCGTTCCAAAGCCTCTGAACAGGAGGGACGCATTCGGCGAACTGCATCGGACCGCCCGGGTTCGAAAGGCAAAGGAGAACCTGACAGCCCCAATCGTCCGCGCGCGCTTTACTGCTGGAAATGCAGTAGGATGACAGCAATACGAATGCGCAGGAAAGCGCCCTGGCAGTAGGGGAATTCATGCCTTCCACCCTCCCGAAACGACCCCGGAAAGGCTTGTCAGCCGCAATCTCATATCCGGTTAACTATCATATATAGAGCAGTTAAGCCGATGCCAAGAGCCCTCGACGCCGAATGGCACAGCCTCTCGTTCTCGGCGCTTATCTTGCGGCTGATCCTCGACAATCCGCTCGACGATGAGACCCCTCAGTCGCGCCTGAAGCAAATCGGAATGATGAGCGTCCTCTATTATATGCATCAGGGCAATCAGCGCCTGACGTTAACCAATATAATTGAGTTGACGTCGCTAACACGAGGCGGCGTCACCGAGACGATTGATCAGCTCGTTAGCCGTAAGATCTTGACGGAGACGATGGTGAAGAATTCGATGGGGCGTGGACAGGCGCGCGAATTCAAGATTGCGCCCGATATCTTCAAGAGGCTCCGCAGCCTACAGGGCGGTTGATGGGCCGGGCGACACAGCTGCCGAGAGCCGGTGCCGTCTCATACTATCGAAATTTAGACAGTATGACGCCTCTGGTCGAGTTCGGTCCGTGCCCCGTGATCAGGTCGAATCGCACGTAGGCAGCTCTTGGCGGGCAAGTCGTAGGGTCGTCTGGACCGGGGGGCACCTAGGCCCCTCCCCTCCCCTTCCCTTCAGTTCCCGCTTCGAGCAGCGCCCGAGGGGACGGACGGCAGGTTGGTGCTTCTCGTTGCGCGTCCGGTATCTCCCCGGGGGGAACGCGGCTCCTGCCTCGGCGCTCGCATTTGATTGCACGTTGAAAAACCCACGCCGGCCATATATGGTTATATTAGTCATTATGGTCATTGTGGGGGAGCTCATGGCAACGCTCAGAAAGTCCGCACCCGATCAATCGGAGAGCTGGACGGTCGCCGATGCCAAGGCGCGCCTGTCCGAGGTCATCGAGCGCGCGCAACGCGACCCCCAGGTCATTACACGGCACGGCAAGCCGAGCGTCGTTGTCGTTTCGGCGGAGGAATGGTCCCGCAAGACGGCGCGCAAAGGCACGCTGGCCGAGTTCCTGCTTGCATCACCGCTGCGAGACGTCGATCTCGATCTCGAGCGCGTCCGTGACCAGCCGCGCGACCCAGACCTGTGAATGTTCTGCTCGACACCAATGTTTTGTCGGAGGTCCGGCGACCGGCGCCCGACCCCAGGGTTCTTGCCTGGCTCGATGCGATCGACGAGGACCGGACCTACATCAGTGTAGCCTCGATCGCCGAGCTCAAGCGTGGGATCGCATTGATGGATGACGGCCGGCGGCGCACCGCGCTCTCCGATTGGCTTGCACAGGATCTCCCAGAGCGCTTCGCTGGTCGTATCCTGCCTATCGACCCCGCGATTGCCGGACGATGGGGGGATCTGATGGCGGAGGCCCGCATGAGCGGCCTTTCGCTCTCCGTGATGGACGGGTTTTTCGCCGCTACGGCACTCGACCGCAATCTCGTGCTGGCCACCCGCAACACTAAGGACTTTGCGCCGCTCGGCGTGTCGCTTTTCAATCCCTGGACCGATGGCGGCCAATCGAGATGATGGCCTCTGTTCGTATACCCGACGTCGCATCGCTCGAAACCGTGCTGGCCGGGCTTGATCCGGCGTCGGCCGATTCGGCGCTGGTCCCTGCCCTCACCCGAGCGTTCCCGGGTTTTGAATTCAGTCTCGCCCAGATCGATGACGACTATTGGCGCGATGCTCGCAGCGTCATCCAGCCGGACGGCACTCGGATGGGCGAGCTACAAACGTGGATGACGGCAGAGGTTGCCAGGGAGCGTGGCGACATCGGAGCGCTGTGGCGCCGTCTAAAAGAGACCGAGCTGCAGATTACCGAATGGCGCGGCACCAGCGCGGTTGTGTTCGCACCGACAGGTCCGGGGTCCGCCGATTATTTGCAGATATGGGAATAGTTTCCGCCATAGCGACACTCGGTTCCCAGGTTTCTAATTATCGATAACTGTCCCTTATCGGCTGTCATGGACAGCCGCCGGCAAATCGGCGATCTCGTGGCCTGGAGCCCAAATATTCGCGCCCGCCGGCGCCGAGATCGACGAGAGGACGCCGCCTGCACGCCTCCTCCCCGCTTCCGGACGAGATCCGATCCGCCTTCTCGGCCGCGGAGCTCGCCGTGGCGCGGCGGGCCTATGCCCGCCAGATGCTGGCCATCCTCGGCGTCGACAACGCCGCAATCGAAACCGCCTTTGCGACCGTGCCGCGCGAGGCGTTCCTGGGGCCGTCGCCATGGACGGCATCGTCGCCCTTCGACGGCTACCGGCCCATTCTCGGCACTGATCCGGTGGTCCTCTACCAAGACCTCGTCGTCGCCCTCGACCCCGCCCGGGGCGTCAACAACGGCAGCCCGTCGCTGCACGCCAAGCTCCTCAAGGCGCTCGGGCCGAAGCCCGGCGCGCACATCGTCCATGTGGGCGCCGGCGCCGGTTACTACAGCGCGGTTCTGGCCGAGCTGGTGGGTCCCGCCGGCCAGGTCACGGCGGTCGAGTTCGACCCCGCTCTGGCCAGGCGCGCCGCGGCGTCGCTGTCCGGTCGCCCGAACGTGCGCGTCGTCTGTGGCGACGGCAGCCGCTGGCCCGAAACGTCGGCCGACGGGGTTTACGTGAACTTCGCGGTTTCCCGTCCCGCCGACCGCTGGATCGAGGGCCTGTCGCCAGGGGGACGCTTGGTGTTCCCGCTCGGGGTGCCCGGTCCCCAGCGGCCCAATTCCGGCGGCCGGCACAGCGAGCGCGGCGCGGCGCTGCGGATCGAACGGCGCGGCGTCGGCTTTGCGGCGCGCGCCATCAGCCCGGCCTACTTTGTGTGCGCCGAGGGGGCGGTCGGCGCGGGCGATGCGGCAGACGTCGCGCGCCTGCGCCAGAGTTTTGCCGCGGGGGGCATCGACGCCGTGCGCAGCCTCATCTGGAAGGGCGCGCCGGATCCGGAGGCGTGCTGGTTCGCCGGCGCGGACTGGGCGTTGTGTCGCGACGAGGCGCCATGACGCGCCACGCGGCACATCGGCCGCCGCGCTGCTCATACCAACGGCCCTTATGAATGACCGATGTGCGCCCATTGGCGCCTGCCGATGGATGTGATGGTTTCTGGGTTTTCGGTGAGACAGCGCCAAGCTTCACAGGCGGCATCGACGATGTCGGCGTAGGTCTCGAAGACGCTGTTGGAGAGAAAGTTCGATCGCAGATACTGCCAGATCTGCTCGACCGGGTTCAGCTCCGGCGATCGCGACGGCAGGAAGATCAGCGTCATGTTCTTCGGGATGCAGAGCATCCTCGTGGTGTGCCATCCGGCGCGATCGAGCAGCAGCACGCCGTGCGATCCCCGAGCCACCATGGTCGAGATTTCGTCGAGATGCATCTGCATGGCCTCGGTACCGATATAGGGCAGGGCCAAGGCGGCACCGACGCCGCGCGCCGGGCAGATCGCCCCGAACAGCCAGGCATTGTCGTAGCGCTGGTCGGCGGCCTGGCGGGGCCGCGTTCCCCGCCGCGCCCACTGCCGGACGATGCCGTTCTTCTGACCGATCCGGGCCTCGTCTTATGGGATGGTTCGCCTCCTCCCTCTGGCGGATAATCAGTCCGTCCAGCAACGGAGGTACATCATGCAGTTCAAGCAGATTGGCATTGATATCGGGAAGGCCACTTTCCATCTGGTCGCATTGGGTCTTGACGGCGATATCGTCTTGCGCAAGCAATTCACGCGGTTAGGGCTGATCGCCTTCTTTCGAGATCGGGCGGGGCAGTACTTGAACGTTGCATTCGAGGCGTGCTCGGGTGCTCACTGGCTGGCACACCAACTCATTGCAATGGGACATGCCGTCCGACTTCTTACCCCGGAAAGCGTCCGACCATTTGCGAAAGCCCAAAAGAATGACTGGAATGATGCACTGGCGATTGCCGAAGCGGCTCAGCGCCCAGGCCGTCACGCGGTGGGCGTTAAGTCGCAGGAGCAGCTCGATATCCAAGCTCTTCACCGGGTACGACAGCGTCTCGTCACGGCGCGTACAGCGATCGTGAATCAGATCAGAGGCTTGCTTCGCGAACGCGGATTGGTGTTCGGTTCGGGCAGGATGCGTTTCGAACGGTTTCTCGACGACTTGCAAGCCAAAGAGGAGATCCAACTCAACCCTGTCTGCCGTGCATTGTTTGCAACCTTGGCCGCCGAATATCAGGCGCTCGATGCGCGTGTCGAGTCAATCGACGCGGAACTCGCTGAATTCGCCAAAGCCAATCCCATCTGCAAAGCCCTGCTCTCAGTGCCCGGTATCGGCATCATCGTCGCCACTGCCTTGTTCAGCGCAGTCGCCGACATCGCCGATTTCCGAAGTGGGCGCGATCTCGCCGCCTTCCTTGGGTTGGTTCCAAGGCGGAAGTCGACCGGGGGAAAGACGACGTTGCTCGGTATCTCGAAACGCGGCAACACCTACGTCCGAACGTTAATGATTCATGGCATGCGATCAGCGTTCTACAACCGGAAGAAACGAGAGAACGGGATCACCGTGTTCATGGACCGTCTGGTCGAGCGAGGAATGCATACAAACAAGATTGTTGTCGCATGTGCAAATAAGGTCGCACGTGTCATTTGGGCACTTTTAACCCACAATACGATTTTCGAACCGCGCCCTGCATAAGGCTTGTTCGAATGACTTGCGAGAGGAAAACGATGGCACCGTGGATATGATCGGATGCGCAACCTGATGGTTCCAGTAGATTGTTTCTCTGCTTCAACTGGATATGCGAAACCTGGTAGTGGCAGGAGATCAAAGGATCTGGTCGTCTTGTAAGGAACGCATCCCAGCGGCTCCCATTGTGGCTCGGGCATGATCTGCCCTCAAACAAGCCGGATACGCTGAAGCAGGGTCTTCTGGGCCGTCGTTTCTTCTTGCAAACCGGAGGCGAACCATACACTGGAACCAGACCTCGATGCGGCGCCCCTTCGGCAGGTGCCCGACGTGGGCGTTCAGGGTCCGAAGGAAGTTTTTTTGAAGTCCTCCATGACCTTGGGGTCCTGTCCGGGATGACGGGGGCGAGCGCTGATGTGCGAGAAGCCGATCGCCTTGAGGATCTTGCCGATGGTTCGCTCGTGGTATGCGACGCCGAAGCGGTCCGCGACGACCTTCCTCAGGTCGAGGCGCCGCCACCGGACGACGCCGTGGACCCTGCGATCGGGGCCGGTCTCGACGATCTCGGCGAGTTCGGCCAACTGCGCCTTCGACAGCCGGGGCGGGTGGCCCTTGGGGCGGATGTCGCGCAGCCCGTCGGGGCCGAGCGCGTTGAAGCGGTGAACCCAATCGCGCAGGGTCTGACGATCCGAGCCGCCTCGGCGCGATCCATCCCATCAAGGACCGCTGCCAGCGACAGCAGCCGCCGGCTCTGGCTGGCGTGTTTCGAAGCTGCGGCGAGCCGCCGCAAATCCGAAGCCGAGTAGTCCGTCCGAAGCTTCACCGCAGAGGCCATGACGCGAATCCTCCCCGCACCATGGAATCAGAGATCGCACTCAACCGAAAGCCCCTGAGAGTCACCCTCAATGGCCGTTGGTATCAGTCGGTGCGCGGCACGCTGGCGTGCCGCGTGGTCGCCACCTCGCCGCGCGCGATCGCCACGAAGCGGCGCTTCACCTCGGCAAAGAGCCCGGGCGTCAGCGCGCCGAAATAGCCGCTGTCGCTCTCGACGGGGCGCAGGTCCGGACCCGGCCAAGTGAAGCGGTTGCTTTCGGTCAGCACGATCCAGGAGCGCTCGGCGTCGAGCCGGAGGCGGCTCTTGACCTCGGCCGGGATTTCGATTGCGTCGGCCGGATCGGCCGGCGGCGTGTGGGTGATCGGCAGGACGCGCACCACCGGTGCGCCCTCCTCGGTGGTCATGACGATGGCCAGCACCAGGCAGGGGCGGTCCTTGTCGCCCTCCTCCCGGCCCTCGCGGTGCTGCCGGTCCCAGAGATAGGCGTAGCGGAAGATCCAGCCGACCCTGACCTCAGTCGGCAGCATGCGTGCCGGGGGTGTTGAGATGGTCGGGCTCCGGCGTCATCTCGGCCGCCTCGACTGCGGCGATCTCGGTGTCGTTCAACTCGGCGGTGCGCTCGACTCGGCGGTCGCGCTTCGACAGCCGCACGAAGTCCTCGTAGGCCAGCAGCACGGTGCGCGGGCGGCCGTTCTTGGTGATTACCACCGGCTCGCGCACGGCGGCGTCCTGATAGGCGCCGAAGTTCTTGGAGACTTCGGCCGCGGTCACAATGGAGGCCATGACGCATTCTCCTTTGATCCGGAATATACGGAAATCCCGGAAATCCCGCAAGAGGTCGTTCCATGACCCCTTCCCCCATCCGCCTCCCCGACCCGGCATCGCTTGAAGCGATTCTGGCCGGCCTCGATCCCGCTTCCGCGGACGCGGATCTTATACCCGCCATCAGCGTGGCGTTTCCCGGTTCTGATTTTAGCCTGGCGCCCATCGAAGACGACTACTGACGGGACACCCGCTCGGTCATCCGGGCGGACGGCACGCGCGTCGGCGAACTGCGGCCGTGGATGACGGCCGAGATCGCCAGCGACGGCGGCGATCTCATCGCGCTCTGGCGCCGGCTCAAGGACACCGATCTGCAAATCACCGAATGGCGCGGAACGAGCGTCACCATCTTCGCGCCGACCGGACCGGGCGCCGGCGACTATATCCAGATCGCGCTCCATCGCGAGATTGAATGGCGTGCGGGTCCGATCGTCAACCCGGGCTATCGCCCGTGGCGCGAAAGCGAACTCCTCGAACCGAGCTTCCCCCGGCAGCATCCCCTGCCCGACACCGACCGGCTCGCCGGCCCGGTCCATCGGTTGCGCGGCCGCGCCGGCGGAGCTGTTGTGCATGTGCGCGGCTTTCTCGGGCGCTGCGCCCGCCTGGAGCGCGAGAGCCGCGAGGCCCGCCGGCCGGAGATAGAGCGCAGGCGGATCCAGGAGATCGATCCGGACGGGACGCGCGAAACGCCGTTCCTCGAGGCGGTGCCCGACGGGTTCGAGCACGTGCCGCGCGAGGTGCTGTTCTTTCAGGACTGGGACGCGTCCAGCGCGTCAGGGTCGCGCGTGTTCACCCATTGGGCGCTGGACATCCGCGACTATGAAGATCACGGAAAGCGCGAGATAGGCTTCATTCCGCGACCGCTGCGCGTCCCCAGCGAGCGGCTGCAGATGACCGACGGTCTGTCGGTTCACATTCTCAGGGACCGGATCGAGGCGATCGACCGTGAAGTCGGGCTTCCGTTCGGATGGTTCTTGCTGAAGACCGCGGCAATTGGGCCTCCCCCGATGTTGGCCACGCCATCGCCCTGGGCTTGAAGGCTCAGCGAGTGCGTCTGCCCGATCTCGACGCCGGCGTGTTGATGCACTGGGCGGGTCAACCGTGCAGCTTCTGATCTCCGAGACGACGACTCTGTCTAAGGTACGGGGACTTACCGGCCCGCTCTCTCATCTGTCGTTGTTGGTGCGACAGGCTGGCCGACGGGTCCACGAAATGTGCTCCAAGGCCGCATCGGCACGAATGGCTCATCTATTGGCTGCCGTTGGGTGCCTGCGGCGAGAGAAGTGACTATCGTGGAAACGGAGTGGGCTTGTCTGGAGATCGAGTTGCCACCTGGCAACTCGCCCTGGTGTCATAGCGGTAAACCGGCGTTAACGTTAAATCCCTTGCCAATAGGCCCGACTCGGTTTCATTCTGCCTACGATTAAATGCCGTAGTTGGAATGGGCATCGTAGTTATGCAGAAAGCACGTAGCTCAAAGACTCTTACATCGGGGCCGAAGCCGCTGATGACGGATGTCATCGCCGGCGACGGCGCCGCGCTGTCGGCGGAGCTGCTCGCTATGCGCGAGGCTCTTTTCCCGCCGGTCTCGAAGAAATCCCTCCGATCGTTTTCCTCGGTAGAGGCTGCGAAGCTGATTGGAATCGCCGACGCCTATCTGCGGCAGCTGTCGCTGGGGGGCAAGGGGCCGCAGCCCTCGCTCGGGGCTGGAGGACGACGGTCATATACACTCGAGCAAATCAACGAGCTACGCGTAACGCTAGAGGAAGGGTCGAAGGGAAAGAGGTACGTGCAGCATCGCCGTGAAGCGGAGCACTGCCAAGTGATGGCGGTGGTGAATTTCAAAGGTGGTAGCGGAAAGACCACGACCGCCGCGCATCTGGCCCAGTATCTCGCCCTCCATGGATACCGTGTCCTGGCGGTCGACCTCGATCCCCAAGCGTCGCTGACAGCGCTCCACGGTTATCAGCCGGAGTATGATATTCAGCCGAACGAGACCATGTATGCGGCGGTGCGATATGACGAAAACCGTCGACCGCTTAGGGACGTCATTCGCAAGACTTATTTCGCTGGTCTCGATCTGATTCCAGCCAATCTTGAGCTGATGGAATTTGAGCACGATACGCCGCGGGCGTTAGCCGAGCGCGACGCGGAGCCGTTCTTTGGCAGGGTTGCGACGGCGCTTGGAACAGTCGCGGACGGGTATGACGTGATGATCCTAGATTGTCCGCCTCAGCTCGGCTTTCTAACGCTTGGCGCGCTCTGCGCCGCGACAGGGCTTCTAATCACAGTGCATCCTCAGATGCTCGATGTGATGTCTATGTGCCAGTTCCTGCTGATGGCGTCGGACATCCTGAGTGTGGTGCAGGAGTCCGGCGGGGATCTTGATTACGATTTTATTCGGTATGTCGTCACCCGATTTGAGCCCGCGGACGCGCCCCAGACGCAGATGGTTGCTTTCATGCGGTCGCTCTTCAGAGAGCGCGTGCTCAACAGCACGATGGTGAAGTCGACAGCGATCTCTGACGCCGGGCTTTCAAAGCAAACGCTCTATGAAGTCGGGAGGGAGAATTTCGGAAAGCAAACTTACGACCGCGCGATGGAATCGCTCGATGGCGTGAATGGCGAGATTGAGAGCCTGATGAAGCTAGCGTGGGGACGCGAGACATGAGCCGCAAGGACACGCTGAAGGCGATGCTGACCCGCCGGACGGAAGAGTTGCCAGGTGGCAACTCGGCCGCAGATCCGGCTGCGCCGACGCCAGTGGCGCATGTGAGGTCTGGCGCCGTCGGGGCTATGGGCCGTTCGCTCGGACAAATCGCGACTGCCGCTGAACGTGCAAGAGCGCTCGTGGCATCAGGCGCGGCAGTCGTAGACATTCCCGCTGAGAAACTCTCGGGATCCTTCGCACAAGATCGTCTCGACGACGATGGCCCCGAATACGAGACACTCTTTAACGCTATCAAGGAATCGGGTCAGAAGAGCCCTATTCTTGTCCGTCCACATCCCGACAGGCCGGATCATTTCCAGATCGCCTATGGTCACCGGCGCGCAAAAATACTCGCCAAGCTCGGACGGCCAGTGCGCGCGGTGGTCCAGGATCTGACCGACGAAGAACTCGTCGTCATTCAAGGCCAGGAGAACTCGGCCCGGAAGGACCTCAGCTACATCGAGCGCGGTCTCTTCGCCCTCACACTCGAAGGTCAGGGCTTTGATCGCGCCGTGATCATGTCGGCGCTGAGCATGGAAAAGACCCAGCTGTCGCGCCTTCTGGCATTGACGAAGTCGATTCCGACAAATCTCATCCACGCAATAGGGCCTGCTCCAAAGGCCGGCCGCCCGAGATGGACAGCGCTTGCCGAGCGTCTGTCGGAATTCCCAGATATGTCACGGCTGGATGACGTGTTGACCGACCCGAAATTTCAGCAGGCTGATACGGATCAGCGGTTCGTGCGCCTGTTCAATGCCACTGCGCCCAATAGGGAAGCCACCAAGCCGCGAAGGGTCGCGGTAAAAGCAGCGGCGGGCAATAAAATCGCGACGGTCGAACGAGCGGGCGACGCGGTCACCATCATCGTGGACGCCGACGGTGCACGGGATTTTGGAGAGTTCATCGCGGCAAAACTGCCGGAACTCTACCGGCAATTCGAAGAGAAAAAGGAGGCGCCAATTTAAGCAGCAGCCCAATCCCTTAGGCAGCAAAAGAAAAAGGCCCCCGAAACAGCGTCCCGGAAGCCCTTCTCAGTCCTTAAGCAAGCAGAGAATCGCACTTCCGCGAATCGCAGTCAAGAGTCCCATCGTGGGACGTGCCGTTTCGGCGAGCGGATTTCTTTTGCCTCAACACAGGTAAAAGGAAATGCATACCCACTTGCCCACGACGCCCTTTGGGCGGCGGTCGATGTCGCTTGGCCTGATGGCCAGCCAAGTGACAGCTCAGGCCGTCACGCCCGATGTGGTGGTTCATAAATGGAAGGTCTTCCAGCATATCCGGGAGGCGCGGGAAGCGATCGGCGCGACCGATCGGGCGCTCGCGATCCTCAGCGCACTACTTTCGTTCCACCAGGAGACGACGATGTGCGCAGATGGCGATCTCGTCGTCTTCCCGTCCAACGCGCAGCTCAGCGATCGAGCGAACGGCATGTCGCCGGCGACGCTTCGCAGGCATATCGCCATCCTTGTGCACTGCGGCTTGGTCATTCGCAGAGACAGTCCGAACGGCAAGCGCTTCGCGCGCAAAGGACCGTCGGGTGAGATCGAGCAGGCTTACGGCTTCGACCTGGCGCCCATTGTCGCCCGGGCGGATGAGTTCAAAAGACTCGCGGAGACCACCCAGGCGGAGAAGAAGGCCTTCCGCATCCTGCGCGAGCGGCTGACGATCGCACGGCGGGACGTTGTGAAGATGATCGCCGCCGGCATCGAAGAAGGGGTCCCTGGCGACTGGCGAGGATATCGCATGGCCTATGAGGGCCTTATGGAGCGGCTCCCGCGGTCAGCATCGAAGGCAATGGTGGAGATTATCCTAGCCGAACTCAGCGTGCTTCGCGCGCTTGTGCATAAGGCGCTGGAGGATTTCATAAAATCTCAAAATTCAAGCGCCAATGAGTCTCATAATGAGCGCCACAAACAGAATTCAAAACCAGACTCTAAAAATGAATCTGAATATAGCCACTCAACTGAAAAGGAAGGCGAAGCCTGTGGTTCTGATAACGTCCGCATGCTCCCGCAACGGGACCTTCCCCTGAACATCATCGTTGACGCTTGTCCTGAAATCCGGGGCCTTGCAGCGGGAGGCGAAATTCGAACGTGGCGCGATCTGCTCGCGACCGCGCAGCTGGCCCGGGCTTATCTCGGTATCAGCCCCAGCGCCTACCAGGACGCCTGCGCCGCAATGGGAGAAGGGCAAGCGGCCACGGTCATCGCTGCGATCCTGCAGCGGACGGAGCAAATTTCGAGCCCCGGGGGCTATTTGCGCAGCCTGACGAAACGGGCGCAGGAGGGCAAATTCTCGACCTGGCCGATGGTGATGGCGCTTCTGCGGGCGAAGCTCGACCAACAGCGCGACGGGGCAGGGCGTATCCGCTCTTCGCCGGCTGATGGGCCCAGGCCGGCGAAGAGGCCATGAGAGGCGGAGAGGCGGAACGTCGGACAAGAAGGGAATCCCCTTCGACAGTCAGCGTGAGGTTACAAGCCGGCGGCGCGGGTAAGATTGACGCGGAAGCGATCGCGCCGACGCTGATAGCGGCGGGTCATCTCGGCCGAGGCGTGCCCCAGCTGCTTCTGCACGTGGCGCTCGTCGACCTCGGCCGAGGAGGCAAGGCCGGCGCGCAGGGAGTGGCCGGAGAATTTTTCCTGCCGTTGGCCCTCGGTAAGATCGCCTCGGACACCCGCGGCGAGCGCCGTGCGCTTCACCAGGCGAGCCACCTCCCGGTCATTGAGCCGCTCTGGGCCCACATCCTTGCCGTGGCCGGTCACCCGACGGAACAGCGGGCCATGGCCGATTTTCGCCAGCCTCAGCCAGGTCTGGAGCGTCACAATGGGGCAGGTGGCGTCGGAGGACCCGCGGCCAACTTCGATTTCGCGCCAACCAGTCTTGCCGCGGAGCGTGACGAGAAGCCCCTTGTCCAGGACCTCGACCCAGCCACGGCCGTCCTCGGTCTGGTCCCGGCCGACATCGAGGCCGACAATCTCGGAGCGCCGCAGACCGCCAGCGAAGCCGAGCAGAAGCATGGCCCGGTCGCGGAGGCCACGCAGCGTGCGGCGGTCGAGCGTCTCCAGCATGGCGATGACATCCTCAGGTAGGACGGCCTCCTTCTGCCGGGGAGGGGAAGCATGGGTGTTGCGGATGCCGGCGAGCACGGTGGCGATGTGGCGGTCGCTGCGATCGAGCGGCGTGCCGCGCTGGGTGTAGTTCCAGGAGATGGCCGACAGCCGGCGCTCGATGGTCGAGACTGCATGTGGCTTGTCGCCCGGAGTGACGGCACCGGACGCGCAGGCGGTGATGTAGAGCCCTACGACTTCGGGGGAGGGAGGGAGGACCTCCAGTGACTGCCGCCGGCACCAGGCGGAAAAATGCTTCCAGTCGGAAGCATAAGCCCTTCGGGTGTTCGCCGAGCTCGCCGCCTTGACATAATCCCGCGCCCGTTCGGTGAGGCGCTCGAGGTGTGCCGGCACAGCAGATGATGCCGGATTCACCGGTTCGGGGAGGGCAGGGGAGGGGGGATTGATCGGGTCTCCCTCTCGCAGCTCCGGATCGGCTTCGACCGTCATTATTCGAGATCCTGCGGATTGATCACCGACGCGCCGGTGTCCTCGAAATTCACGACGTTGCGGGTGACGACGATGAGGTCGTGGACGATGGCCGTCGCTGCGATCAGCCCGTCGATGTCGCAACGCGGTCTGAGCGTGGCGATCCGTCCCCACTCGACGGCGATCTGGTCGGTGACCGGCAGGATCCGATCGGCATGGTCATGGCGCAGCTTGCGCAGCCATTCGGCGAGGCGGCCAGCGGCCTTCGGGTCGGATTTCTGCTTCAGCGCGATGCCGCGCATGATCTCGCCGAGGGTAAGGGCGCTGAGGTGGACGCTGAGCGGATCGACTGCGCGCAGCCACGAGACCGCCGCCGGCGTGCCGCGCCGGGCCTCAGAGACCACGTTGGTGTCCACGAGGTACATCAGAAGGGCACGTCACGGCTGGGGCGCGTGGCCCGCTGTGTCACCGTCTCGGCGAGCGCATCGTTCCACGCCGGTCCTGACAGCAGATCGTCGACCAGCGTCGGCCGGCCGGCCCGCAGCGCGTCATAGTCGGCGGCCGAGAGCACGACGGCCGCGCGCTCGCCGCGCAGGGTGACGACCTGCGGGCCCTCGGCGCGGGCTTTCTGCACGACCTTGGAGAACTGGTTCTTGGCATCCTGCAGCGGCCAATCCATGCGCGCACCTTTCTAGCTAGACTGTCTAGCTATATAAGATCCGACTCCGACACGTCAATGCGCCGATCTTCCGTGCCCCGGGAGGGGCGCACTCCGGTTTCGCGGCAAAACCGGAGGCGTCTGGCTCGTCGGCTAGGATCGCGACCAGAACCGAGGTGTCGACGAACATCAGTGGCCCCACATTTCGTCTATCTCGTCCTTGGTCATCACCTTGTCCCCAGGCTTGGCATCGGCCGCAAGGGTGGTGGCGATCTGCTTCAGTCGGCTGGCCAGCGGCTCCTTCTCGCGCTTCAGCTCGCCCTCCAGCGCTTGGGTCACGGCCTCGGTCATCGTAACCTTGCGGCGTGCCGCGAGCTGCTCGGCCAGGGCGCGGGCGCGTTCATCACGGATCTGCAGCGTTCGGATCAGCGCCTCCTTCGTATGGACATCTATGTCATGACGTATGGATCAAATTATCCATACGCCTGAATGTCAGTCTTTGAAAAATCATCGCCCTTGAACAGCAGCGGTTCGCCGCTGAGCGCGGCGAGGGCATAGGAGAAGCAGTCGCCGAAGTTGAGGCTGGCCGGATGGCGACCCTTCCCATAGCGGCGCCAGGCCCGGCGGGCCTGATCGGCGTGCTCAGCGCTCACCGCAACGATCTCGGCCTCGGCCTTGTGCAGGAACAGGTCAAGATCGGCGCCGGCAGCCTCGCCAAGACGGGTCTCGATCACCATCGCCGCCTCGAGGAGTGTGGCTGCCGAGATCAGCCGTATTGGATCATCGGCGATCTGCGCGCGGAAGCGAGCCGCCTCCGGCTCGTTGAAGGCGATCGCGGCTAGCACGGAGGTGTCGATAACCATCAGGAGGGGACCCCGTTCTCGTCGTAGCCGATGATCTCGTCGGGGCTGCGGGGGTCGAGGACGGGTAGGGCGTTCCAGCGCCGCTGGATTGCCGCCAGGTCCTCCAGTAGGGCCGCCGCCTTGCGGGCGTTGGATCCCACCCGGCGAAGGCGCTCCTCAAGCGCCCGGCGGGTGGCGACGGTGATCGTCTCGCCGGTGCGCGCGGCGAGGTCGCGCGCCAAGCGCTCCGTCTCGGGATCCTTGATGCTCAGAGCCATTGTTAATGCCCAGGTTCCTGATTGGCTATATTCTACCTAATAGCCGATTCCGTGATGAAATGCACGACACCTGCAGACGCGGAATCTCGCGATCCTGGACCCGGCCGTTGGCCATTCGCGGGCGTCAAGGCCGTGAAAATGGCCATTTCTATATAAAGGTGAATAACGACCGATAATGCAATATTATCGGATGTTTTTATTCGACGACAGGGCGTGCGGTTAAATGTGAAAATCGTGGCAATAACCGCACGCTCGCTGTACCCTGCCGCCCATGAGAAGGCCCGATTCGACGCCCGCTCCCACCGTCATGCCGCCGGCCGTACCCGGCTGGGCCGTGCCGCGCGCGCCGGTCGCCGACCCGGTCGAGGCTGCCTTCCTGGCTGGCGCAGCGTTGAATTCCCTCGACAATCTGGTGCGAGCAGAGCCGCCCTGGGCTGGCGCCTGGCGCCAGCGGGTGGCCCTCAGCGCGGCCGCGAGCGTCGCCCGCCTGCTCGGCCACCACGAGGATGCGGCGGCGCTGCGCGATGCCTGGCACCTGCGCCCGCCCGGCGCCGATCCGGGCCCCGCCGGGAACCTGCTGGCCGCCTGGCGGCGCCTGGCCTCCCGCTCCCCGATCATTGACGTCGACGGCGTGCGCTCCCTCGCCAATCTGCTGGGCCTCGCCTGGGCGCCGGCGTTCGAGCGCCTGCCGGAAGCGATTGGGGCGGCCGCGGCTTCCGGCCGGCCGGCGCCGCTCGCCGCCGCTGCGGTCGCCGGCGCGGTTCCCGCCCTTGGACCCGCGGCCGAGGCGCTCGCCTGGTGGCTCGCGGACCTCGTTTTGGCTGCGCGCCTGCGCTGGCCGATCCCGGTGCCGGTGCTTGCCACCCAGGTCCACGCGCCAGTGCTGCGCGGCGGTCCGGGCGGTCGCCGGCATCGGCCGGGAGGGGAGGGGGGCGAGCTGGCCCTGTGCCTCGCCGCGGCCGCCGGCGCGGCGGAGGCCTGCCGCCTTGCCGCCGAGATCGGCCGCCGCGCCGATCGCCTCGCTGTGGTGGCGCCGAAGCTGCGCGCCAAGGGGGCGGGGGAGGCGGTCCGGCTGCTGCTCGACGACGATGCGGTGTCGGGCTCCCTGACGACACCCTCGCTGTCGCGCTGGGCATCGCGCCGGCTGTTCGAGCGGCTCGCGACGCTCGATGCGGTGCGCGAGCTTTCGGGCCGGCCTACCTTCCGGCTTTACGGGCTCTGACCATGGCCCGCCGGCGCCGCGCCACCACGGGTCTCGACACCGAGCTCGCCGAGCTGCCAGCGGAGCTACGCTGGCGCGAATGGATGGCCCGGGTCGAGGCGGTGCTGTTCGCCGCGCCCGGGCCCGTCGACCGGGAGCTGCTGGCCCGCGTGGTCGGTCGGAGCTGCAGCATCGAGCTCGTCATCGAGGACATCCGCGAGGCCTTGCGCGAGCGCCCCTACGAGCTGGTGGCGGTCGCCGGCGGCTGGCAGCTGCGTACCCGGCCGCGCCATGCCGAGGCCATCCACGCCGCATTCGGCTCAGAACCCGCACCCGTTCAGCTGTCCGAGACCGAGATGCTGGTGCTGGCCTCAATCGCCTACCACCAGCCGGTGACCCGCAGCGCTCTCGGCGAGATGATCGGCAAGGCGGTGAGCCGCGATGTCATCGCCGCGCTGCGGGCGGGGGATTTCATCGGTCCCGGGCCCCGCAGCCCGCAGCCGGGCGCGCCTTACACCTACGTGACGACGGCGGGTTTCCTGTCCCACTTCGGGCTCGACACCCTGCGCGACCTGCCCGACATCGAGGCGCTCGAGGACGCCGGGCTGCTCGACACGGTGCAACTGCGCGCCGGCGGGTTCCCCCTGCCGGGCGACGATGAGGACGATCTCGGGCCCGAGAATGGGGAAGACGAGGAGGGAGATTGAAGGCGCCATGAGAACGCAGCCATTCACCAGGCCGACGATTGTCGCGGCCAACGAGTTCCTCGCCGAGTCCATCCGGACGCACACACAGATCAACAAGATCGTGCTCCGCCTGGGCCTGGAGACGGAGATCCCGGACGACACCTCGCTTGGAATCGAAAAGAAGTGTGATCGGCTCGGTCGGACCATACTCGATCGCGTGTCCGTGCCGGTGGAAACCCTCGATGGGAGGTTCTCGCTGGCCGAGGCCTTTGTCCGCGAGGCGGTAAGCTTGGCCGAGCAATCATCCTCGAGCGCCCGCCAGAGGAATCTGTTGCGCGGGCTGGCACGCGACGGCTATGTCGTGGTCTGGGGCGGATGGCGCGAGGCGCCCGATCTGCGGGCCGCCTTGCCCGAAGAGGTGGATCTGCCGGCGGCTGATGACGAGGTCCGGGGATTGCTGAAGCAGTTCGGTTTCACGGTGACGCTCCGACATCTGGATCAGGCCATCGAGGCGCACACGCGCGGCGACTGGGAGGCCGCGAACGCGCAGTTGCGGACGTTCCTCGAGGGGCTGTTCAACGACATCGCCCGCTCTATCAACCCATCCAGAGCGGCCCGGCTGCAGGAGGGCGCCAACATGCGGCAGATGCTGGCGGACACCTCCATCGAAGGCCTCTTCAAGATGCTCCACACCGATGGATCGCACCCCGGCCTGTCCGACAAGGATCACTGCACGTTCCGCCTCCATGTCGTGCTGGTGACCGGGCGGACCTTTCTTCGGCGCCTGCAGCAAGGGCGGCTGTCCTCGCTCCCGCCTGGCTAGGGTTACGGCTGAGGCGCGCAGGTGACCGGCACAGTAGTCTCGAACGGCGTGCCCGCAATGGCGGACAGCACGTCGCTCCTCTGCGCAGCGGGACCGCACTGGATCTCGAGAAGCTGGATGTCGCAGAAATCGTTGTGTTGGCCAATTGGCAGCGGCCAGTATCGATTCTGGCCGTCAAATTCGGTCTCGCCTCGGCCTCCTGAGTATCTCATTATGAGCAGCCGCACCTCATTTTCCCGATGAAGCGTGGCCGGCAGATAGAAGGCGCCGATCTTCGACACCGTCTACGGCACAAAGGGTGGCTCACCCTCGGCTGCAAGCGTGCTGTTCAGTTCCGTCAGGAGCGTGCCTGCGGGTGGTTCATACTGAATCTTCCGCAGCTCGGCGCGCGAGGGGTTCACCGAGAGCTTCAATCGCACTCCGGTGCCGCCCAGCGCAAAGGCGCGCCATAGTTCGAATTCGTCACCGCCACCCGGACATGTCAGCGAAATGTAGAAGAGGTCCTTGGACAAGGTCTTGAAGTACGGCTCACTATCCGCTGAATCGAGGTAACCTTTCAGCCGATGCTTGATGGCGAAGGGTTCGAGCTCACCCTGATCAATGCGCTTGCGGACCCAATGGAGGCGCAGGTGCCCCGTCTTGGCAATACCCTTCAGCGAATCGGCGGGTGTAGTGAAAAAGCTCCGCTGGCTGTGGTGCGTGCGGAAACATGTGGTTGAGGATCGCGTCACGCCACCGCTTCGTCGTCCTTCCCAAGCGCTGGATCGTCGAGCGAACGCTGGCCTGGATCAGCCGCTGCCGCCGCCTCGCCAGGGACTATGAACGCCACACCCGGAAAGCCGCAGCCTTCATCCGCCTCGCCATGATCCGCCTCATGCTCAGGCGCCTGGCCTTAAGCCAATGATCAGGAATCAAAACTTCCCGGATCGGCTCTAAGTGTCTGTCCGCGAACATATTGAATCGGATGAATCATTTGTGATTCAAGAGAGGCGGCCTGATTCTGAGGGAGCCGCCGCCGATGTGGACAGCCGAAAACCGCGCCCGCTATGACCGCAGCCGCCTGCGCTATCCGTCCGACCTCACCGACGAGGAATGGACGCTGATCGCCCTGCGCATTCCGCCGGCCAAGCGCGGCGGCAACAAGCGCACGGTGAACCTGCGCGAGGTGGTCAACGGGCTGATGTACATCCTGAGCACCGGCTGCCAGTGGCGGGCGATCCCCAAGGACCTGCCGCCGCGCTCGACGCTGTATGATTACTTCGATCTGTGGAGCTGGGACGGCACGCTCGACCGCATCCATCACGCCCTCTATGTCGAATGCCGCGAAAGAGCGGAACGCGAGGCGTCGCCCACCGCCGCCATCATCGACAGCCAGAGCGTGAAGAGCGCCGAAAAAGGGGGGTTCCCACCAGCCCGATGGCGCCCACCCCCAGCGTCACCAGAGCCGCCGGAATGACGAACGGCGCCGCCGCCAGCGCCAGCGGTCCCGCATCGGCGCCGAAGACGAGGCCATAGACCCGGATGATGGCATAGGCGCCCACCTTGGTCATGATCATGAACAGGGCGGCGGCGGGCGCGGAGGTGCCGGCATAGGTGGCCGGAAGCCACCAGTGCAGGGGCACCAGCGCCGCCTTGGTGGCGAAGACGAGGAACAGCAGCAGCGCGCCCACCTTCAGCAGCGCGGTGTCGGCCTCCGCCACCTGCGGCACCTTCACGGCGAGGTCGGCCATGTTGAGGGTGCCGGTGACGGCGTAGATCAGCCCCACCCCCACAAGGAAGACGACCGAGGCGAGCAGGTTGATGGCCACGTACTGGAAACCTGCCTTCAGCCGGCCCGGGCCGCCGCCATGCAGCATGAGCCCGTAGGAGGCGATCAGCATCACCTCGAAGAACACGAACAGGTTGAACACGTCGCCGGTGAGGAAGGCGCCGTTGATGCCCATGAGCTGGAACTGGAACAAGGGATGGAAGTGCCGGCCCCGTCCGTCCACGCCGCCGGCGGCATAGATCGCCACGCACAAAGCGAGCACGGCGGTGAGCAGCAGCAGGGTGGCCGACAGCCGGTCGAGCACCAGCGTGATGCCGTAGGGTGCCGGCCAGTCGCCGAGCCGGTAGGCGCGGACCGTGCCGTCCGATGCCTGGGCGAGGAGGAACGCCGCGATCCCCACCAGGAGAAGCGTGACGCCGATGGAGGCGATGCGCTGGCCGGCGAGATGATGGCGCAGGGCGAGGACCAGGAAGGCCGCCGCCATGGCCGGCAGGATCACCGGCAGGATCGTCATGTGGTCCAGCGGCGCGGTCATGCCCCGACTCCCGCGTCGGTCCGGCGCGGGGCGTCGAGGGTGCTGTGGTCGGAGCCGGTCTCCAGATAGCCGCGCAGCGCCAGCACCACGATGAGCGCGGTCATGCCGAAGGAAATGACGATGGCGGTGAGCACCAGCGCCTGGGGCAGGGGATCGGTGTAGCCCGGAGCGTCCGGCGAGATCACCGGCGGGCGGTCGATGGTGAGCCGGCCCATGGCGAACAGGAACACGTTCACCGCATAGGACAGGAAGGTCAGGCCGAGGATCACCGGGAAGGTATGGGCGCGCAGGATCAGGTAGATGCCCACCGTGGTGAGGATGCCGATGGCGGCGGCGACGAGAAGCTCCATGGCTCAGCCCTCCCTGCCGGTAGCGCCGGAGGCGGCGCGTTCCAGCGGCACGTCCATGGCGTCCTTGCCCTCGGGCGCCGGATCGATGCGGCGGGCGACGCGGGACAGCTGTGCCAGCGACAGCACCATCACCCCCACCACGGTGAGGAACACGCCGAGGTCGAAGGCCATGGCCGAGGCCACCTCGAACGTGCCCACCACGGGCCAGTGCAGATAGCCGAACGTCGAGGTCAGGAACGGCCGGCCGAAGGCGAAGGCGGCGATGCCGGTGAGGCCGGCGATGGCCACGCCCGCGCCGATCATGGACTGGGCATCCACCTTCATGCGCTCCGCCGCCCAGCCGTAGCCGGAGGCGATGTATTGCATGATGAGGGCGATGGCCACCCCGAGGCCGGCGATGAAGCCGCCGCCGGGTTCGTTGTGCCCGCGCAGGAAGATGTAGGCGCCCACCACCAGCGACAAGGGCAGGAGGACGCGGGTTGAAACCACGAGCAGGAGGGGATGGGCATCCCGGGATTCGGTCCGGGGCAGCATCGCCTTGATCCGCCGCACCGCCGCGCCCTTCAGCGCCGGATCGAGCAGGGCGTAGATGGCGAGCGCGGCGATGCCGAGCACGATGATCTCGGCGAAGGTGTCGTAGCCGCGGAAGTCCACCAGGATCACGTTCACCACATTGGTGCCGCCACCGCCGGGCTTGGACTGGGCGAGGTAATAATCGGAGATGGATGTGCCGTCGCGCGTCAGGACCGCATAGGCGAGGCCCGCCACGCCCAGCCCGGCGAGGCCGGCGACGGTGCCGTCGCGCCAGCGCACCGCCCGGCTCTCCTCCCTTGGCGTTGCCTTCGGCAGGAGGTTGAGGGCGAGCAGCATGAGGATGGTGGTGACCACGTCCACCGAGATCTGCGTCAGGGCGAGGTCCGGGGCGGAGAATTGCAGGAAGGCGAGGGCCACCACCACGCCCACCACGCCGGTGAGGATCAGCGCCGTCAGCCGTTCGCCATGGAACAGCAATACCGCACCGCTGGCCAGGACGAGGGCGAGAAAGGTGGTCACGGCGGGCGCGGTCACGGGCAGGAGAGGGCGGGTGCCGGCGCCGTGGGTGGCGCTCCAGAAGCCGTAGCCGCCGACCGCGACCAGCGTCGCCACCGTCACGCCCATGTAGCGGGTGAGTGCCCCGTCATGCAGGGCGCCGAGGCTGCGCCGGCACGCCACCACCAGGGCGCCGGTGGCCAGCTCGAACATGGTCTTGGCGTCGAGGCGCGGCAGGCGCGCGCACGCCATCGGCCCGGCGGAAGGCGAGGACCAGCGCCGCGCCGCCGGCGAAGGCCAGAAGGCTCATGAGGAGGGCCGGCGTGATGCCGTGCCACAAAGCGAGGTGATAATCCGACAGCGGCCCGCCGATCACCGCCCCGGCCGTCAGCGCCACCAGCGGCCCGGCCACGGGAGCGGGAAACAGGCCGATGGCGATCACCGGCACCACCAGCACCGCCACGGGCAGCCACACACCGAGCGGCGGATCGTGGGGATGGTGCGGATAAACGTGCCGCGCGGGGCCGAGGAAGGTGCCGATGGCGAAGCGTGCCGCATAGGCCACCGAGAAGACGGCCGCCACCGTCGCCAGCACGGGGAAGAGGAAATCGAGCCCCAGATAGGAGGTGTGCGCCGCCTCCTCCAGCATCATCTCCTTGGAGAGGAAGCCGTTGAACAGGGGCACGCCGGCCATGGAGGCGGCGGCGATGAGCGCCAGCGTCCCGGTGATGGGCATCAGCGCCATGAGGCCGCCGAGGCGGCGGATGTCGCGGGTGCCCGCCTCGTGATCGACGATGCCCGCGCTCATGAACAAGGCCGCCTTGAAGGTGGCGTGGTTGATGACGTGGAACACGGCCGCCACCGCCGCCATGGGCGTGCCGAGGCCGAGCAGCATGGTCATGAGACCGAGGTGGCTCACCGTGGAATAGGCCAGTAGGCCCTTCAGGTCGTTCCTGAACAGGGCGATGGCGGCGCCGAGGAGCATGGTGGCGAGCCCCACCGGCGCGACGATGAGGAACCAGGCGTCGGTGCCCGCCAGCACCGGCCACAGTCGCGCCAGCAGGAACACGCCCGCCTTCACCATGGTGGCCGAATGGAGATAGGCCGAGACCGGCGTCGGCGCCGCCATGGCGTGGGGCAGCCAGAAATGGAACGGGAACTGGGCGGACTTGGTGAAGGCGCCCGTCAGCACCAGCGCCAGCGCCGGCAGATAGAGCGGCGAGGCGCGCACCATCTCGCCGCGGGCGAGGATGTCCGTGAGCTGGTAGGAACCCGCCGCCTGCGCCACCAGCAGCAGGCCGGCGATGAGCGCCAGCCCGCCGCCGCCGGTGATGACCAGCGCCATGCGGGCGCCCTGCCGGGCCTCCGCGCGCTTGGTCCAGAAGCCGATGAGCAGGAATGAGGTGAGGCTCGTCAGCTCCCAGAAGACCAGCAGCGCGATGACGTTGTCGGACAGGACCACGCCCACCATGGCCCCCTGGAACAGGAGCAGGTAGGCGAAGAAGCGGCCCATGGGATCCTCGCGCGACAGATAGAAGCGCGCGTAGACGATCACCAGCAGGCCGATGGCGAGGATCATGGCCGCAAAGAAGAAGCCGAGCCCGTCCGCGAACACGGACAAGGAAAGGCCCCTGGACGGAACCCAGGCCACGCCCGCCATGGGGACCGCGCCGGAGAACACCGCCGGCGCGTGGGAGAGGAGCAGAGCGAGGGCGAGCAGCGTCACGGCGCCCGTCGCCGCCGCGCAGGTGTTGCGCCCGGAGCGGATCACCAGCGGCGGGATCAGGGCGCCGAGGAAGGGAATGAGGATTACGAGAAGCAGTGTCACCGTCGGATGCCTCGTCACGCCTGGCTTTGGTCAGGTGGATGAGGCTCTGCGAGCCCCGGTGGAATGTGGCGGCCCTGTTTGGCCGAAGCGCTCCCGATATGGTTCAAGGGGCGCGGGCCGATGGCCCGGCTGCCGCGCTAATGGTACAGGAAGATGCAGGATTTCGGCGCGCCAATGAGGCTCTGCGTCGTCGATCCGAAGAGGAATTCCTTGAGACCGCGATGGCCGTAGGCGCCCATGACCAGAAGCTCGGCCTGGCCATGGGCGGCCTGCACGCCGATGATCTCCGCGGGGGGCTCCGCGGAGCCGATAGGGCGCGGATCGGCCTCGTATCCATGGAGATGGAGGTAGGCCGAGGCTTCGCCAGCCAGCCGCTCCGCGGTCTGGAGGTTCGAATCGACGGAGGAAACTTGCACGCGACGGCCCTTCCAAGCGCCGATCAGCACGAAGAGCTGGAGCGCGCGCATGGCCGGCAGGCTTCCGTCATAGGCGATGAGGACGGAGCCTACGGAGGGAAGCTGATCCGGGCAGACGAGAACCGGACGCGGGGTCGTGAAAAGCAGCTGATTCAAGGTGTCGGAGTTCCGCTCGCGCTGTGTGCCGCGAAAAGTGACATCGTGACCGGTGACAACAAGATCGGACGTCGCGCTTGCGGCCGTCACCTGTTCAAAGGGATCGCCGTCGAAGCTGATGCCTTTTGGTACGATTCCGTCGTTGGCACACTCTCTCTCAAAGGTTTCCGCGACACGCCGGCGCGCCTTCTTGGCCTGAGCCTTGAGGCCCGTTTCCATCTGCGCGTGATACGCCGCACCGCCGATGGTGCCGGGCATGGGAGCTTCGATGAATGACAGATCAACTCCTGACACTGATGTGATCTGGGCGTCCTGCGCCTTGACGAGCCGCCGGGCATATGCGCTCGCCACGGCACTGGAGGTGCTCTCGCCGAGCAGGACCAGCACGTTTTTCAGCATCGAAGGTTTCCTCCGCGGATCGTCGTCCCCTGGATAGACTGTCAGCCATCTCTCCGAAAGCTACGCTTTCAGCCTTCTACCACGAGACGCAGCGTCACGCAGAGCCCGGGGTGTGTCACGGCGCGCGAGATGCCATCCTCGCGCAAGGGTCCCTCCCTTTCATGCGTGCCGCGCGCCCCACGCGGCAGCAAGCCGCTTCTCCGCCTCCACGATGACCAGCAGCGCAACGCCGACCGCAACGATGGCCATGCCATCGCCAAGCGACACGGGACGGCTGCCGAAGACCGCCTGCATCGGAGGCAGATAGGTGAAGGCGAGCTGTGCCCCGACCACGGTGGCGACACCGGCCAGCACGGCCCGCGTGCCGAGAAGCCCTTGCCAGGTTAGCGAAGTGCCATGCACGTAGCGGACACTGAACAAATAGAAGATCTCCAGCACGACGAGCGTGTTGACCACCATGGTGCGCGCCGTCTCGACCGACAGTCCACGGGACGTGGCCCAAGTATAGATGCCGAACGTCCCGGCGACCATGAGGGCGGACACGAACAGGATGCGCCACAGGAGGCGGCCCGAGAGCAGCGCCTGGCGGGCGGGGCGCACGGGACGCCGCATCGCCCCCGGTTCCGTCGGTTCGAAGGCGAGGGTCAGGCCAAGCGTGACAGCCGTGATCATGTTGACCCAGAGGATCTGCACCGGCGTGATGGGAAGCGTGAGGCCGAACAGGATCGCCAGGATGATGGTGGCGGCCTCGCCGCCGTTGGTGGGCAGCGTCCAGGCGATCACCTTGGAGAGGTTGTCGTAGACGGTGCGCCCTTCGCGCACGGCGGCGACGATCGAGGCGAAATTGTCGTCGGCGAGCACCATCTCGCTGGCTTCCTTGGCGGCCTCGGTGCCCTTTCCGCCCATGGCCACGCCGACATCCGCACGCTTCAGCGCTGGCGCGTCATTGACCCCGTCGCCCGTCATGGCGATGATCGAGCCGTCCAGCTGGAGCGCCTCGACAAGGCGGAGCTTATGCTCGGGACTGGTGCGGGCGAAGACGGTCGCCTCCAGGGCGTGCCTGCGGAACGAGGCATCGTCCATCCCATCGAGTTCCTGGCCGGTCACGCTCTTCGGATCGTCGCCAAGGCCGAGTTGGCGCGCGATGGCGCGTGCCGTCGCGGCGTGATCGCCGGTGATCATCTTGACGCTGATGCCCGCCGCCTTGCATTCGGCGATCGCCGCCACCGCCTCCTGGCGCGGCGGATCGATGAGCCCCACCAGACCGAGCAGCGTGAGATTTTGAGCGACCTCGGCCGGCGAAATCTCCTGTGTGCCCGCCTCCAGGGGGCGCCGTGCGATCGCGATGACCCGCTGGCCACTTTCGGCGAGGGCATCGATCCGGTTGTGCCAGAGGCGGTGATCGAGCGGCCGCTCGCCGTCGAGCGCCGCCACATGGCTGCACATGGCGAAGATGCGTTCGGGCGCGCCCTTCACGTAGGCGACCACCGGCGGCTGCGCGTTGCCGGCATGGAGCGTCGCCATGTAGCGATGCCGGGAATCGAAGGGGATCTCATCCAGGCGGGGGAAGCTGGTCCGGACGGCCGTCGGTTCGTGCCCGGCCTTGATCGCCAGCGAGAGCAGTGCCCCTTCCATGGGATCGCCGTCGACCAGCCAGTCCTCGCCGCGTTGGCGCAGGTGAGCATCGTTGCAAAGGAGGGCAGCAAGCGACAGATCCACCAAAACCGGATCACTGGCGGGATCGAGCGGGGCGCCTGCCTTGATCCGGAAGCCGCCCGTGGGCGCATAGCCAGCGCCCTCGACCTCGATCTCTCGGTCGGCGGTGACCACCATGCTCACGGTCATCTCGTTGCGGGTCAGCGTGCCGGTCTTGTCGGAGCAGATCACCGAGACGGAGCCCAGCGTCTCGACGGCGGGCAGGCGCCTGACGATGGCGTTGCGGCGCGCCATGCGCTGGACGCCGACGGCGAGCGTGACCGTCATCACCGCGGGCAGGCCCTCGGGGATGGCCGCGACCGCAAGGCCGACCACAACCATGAACGCTTCGTCCAGGTCGTAGGCTCGGGCGAGCGTGGCATAAGCGAACACGAGAGCGGAGATGCCGAGCACGGCAATGGTGATCTGGCGGGCGAACCGGTCCATCTGCCGGATGAGGGGCGTGGTCAGCTGCGTCACCGCACCGATCATGGTGCTGATCCGCCCGAGCTCGGTGGCGGCGCCGGTTGCCACGACGACGCCGATTCCCTGTCCGCCGGTCACGAAGGTGCCGGAGAAGGCCATCGACAACCGGTCGCCAAGTGCGGCGCCGGCATCGACGGATTGAACCGATTTGTCGACGGGAACGGATTCTCCAGTGAGGGTCGCCTCGTCCACCCTCAGGCTGCGCGCCCTGAGGAGCCGCAGGTCCGCCGGCACCCGGTCGCCGGCCTCGAGCATCAGGATGTCGCCAGGAACGACCGCGTCCGCTCCAACCGTGACACGGCGGCCGTCGCGGATGACCGAGGCGTGCGGGTCGATCATCGCGCGGATGGCATCAAGAGCCTTCTCGGCGCGACCTTCCTGAACAAAGCCGATGATCGCGTTGATAAGTGTGACGGCAAGGATCACGAGGGCGTCCGTGCCATGTCCCATCGCCGCGGCCAGCCCCGCTGCGGCCAGCAGGACATAGATGAGGAGATTGTGAAATTGCAGCAGAAAGCGCGCGAGAGGACTGCGCGAGGTCCCCTGAGGCAGGCGATTGGGACCATAGGCCTCAAGGCGACCCGTTGCTTCGCGCTCGGAGAGGCCATCGATGGTCGTGCGAAGCGCGTCGAGAACCGCATCGGGCGCGAGGGCGTGCCAGGCTGAGTCGGGTGCGACGTCGGGTGAGGCCGGTGGTCTATTCACATCAAGCACTTCACTCGTTTTGTGCATGCCGTCTCGCTCCGTCAGGACGATCGGTGACGCGATCACCGTCCCTCACTTGAGAAGCGTCGGTGGGACGTCGCGATTGCGACGGCTGACCGGTCACTTCAGCGTCTTCCATATCACGCGAACCGACAACACTCGGCGACGGCCTCCGAGGAGCCGATCGCTTTGTGGGCTGACGCTGCCTGCGATGCGCCTGGCTTTCTGCGGGGTCGCGCTCCCTGTGCCGCCGATTTGACTGTCGATGGGTGTAGGCGGCGGGCGCCTTGCGGGAAGCGGAGCGCCCGTGGCCGGCCATCGCGACCAGATGAGTTTGTGCTCGCCCTTGTCGCGCTGGACGAGGGAGGCGTAGGCACGGGGTCGTGAAGGACGGATCGTCGCCGCGTCACGCCATCTCTTCACGTTGCGGCAAATCCGACGGATGGTACCGTTCATGTTCTCGATAATGTTGGTGCAGGCGAGCGATCGACGCAACTCGGTCGGCAGGTCGAGGCGGGTGACGATGAGGATCTCGTCGAGGCCCTCCAGGATGCTGGCCGACACGCCCGGGGCCTCGCGCTCGAGGCCACGGGCGAGATTGCGGATCAGCTTTTCGGCCTTGTCGGCGTCATCGAGTTCCCAGGCTTGGCGAAGAGCCCTGCGCACCGAGGCATGCAGGGATTTCGGCAGCCGTTCGGTGATGTTGCGGGCCTTGTGGACCTGACAGCGCTGGATCGGCGCCCTTCGCCCGAAGCTGTTGCGGATCGCGTTCGACAGGGCGCGTGAGCCATCAATGATGAACAGGCGACAGACGGAGGGATCGAGGCCGCGGCCGACCATGTTGTTGGGCAGGGCCTGGCAGACAGCGGCGTTCTCGCTCGCCCCTTCCATGACCCCGAGCGGGTGCTTGTCGCCGTTGCCGTCGACGCCGACCGCGGCCAGCAGGATCAGGTCCTGATCGATATGAATACCGTCGATCTGGATAACCAGCAGATCCAACGGGGAAAGGTCGGCGGCCATCCACGCCTTCATTTTTTCGGCCGACAGCGCCACGAAGCGACGCGACACCGCCGATTTGGTCACCCCGGCTCGGTCACTGCGCCGCCCCTCGTCATCGCCGGCTGGCACGTGGACTCGCCGGTGGAACGCTGTCTGCTCGTCCTCGCCATCGCCGTCCTCGTGGCGCTCGGCGCCGCGAACCTGGTGCGGGGCAATCTCGGCCGGCAATGGATGGCGATCCGCGACATGGACATCGCGGCCGAGATCATCGGCATCCGCCCCATGCAGTCGAAGCTGACCGCGTTCGCCATCTCCTCCTTCATCCTGGGGCTCGCCGGGGCGCTGTGGGCGTTCGTCAACCTGCGCTCGTGGGAGCCCTACGCTTTCTCCATCGACCGCTCGTTCCAGCTGCTGTTCATCGTCATCATCGGCGGGCTCGGCTCCATCATCGGCTGCTTTTTGGGGGCGGCTGTGAAAACGCGCCGAAGTGGACCCCGGGTGGGATAAGGGACAACCCGTTGATCTGGTTCGTTAACTTAGCAGATAATGGGGGTCCCGATCGGCGCCGATCGGGACCCCCATCGGAATGAAATCGTCGGCCAAATCAAAGTGTTACGGCTATATGAGTTGGGGCGCTGCTTCGATGCTTATTCATACCAGGCCTCACCGAGACCGGAAGATGGTGACAAACGGCGGTCTCCGGGATAGCCTGACGACACTATCTACTTGATTTTATTCCATAATGTTGATTTCTGCGACTCGCGATTTTCCCGTCCTGACAGGAGTTCGATCGAGGCATGTCCCATGAAGCGAGCGCCAGCCTTTTGCACATTGCGCGACTGTCTCTGTTTTGATACACTCACCTAAATGGAGCCTGCGACCTCAAAGCCGATTCATTTTCTTGGTGACAGCCGCGAGGTTCTACGAAACTTCCCAGACGACGCACGCTGTAGCGCGGGCGTTGAACTCCGGGCGGTGCAAACGGGCCTCGAACCGTCCGACTGGAAACCCATGAAGACGGTCGGGGCGGGCGTTAGGGAAATAAGGATCAGAGAGGCATCAGGCGCGTTTCGCGTGATCTATTTGGCGACGTTGCCGGATCGGGTGCTTGTGCTTCATGCATTCCAGAAAAAGACGCAACAGACTGCACAAAAGGACATTGATCTAGCCGCGAAACGGCTGAAAACTTGGAAGGCGGAACAATGAACGCCGAAATTGTGAATGTTGAAGTCTTCGATAGCGTCTTTGACGCGCTGGCCGATACGCCGGCAGAGGCGGCGAATCTGACGGCGCGCGCTGACCTGCTGCTGGGCATCCGCGAGCGGGTCAAGTCGTGGAACGTGCCGCAGGATCAGGCTGCGAAGCGCCTCGGCCTGACGCGGCCCCGGCTGAACGATCTCCTGCGCGGAAAGCTCGACAAGTTCTCGCTGGACGCCCTGGTCAACGTGGCGACGGCGGCGGGCTTCAAACTGCATATCCAGCTCGAGGACGCTGCTTGAGAAAGCATCCCCCTCGCCGGCAATGCAAAGCCGAGTCATCGTTATAAGCGATGGCCTACGATCATTTCATCGCCCAGACCTATCTCAGAGGGCGTTTGAGAAGGATTGAACAAACCCGCTGACGCGGGAGTGGCGCGTGCATTGGCTTGAATGGCTTCCTGATGGGAAGGTTTGTTTGCTGAGACCAACCCCTGACCAGGAGACCATCCCATGGCTGAAGCCACGGCAGCGGTAAGCCCGCTGCGCCGTCGCATGATCGACGACATGAGCTTGCGCAACCTGTCGCCCGCGACGCAACGATCCTATCTGCATGCGGTGGCGAAGTTCAGCCGTTATTTCGGCTGGTCGCCGGATCGGATGGGGCTGGAGGACGTCCGTGCGTTCCAGGTTTATCCGGTGTCGCAGGGCATTTCCTGGCCGACGCTGAGCCAGACGGTCTGTGCGTTGCGTTTCTTCTACGGCGTGACGCTGGACCGGGCGGAGATCCCGGACGTCGACATCGCGATCTACAAGCACCCGCCGCCCGTTCGCCATCACGATCTCGATCCGGCCGCTGCCGTCCGCCATCAGCGGGCCGGTCGCCGCCGCGACCTCCGGCACGATCACAGCCGGAACAAATCCTGCGCTCGAAGCCGGACCAAACCGCCCGGCCCATTACGGAATTTAGGCAGCCCAACGTCTGCATCACGGTCCTGAACAGTGCGAGCCCCTGAACCACGATGGGCTGGAGGCGGGATGGTAAGGTTCGCCTACCACCCCGCCGTGCCTGCTCCCATCAGGGCTCGGAGCAGACCTGGAACCTTAACGTGTGGTGCCGGGCGATACCAGTCGCCATCGTCGGGATGATGTGGGCCAGGGCAAACCGAACGGCGCTCCGACAAGCCTGCCGCGGTTCCTGTCGACTGATACACTGCGATCTCAGTCATCTTCAACAACGGCGCGCTGCGAGAACGCAAAATCCTGTAACTCTGTTGATTTCCACTGAGAGTTGACCCGGTAGGCACGGATTTTTCCATCGAGAAGTGACCCATGTTTTCACCACGTCTCACGCGGCATCGCGGGGGACAGCGGAGTGATCGACATGGAGTTATTGAGC
>NZ_JAIVFO010000489.1 GCF_029991245.1 Xanthobacter autotrophicus
GGGTGGCGTCGTGCTCCTGCAGGAAGGCCTGGAAGGCGACGCCGCGCGGGCTGAGCGTTTTCCAGTCGCCCTGGCGGAATTCTTCCCAAAGCAGGGCGAGCATCTCCTCCTTGGCGGCGGCGACGTCGGCGTACTGCACGGCCTCCGCGCCGCGCAGCGCCTCCAGGCGCTGCTGGAAGGCACCGTCCGCGTACAGTGCCTGCGCGGGCGCGCTGCGCAGGAATTCGGGCATCGCCGTCACGTCGATGAACAGCGGATTGAGCGCGAGCCGGCTGGAGGGGCTGTAGGGGCTGGCGAGGTCGGCCCGGTCCATGCGGAGGGCGTGCAGCGGGCTCAGACCGATGAAGGCGGCACCCTGCGCGGCCGCGGTGGCCACGAG
>NZ_JAIVFO010000490.1 GCF_029991245.1 Xanthobacter autotrophicus
CACCAGGTTTTGCCGGATGTTGGCCATGGTGGCCTGGGACAGGCTCCGGGCCCGGAGGATCCCGGTCAGGTCTCCCTTGAGGAGGGTCACGCCGGCGCTCTCGATGGCCACGTCGGTGCCCGTGCCCATGGCGAGGCCGACGTCCGCTGCGGCGAGGGCGGGCGCGTCGTTGACGCCGTCACCGGCGAACGCCACGACCTTGCCAGCCTCCCGCAGCCTGGTGACGACTTTGCTCTTGTCGTCCGGGAGGACCTCGGCCTCGACGCGTTCGATGCCGAGCCGACGTGCCACTGCCTCAGCGGTGACCCGGTTGTCGCCGGTGAGCATGACCACGTCGATCCCGTGCTCGCGAAGCCCTCGGAGTGCCTCGGCCGTGGTC
>NZ_JAIVFO010000491.1 GCF_029991245.1 Xanthobacter autotrophicus
CTCGCCCACGGCCGTTCCACGCCACTGCCCGAGCCCTCGCCTGGCACCCTGGCCGCCGCCCGGGAGCGCGCCGCCGCGGTGGCGCAGCGCGCCGGGGTGCAGCGCATCGACGCCGCCGGCCTGGCGCGGCTGGAGGCCGCAGCGCAGTCGCAGGAGCGCACGCTCGCCCACGGCCGTTCCACGCCACTGCCCGAGCCCTCGCCTGGCACCCTGGCCGCCGCCCGGGAGCGCGCCGCCGCGGTGGCGCAGCGCGCCGGGGTGCAGCGCATCGACGCCGCCGGCCTGGCGC
>NZ_JAIVFO010000492.1 GCF_029991245.1 Xanthobacter autotrophicus
ATTGCAAATCGGAGTGCTCTACCACTGGAAATAAAAAAAGGCTTGCAAAACAATTTACAAGCCTTGTTGAATGTGATCGCGTTCCGAGAAATCGGAATGCAAGCAGATGAGATTGAACCATCGACCCCTCCGATTGCAAATCGGAGTGCTCTACCACTGGAAATAAAAAAAGGCTTGCAAAACAATTTACAAGCCTTGTTGAATGTGATCGCGTTCCGAGAAATCGGAATGCAAGCAGATGAGATTGAACCATCGACCC
>NZ_JAIVFO010000493.1 GCF_029991245.1 Xanthobacter autotrophicus
CCGGCCGAGGAAGGCGGTGAACTCCGCGACTTGGCGGACATAGTCCCGCTTGGTGTGCTCGCCGAACCGGCGGATCGTCATATCCTCGATCATCCGCTGCCGCAGCGGGCTGATGGCCGGCCGTGTGACCGAAGCTCGCCAGATGCAGCTGGTAGCGGCGCAGGTCCTCGGGCTCGGCCTGGTCCGGAGCCCGGCCGAGGAAGGCGGTGAACTCCGCGACTTGGCGGACATAGTCCCGCTTGGTGTGCTCGCCG
>NZ_JAIVFO010000494.1 GCF_029991245.1 Xanthobacter autotrophicus
AGATGGCACCTCGTGAATGGGCGATGGCAAAGGCGCAGTTCGCCGTCATCTTCGGCGAGCGCTTCACAAAGGCCATGGCGGCCTGATCTTCAACCCGCCGCCCCCACACGAAATTCCTGACACTCCCTGGGGCGGCCGGTCGAGCTCCGCGCCTATGCCGACCGGATCGAGCTTCGCCAGGAGGGCAGGATCGTTGGCGAGCAGTCCGGGGGCGGACAGCTCCTGTTCCACCTCGTCAGCCGGCTCTACGAGCA
>NZ_JAIVFO010000495.1 GCF_029991245.1 Xanthobacter autotrophicus
CAATCCTCATCCGTCATCCGCGTCAGCATGGTCGACCTCGCCAAAAGCCGACCCGCTATGAATCACCGAAAGGACAAAAAGGGAATCCCCTCCCGCTCAACCGGCGCGAAACCGTCCACACCGCCTAACACTACAGTTGCGTTTTCGGTTTGAGATGGGCTTGGTAGGCTGTGGCCTGGTGGGCACGCCGGAAGCTTGACCATGCGAGGATGCGAGTCGGAGGTATCGGCCGTTGAGCTAGCTTCAAAG
>NZ_JAIVFO010000050.1 GCF_029991245.1 Xanthobacter autotrophicus
GCCCATGACCAAGCCGCCCCCCGTTCCCCTCACCTTGCACGGCATGCTGCACGGCGCGCGCGAGACCATTCCGCTGATGCCGGGGCTCGCCGCCTTCGGCATGGCGTTCGGCGCCGCCTCGGTGCAGAAGGGCTTCTCCATGCTGGAGGCCGTCCTTTCCAGCGGCCTCGTCTTTGCCGGCCTCGCCCAGATGGTGGCCCTCGAAGGCTGGCGGGAGCAGTGGACGCCGGCCACCCTTATCGCCCTCGGCCTGCTGACCATGACCGTCAACATGCGCCATGTGCTCATGGGGGCGTCCATGCGGCCCTGGCTGTGGTCCATGCCGGCCTGGAAGACCTACCCCTCCCTGCTGCTGATGGCGGACAACAACTGGGCCGCCGCCATGCGCTACCATCAGGAGGGTGGCAACGACGCCGGCTATTTCGTCGGCTCGGGGCTGCTCACCTGGGCCCTGTGGGTGGTTTCCACCGCGGCCGGGCACGCCATCGGCGGCGGCATTCCCGATCCCAAGGCGGTGGGCATCGACCTGGTGGTGCCGGCCTTCTTCGTCGCCATGCTGCTGCCCAACTGGAAGGGCCGGCGCGAGGCGGTGGGCTGGGGCGTGGCGGCTGCGGTCTCGATCGCGGTCTCGTTCGTGCTGGCGGGGTGGTGGTTCATCGTCATCGGCGCCCTGGCCGGTGCGCTCGCAGGCGGGTTCACCGACGATGACCGTTGATCCGCAAACCCTCGCCGCCATCTGCGTGATGGCGCTCGCCACCGCCTTCAACCGGTCGGCGGGCTTCTTCCTGATGCGGCTCATCCCGGTGACGCCGCGGGTGCGGCGGGTGCTGGACTGCCTGCCGGGGGCGGTGCTGGTGGCGCTGCTGGCGCCCGGCGCGGTCCACGGCGATGCCGCCATGCTGGCGGGCCTCGGCGCCGCCTTTCTCGCCGCGAAGCTCACACGCAGCGACCTCCTCGCCGTGGTCGCCGCCATGGCGACGGCGGCGGGCCTGCGCGCCCTTGGCGTGTGATCTCCAGTCTCTCAAGAAAAACGCCGGCGCGGCGAGGAGCCGGCCGGCGTCGATTGATCCAGATGCCTGCCTTGAAGCCGCGCCCTCGAAACAGGCGTCGGCCTGCGGGCTCAGCCCGGCGCGCCGGGCTTGGCGGCCGCCTGGGTGCCGGGCGCGGACGGCTCGGCGGCGGGGGCCGCCGGTGCCGCGGGCTTGGGCTTGGGCTTCGGCTTGTTGGTGATGGACCGCACCTGGCTGATGACCTCCTCATGCAGCCGCGGCGCCTTTTCGATGTTGAAATGATCGATGGAGCCGATGGCGTCGAGGTTGCGGTTCACGATGTTGCCGCGGAAGCCGGGGCCGGCGGTGAGGCGCTTACCGTAGCCGTTGGTGGACTGGTAATAGTTCACGAAATAGCCCAGCGACCGACCCACCTGGGTGACGCCCACCGGATCGAAGGTCACCACCAGCTTCGGCGGCACGCCGAGGGCGGTGAGGCGCTCGGCCATCTCGATGGCGGCATCCGCGCCCAGCGAGTGGCCGATGATGACGATGGGCGAATTACCGGTGGCCCGGCTCTCGGCGGCGGCCGCATCGGCGAGCTGCTGCCACTGGCCGTATTCGTGCACCGTGGCGATGATCCCGCGCCCATTCATCTTGGCGGCCAGATCGTCCATGCCCAGCGAAAAGACATTGGCCAGGCCGCGCAGCAAATAGACGTGGCCGCGGTTCTGCTGGGCCAGCGCGGGCTGGGCGGCACAGATTACAATGAGCGCTGCAAGCAGCGCCTTGGCGAAGCGCAAGCCAGACTTCATGGTGAGCACCGTCCTTGATGGTGACCGAGTTCTGCCGCCAAAATACGGGCTGGGCAACTGCGGATCGGTTACCCGGCGCACAACCTTGGGAGAAGGCTGCATTTTTCACCACCCCGTGGCGCGCCTGCATCAGGCCGCAGCGGCGCCCGACCAAAGGTAAACTTGTAGTGTAGGTATTTTAACACTACCGAATGCGTACATAGGTTGTATAAAGTTAAGCTTCGACTAAGAATGCCTCTTGGTGAGGGCACAAACGTGAACGCACATCTCACGGGCTCAATCGTCCAGCGCGACGGACGCGGCTTTCCTCCAGACCTTCAGGTTCTCGCGAACCTCAGGTCGGACACGGAGTTCAAGCGCGCCCAACAGGCGCGACGGCCCGAACCGGAGGCACCCGATTCGCGCCCGCCCGGCAGCGTGCTGATCGTGGCCGCCTTGTCGGCCATCTCCGGCGCGGTGATGGGCCTCGTCTTCGGCGGGCACCTCACCATCGCAACGGCCGTTCTGGTCAGCGTTCCCATTGGCGTGGCCGTGGGCATGTGGGTGCGCGGGCTGGCGGGCTAGCGCGTTTTCCGTTCGCACTGGCTCACGGCAATCGCTCTAGAGTTTTGTTTTGACGCGTTTTCTTTACGCGAACCGGTATCCACTTCGCTCGAAAACGCTCTAGCGCAGTTCCAGCAAAAGTGTGCGGCGGCTTTGCGTCTGGAACCACGTAAAACAAACAGATAATGCCCACCCGGTGCATCTGGGTTCACCGGATAGGCCCAGTGGGTCACCAGATCGAGGAATTGTGGTTCGACCTGTTCGCGGCAGATGGGTTCCACCTGTCGCGGTCGAACCCCCACGCCCGGCCCCGCACTTTTCCCAATCGTCCGCGTCAGGCCCCGCCCACCAACAGCACATGCAGGCTGCGCGGACCATGGGCGC
Organism: Xanthobacter autotrophicus; assembly: GCF_029991245.1. Lineage (GTDB taxonomy): Bacteria > Pseudomonadota > Alphaproteobacteria > Rhizobiales > Xanthobacteraceae > Xanthobacter > Xanthobacter autotrophicus_C. The sequence continues at coordinate 2,732 of NZ_JAIVFO010000050.1, forward strand.
CCAGGAGCAGCGTCTGTTCGATGTCGGCGGAGCGCGACGGCCCGGTGATCCAGTTCACCGTGCGCGGCATCACCCCTGGCCCGAACCGCTCGCGGATCCGCGTCCATACGCTCTCGTAGTCACCGGCCACATCGGCTGCGTCCAGCACCACCAAATGGTGATCGGGCAAAAGGTTCAGGGTGCTCGGATTGTCCGGTCCGGAGAGCATCACCAGCGTGCCGGATTCCGCGACGCCCGCGAACGCATGGGAGAGGCCGGCGAGCTGCCGCCCGTCGGACGGACCGATCCACACATCGAGGTTGGGCTCGCGGTGCCACGGCAGGGCCGCCAGCCGGGCGTCGCCCCCGCGCAGGATGGTGGGCGGCAGGTTGCGCCCCCGCAGGTAGGAAGCGACCGCGCCGGGCACATCGTCCGCGCTCGGCAGATGATCGATGCTCGCCGCGGCGGCCACCACCATGTCCTTAAACAAGGCGAGCCGCGCCGCCGCCGGCAGCTGGGCGCGGGCGGGCACGAGGCCGCGGGGATGGCCGGCGAGCCGCCCGTCCGCCTCCTGCCGGCGCGGCGCCTCCTGCGAGGTGACACCCAGCGCGCGGCGGACCGAGGCGAAGACCGTGTCGCGGGAAGAGGTCATGGGCGGGCGTCCTTCTTGGCGTCCCTGTTGGCGTGCCGGGTATTGCGCGCGGCCCGCTGGGCGCGCCACTGGGCCTGGAAGGTGCCGCCCTCGGGCGCGGGGAAATCGCGGTGGCCGGTCCACCCGCCGGCGAGCGGCAGGGCGGCAAAGCGCCCCTTCTTGCGGCCGAGGACGGAAAGCAGCGTCATGGCGAGGCCCGTGGCCGGCCGGTAGAGCCAGCCGCGCCGCGCGAAGAAGCCCCACACGGCGAGGCCGTAGCGCTGGGGCGCCGGGGTGAGGTGCCGCTCGAATTCCTTCTCCCGCCAGTGCCGCATGAGCTTGGGCAGGGGGATGCGCACCGGGCACACCTCCTCGCAGCGGCCGCAGAAGGTGGAGGCATTGGGCAGGTTGGCGCCCTTCTCGATGCCGATGAGCGCCGGCGTCAGCACCGATCCCATGGGGCCGGGATAGACCCAGCCATACGCATGCCCGCCCACCGCGTGGTAGACTGGGCAATGGTTCATGCAGGCGCCGCAGCGGATGCAGCGCAGCATCTCCTTCAGCGGGCCGCCGAGCATGCCGGAGCGGCCGTTGTCGAGGATCACCACGTGATATTCGCCCGGCCCGTCCGGATCACCGGGGCGGCGGGGGCCGGTGGAGAAGGTGGTGTAGACGCTCATCTCCTGCCCGGTGGCCGAGCGGGCGAGCACGCGCAAAAGCTGGCTCACGTCCTCCAGCGTCGGCACCAGCTTTTCCAGCGAGGCCAGCACGATGTGCGCCTTGGGCAGGGTCTGGGTGAGGTCGCCGTTGCCCTCGTTGGTGACGATGATGGAGGTGCCGGTCTCCGCCACCAGGAAGTTGGCGCCGGTGATGCCCACGTCCGCCACCAGGAACTTCTGGCGCAGCTCGCCCCGCGCCTCGGCCAGAAGCGCCGTGGGCTCGGACAGGTTGCGCTCGGGGGCGAGGTGCGTATGGACGCGGCGGAAGTCCTCCTCCACCTGCTCCTTGTTGAGGTGGATAGCGGGCGCGATGATGTGGGACGGCGCCTCGCCGCGGATCTGGATGAGATATTCGCCGAGATCCGTCTCCACCGGCTCGATGCCGGCGGCTGAGAGGTGATCGTTAAGGCCGATCTCTTCCGAGATCATGCTCTTGCCCTTGGTCACGGTCCGCGCGCCGAGGTCGCGGCAGATCTTCGTGACGATGTCCCGCGCGTCGGCCGCGTCCACGGCGAAATGCACGTGGCCGCCGGCCGCCTTCACCTTCTCCTCGAACCGCTCCAGATAGAGGTCGAGGTGGGCCAGGGTGTGGTCCTTGATGTCCCGCGCGCTGTCGCGCAGGGCGTCGAACTCGGGCAGCTTGTCCGCCGCCGCCGTCCGTTTGCCGATAAAGCCAGGCCCGACCTTGGACAGTGCCGCCTGCAGCGGCCCATCGGCGAGGGCGCGTTTCGCATTGTCCTTGAAGCGGGGCGAGGTGATCTCGACGCTCATGGGGCTTTCTCCGAAGCGGGCTCGCCGAGGGCGGGGGCGTCGCCCATGCCGGCGAGCACCTCGGCCACGTGGCGCGCCACCACCGGGCGACCCTGGCGCTGGAGCTTGCCGGCCATGTTCATGAGGCAGCCGAGATCGCCGGCCAGCAGCGTATCCGCCCCCGAGGCGACGATGTTGGCCGCCTTCTTCTCCACGATGGCGTTGGAGACATCCGGATACTTCACGCAGAAGGTGCCGCCGAAGCCGCAGCAGGTGTCGGCATCGACCATCTCGGACAGGGTCAGTCCCTCCACCGAGGCGAGCAGGGCGCGCGGCTGGTCCTTCACCCCCAGCTCCCGCAGGCCGGAGCAGCTGTCGTGATAGGTGACGGTGCCGTCATAGGCGGCATCAACGCGCGTCACCCCGCGCACGTCCACCAGGAACGACACCAGCTCGTGGACCTTGGCGCAGAAGCGGTCCACCCGCCCCGTCCAGTCCGGCTCGCCGGTGAACAGCTCGGGATAATGGGCCTTGATCATGCCGGCGCAGGAGCCGGACGGGGCCACCACATAATCGAAATTCTCGAACGCCGCGATCACCTGCTCGGCCAGCGCGCGGGCGGTGGCCCGGTCGCCGGAATTGAAGGCGGGCTGGCCGCAGCAGGTCTGCGCCGGCACGTCCACGTCGCAGCCGGCCTCCTCCAGCAGCTTGGCCGCCGCGAACCCCACCGAGGGGCGGATCATGTCCACGAGGCAGGTGCAGAACAGGCCGACCCGCGGCGGCGACAGGTCCGCATTCCGTGGCGAGGAGAAGGGCATGGCATCCCGGGCGTTGTGGGGTTTGCACGCGGCGCGGTTGGGCGGACGCGCTTTTTAGAACGATTCATATAGCACCCGGCCCAGCGCCCGGGAAAGACGCTCACACCTCGATCAGCAGCCGGGACGCGCGGGACAGCCGGGACAGCAGCCGCAGCATGTCCGCCCGCCGGAGCGCCACGCAGCCCTCGGTGGGCCGAAAGCCGGGACGTGCCAGATGGACGAACACCGCCGAGCCCCGCCCCGCCACCCGAGGGCAGGTGTTATGATCGAGCACCAGCACCAGGTCGTAGAGCCCATCGTCCCGCCACATGCGTTCGTGGGAGACCTTGCGGGTGCCGCCAATGGGGAGCGCCACGGGACGATTGTAGCGCCGGTCGGCGGCGTCATCGCACCAGCCGTCGCTCGGCTTCAGCGGCCGGCAGGGCAGGTGCGTCACCGGCCGCGGGCCGTGGTCCGGCCGGAAGAGGAGACGTTCGATCCGCCAGCGTCCGGCCGGGGTTCGCCCGTCACCCTCGCGCTTGTCGAAGGCGACGCCGGAGCGCCCGAGCGCCACCGGAATGGAAAGGCCGCCGCAGCGCAAAATGCCGAGATGAGGGGCGCCCGGACGCCGCCGCACCGTGATTTGGGAGATGCCCACAGGATATCGCGCAACCATGACGTAATGTGATACCCCCCGACGCCGGTCCATGGATGGAAATTTGCGCCAAGCCATGGGCATGCTCTACTTGCGCGATTCGCGCGCCTGCAAGGGCGCAGGAGGAATTGAATGCCCAATGCGTGGAAAATCCTGGTGGTCGAAGACGACCCGGAGCTGCGCGACGCCCTGATCGAGCAGCTCGCGCTCCAGGACGAGTTCGAGCCGGTGCCCGCCGAGACCGCCGCCGGCGCCATGGAACTGGCGAAGAACGGCGCCATCGATCTCGTCATCATGGATGTGGGCCTGCCCGACATGGACGGGCGCGAGGCGGTGCGCCTGATGCGGCGCGCCGGCTTCAAGGCGCCCATTCTCATGCTCACTGGGCACGACACCGACAGCGACACCATCCTGGGCCTCGAGGCCGGGGCCAACGACTATATCATCAAGCCGTTCCGCTTCGCCGTGCTGCTGGCGCGCCTGCGGGCGCAGATGCGCTCCCACGAGGCGAGCGAGGACGCGGTGTTCGCCATCGGCCCCTATTCCTTCCGGCCCGGCGCCAAGCTGCTGCTCACCGACCGCGGCTCCAAGATCCGCCTGACCGAGAAGGAGACGGCGATCCTGCGCTATCTCTACCGCGCCGGAAAGACGCCGGTGCCGCGCGAGACGCTGCTGCAGGAAGTGTGGGGCTATAATTCCGGGGTAACCACGCATACGCTGGAAACCCACATCTATCGCCTGCGCCAGAAGATCGAGCCCGATCCCTCCAACCCCACACTGCTCGCAACCCAGGCCGGCGGCTACAAGCTGGTGCCCTGAGCCGTCGGGATGCACGTTGCACATCCTGCGGCCCCAAAACGTGAGGAAACACCTTCGGTGAGCATCGAGAAGGACATCGCGCTGCTCCGCGAAGTCACCACCTTCGACATGCTGAACAGCGAGGCGCTGCGCCTGCTGGCGGCCGACGCGCGGACCGAGACCCTGGCGAGGGGCGAGACCCTGTTCCGCATGGGTGAGATCGCCGACTGCGCCTATGTGGTCGCCTCCGGCCACATCCGCCTCCTGGACGACCGCAAGGCGGACGCGCCGCGCCTCCTCAAGGAGGTCGGGCCCGGCACGCTCATCGGCGAGACCGCCCTCATCGTGCCCACGCCCCGCCCGGTGACGGCGGTGGCCGCCGCCGACGTTCAGGTGCTGAATATCCCCCGCGCCGCCTTCGTCGCCATGCTGGAGCGCTTCCCGGACGCCACCGCCAAGATGCGGCGCGCCATCGCCAAGCGGCTGGAAGACACCATCCGCGCCCTCGACACGGTGCGCCTGAAGCTCGAGGACCAGCGCGCGCGCCAGCGCCGCCGCCGCTGAGCGGACCTCATACCTTCGGCCCCGGTCTTCGACCGGTGCCGAGTGGGTCACGCTCAAGCGCCGCGCGGGCTTGGCCAAAGGCCCATGAGCAAAGCTCACCGGCCTTTGGTATCAGCCGAGGAAGATCCCGGCACCCGCCAGCAGCGCGACCACCGCAAGCGGGGGGAAACGCCACACCGTCAGCAGCAGGAAGCCGGCCACCGCCGCCACGAAATCCGGCGCGCCGAACACCGCGCCGGTGAAGACCGGGCTGTAGAGTGCAGCGCCAATCAGGCCCACCACCGCCGCATTGGCGCCGCGCATGGCGGCCTGGGCGCGGGCGCGGCGCCGCAGCTGGTCCCAGAACGGCAGCATGCCGGTCACCAGCAGCAGCCCCGGCAGGAAGATGGCGATGAGCGCGATGGCTGCCCCGACGATGCCATTGGGCGCAGGCCCCATGGCCGCGCCGAGATAGGCGGCGAAGGTGAAGAGCGGGCCGGGCACCGCCTGCGCCAGGCCATAGCCGGCGAGGAAGGTGGAGGCGGAAACCCAGCCGGGCGCCACCACCTCGGCCTGGAGCAAAGGCAGCACCACGTGCCCGCCGCCGAACACCAGCGCGCCGGAGCGGTAGAAGGCATCGAACAGGGCGAGGGCCTGGACGCCGGTCGCCGCCGCGATCACCGGCGGCACCACCAGCAACGCCGCGAACAGGGCGAGCAACAGGGCGCCCGTGCGCCGGGAGAGCGGCACCGCCAAGGTCGGCAATTGGACGCTCGCGCCCGGCACATCCGCGCGTGCGGGTGCCGCCTCGGCGCACAGGATGAGCCCGGCGAGGGCGCCCAGCGCGATGGCCACCACCTGCCCCAGGGCACTGCCCGCGAACACCACGAGGGCGAGCGCGGCGAGGGCGATGCCGGCGCGGGCGCGATCCGGCGTCAGGGTGCGCGTCATCCCCCACACCGCCTGCGCCACCACGGCCACGGCCACGAGCTTGAGGCCATGCAGCACGCCGTCGGTGCCGGCAAGGCTCGCGGCGCCCAGCGCGCAGGCGGTGAGAGCAATGGCCGAGGGCAGGGTGAAGCCGGCCCAGGCGGCGAGCCCGCCCAGCAGCCCGCCGCCGCGCAGCAGACCGAGGGCGAAGCCGAGCTGGCTGGAGGCGGGGCCCGGCAGGAACTGGCACAGGGCGACCAGATCGCCATAGGCCGCATCGTCCATCCAGCGCCGGCGCAGCACCAGCTCGTCGCGGAAATAGCCGAGATGGGCGACGGGACCACCGAAGGAGGTGAGGCCGAGCTTGAGGAAGGCGCCGAACACTTCGCCGGGCGAGCCGGGCGGCGCGCTGGTCCCGTGCGCGCCTGTCTCCTGCGCGCGTTTCTCCTGCGCACGTGGCGCGATCTGCTCCGTCATGGCGTGCGGCCCCGTTGCGTCGGAGCCTTCGATGTCATCGGCGCCGGCCGGCCGTCAAGGCGCACCGCGCATCCGCGAAAAAGAAACCGCCTTCCCTTGGGGGGAGGCGGTAGCGGACCTTGCGGTCCGGGTCCAGCGAGCCCCCGCCCGCCTCTCCAGGGAGAGGCGGAACTCGCCGGAGGGCGTCAGGACAAGCTCACTCGGCCGCCACGGCCGTGGCGCCGCTGGTCGCCATCCCGTCTTCCAGCTCGTCTTCCAGCGAGAAGTGCTCGCCGTTGAGGGCGCGGCTGAGCTGGTCCTTGTTCAGTTCGCCTTCCCAGCGGGCGACCACGATGGTGGCCACCGCATTGCCGATGAAGTTGGTGATGGCCCGGCACTCGGACATGAAGCGGTCGATGCCGAGGATGAGGGCGAGGCCCGCCACCGGCACCGAGGGCACCACGGAGAGGGTCGCCGCCAGGGTGATGAAGCCGGCGCCGGTGATGCCCGCCGCGCCCTTGGACGAGAGCATGGCCACCAGCAGCAGCAGGATCTGCTCCTCGAAGGACAGGTGGATGCCGGTGGCCTGCGCGATGAACAGGGCCGCCAGCGTCATGTAGATGTTGGTGCCGTCGAGGTTGAACGAATAGCCCGTGGGGATCACCAGGCCCACCACCGACTTGGCGCAGCCGGCGCGCTCCATCTTCAGCATCAGGCCCGGCAGGGCGGCTTCCGAGGAGGAGGTGCCGAGCACGAGGAGCAGTTCCTCGCGGATATACTTCAGCAGCTTCCACAGGGAGAAGCCGTTGTAGCGCGCCACCAGGCCGAGGACCACGAAGATGAACAGGGCCGCGGTGATGTAGAAGGTGACGATCAGCATGGCGAGGTTCGCCACCGAGCCGATGCCGTATTTGCCGATGGTGAAGGCCATGGCGCCGAAGGCGCCGATGGGGGCCGCCTTCATCAGGATCGCCACCAGGCGGAACATGGCCGCCGAGGCCGAGTTCAGGATCTTCATCACCGGCTCGCCGGCATCGCCGACGCCGCCCAGGGCGATGCCGAACAGCACGGCGAAGAACAGCACCTGCAGGATGTCGCCCGAGGCCAGCGCCGAGATCGGCGTCGTCGGGATGATGTTCATCAGGAAGCCGATGATGGTCGAATCATGGGCCTTCGACGTATAGGTCGCCACCGCCTTCGGATCGAGGCTCGCGGGATCGATGTTGAGGCCCGCGCCGGGCTGCACCACGTTCGCCACCACGAGGCCGATGAGCAGGGCGAGGGTGGAGAAGGTGAGGAAGTAGATCATCGCCTTGCCGGCCACGCGCCCGACCTTGGCGAGGTCCCGCATGCCGGCGATGCCGGTGACCACGGTGAGGAAGATAACCGGGGCGATCACCATCTTGACGAGCTTGATGAAGGCGTCGCCGAGCGGCTTCAGGCTGGCGCCCACATCCGGGTAGAAATGGCCGAGCAGAATGCCGGCGATAATGGCGATGATGACCTGAAAATACAGGTGGTGGTAGAACTTGCGCGGATGCGCCGGCACCGCCATGGCGGGAATTGCATGGGCCATTGGAGAGTTCCTCCACCGGGGCCGGGGTGCCTCTTGCGATGGGCACTGCGGACGCCGGATGCTTCGTTGACGGGATGGCGCAGGACGCCGGGTACGCTCCCTCTTGCGCAAGCTGCATGCCAGTCCCGCGTCAGACGCGCATCTTTGTTAGACCATTGCGAACCCATGTGAATTTTTCAGCGCCGCGGAATTTGGCTCGACTTGGCGTGCGGATGGATGCACTCTCACTCCCAATGGAGTGCGGAAAATCGCACACATTCGAGAGCGGGAATCGGGAGTGGACGCGTCCCTCAGCGAAGGTCGGCCGGTGACGCGCCGGCGGCCCGTCCTCATGGCGGCGGGGGTGGTGGTGGCCGTCGCCGTCATCCTGCTGGGGCTCGACCGGGCAGCGGACTATGCCGCCCGCCGCTGGGCCCTCGCCCAGGTGGAGGCGAGCGCGGCCACCGCCGCCGCCCTGCGCGTGGCGGTGCTGCGCAGCGAGATCGAGAAGCAGCGCTCCCTGCCCTTCGCCCTGGCCCAGGACCCGGATGTGCGCCGGGCGCTGGAAACCGGCAATGCGGCGCGCATCGATGCCCTGAACAAGAGGTTCGAGCAGCTGGCGGCCGGCACCCGCACCGGCGTCATCTATCTCATCGATGCCGACGGCCACACCATCGTGGCGAGCAACTACCGCACCCCCGAGAGCTTCCTGAACAGCGACTACGGCTTCCGCCCCTATTTCCGCCTCGCCCTCGCGCAGGGCCGGGCCGAGCATTTCGCATTCGGCACCGTCAGCCGCCGCCCCGGCCTCTATCTCGCCCAGCGGGTGGAGGCCGACGGCGTGCCCATCGGCGTGCTGGTCCTGAAAGCCGAGTTCGACGCGCTGGAGGACGAGTGGCGGCGCTTCCCCGAGCCCACCTTCGTCACCGATGCCCGCCACATCGTGCTCATCTCCAGCGTGCCCGGCTTCCGCTTCCGCACCACCCAGCCCCTCGACCCGGTGGAGCGCGAGGCGATCCGCGAAAGCCTCCAGTTCGGCGACGCCCCCCTCGACCTGCTCGACCTCGACCCCACTGCCGCCGATCCGGCGGTGAAGCGGGTGCGGCTGCCGGGCCAGGCCAAGCGGGAGGATTTCCTCGAATCCTCCCTCCTTGTGCCCACCACCGACTGGAGCCTGTCCGTGCTCGCGCCCACGGCGGCCACCACCAACCTCGCCGCCACCGCGGCGCGCACCTCCGCCGCCCTTCTCGGCGTGGTCGCCATCGGCTCGGCCGGGCTGTGGCGCACCCGCCGCCGCCGCCGCGCCCGCGCCGAGGCGCGGGAGGCCGAGGCCCGGCGCGAGCTGGAGGCCCGGGTCGCCGACCGCACCGCCGAACTGAGCGCCGCCAACGCCCAGCTGCGCACCGAGATGGAGGAGCGCCGGCGCGCCCGCCTCGCCATCGATGCCCTGCAGGACGAGTTGGTGCAGGCCTCCAAGCTCGCCGTTCTGGGCCAGATCGCCGCCGGCGTCGCCCATGAGGTGAACCAGCCGGTGGCGGCCATCCGCACCTTCGCCGAGAATTCCCGCACGTTCCTGGCGCAGGGCCAGACCGGCCCCGCGGTGGAGAATCTTGAGACCATCGCCATGCTCACCGAGCGCATCGGCGCCATCACCGGGGAATTGCGCGCCTTCGCCCGCAAGTCCGCCGCGCGCCTCGAACCGGTGGGGCTGGGCACCGTGGTGGACGGCGCGCTGCTGCTGCTGCGCTACCGGCTGCTGCAGAACGACATCACCCTGAGCGTCGCCCTGGATGTGCCAGAGGTGCAGGTGACGGGCGACCGCGTCCGCCTGGAGCAGGTGTTCGTCAACCTCATCCAGAATGCCGCCGAGGCCCTCGACACGCGCCGGGACGGCGCGATCCGCATCGCCTCCGCCACCGGTGCGGACAAGGTGGTGGTCACCGTGGCCGACAACGGCCCCGGCCTGCCGCCGGAAGTGCTGGGGGCGCTGTTCCTGCCCTTCACCACCACCAAGCCGCAGGGGCTGGGACTGGGCCTTGTCATCTCCAAGGACATCATTTCCGAATCGGGCGGCACGCTGGCCGTGGCCAATGCGGGCGGCGCCGTCTTCACCATCACGTTACCGAGGGCTTCCGAGGCAACCTCATGAGCGATGTCGCCTTCATCGACGACGACGACCTGCTGCGCGCCGCCAACGTGCAGGCGCTGATGCTGGCGGGCCTCACCGTCACCGGCTACGCCTCCGCGCTCGCCGCGCTGGAGGAGATCGGTGCCGATTTCCCCGGCGTGGTGGTCAGCGACGTGCGCATGCCGGGCATCGACGGGCTGGAGCTGTTCCGGCGGCTCCGGCGCGTGGATTCCGACCTCTCCGTTATCCTCATCACCGGCCACGGCGACATCGCCATGGCGGTGGATGCCATGCGCGAGGGCGCCTACGACTTCCTCGCCAAGCCCTATGCCAACGATCGGCTCCTCACCAGCGTGCGCCACGCCCTCGACCGGCGGCGCCTGGTGCTGGAAAACCGGGAGCTGAAGCGCGCGGTGGAGACCGCCAGCGAGGACATGCCCCTGCTCGGCGCCACCCCGGTGATGGCGCGCATGCGCCAGATGCTGCGCCAGATCGCGGACGCCGACGTGGACGTGCTGGTGGAGGGCGAGACCGGCTCCGGCAAGGAGGTGGTGGCGAACGCGCTCCACCGCTGGAGCCGCCGCGCCTCAAGGCCGTTCGTCGCGGTCAATTGCGGGGCGCTGCCGGAAACCGTCATCGAAAGCGAATTGTTCGGCTACGAGGCCGGCGCTTTCACCGGCGCGCTCAAGAAACGGGTGGGGCGCATCGAGCACGCCAATGGCGGCACCCTCTTCCTCGACGAGATCGAGGCCATGTCGCCGGCGCTGCAGGTGAAGCTGCTGCGGGTGCTGGAAGCGCGCGAGATCGCGCCGCTGGGCACCAACGAGACGCGGCGGGTGGACATCCGCGTGGTGGCCGCCTCAAAGGTGGACCTGCCGGCGCTGGTACGGCAGGGCGCCTTCCGCGAGGACCTCTATTATCGCCTGCACGTGGCCGGCGTGCGCATTCCCGCACTTCGCGAGCGACGGGCGGACGTGCCGCTGCTGTTCGGCCATTTCCTCGCCCGCGCGGCGGACCGCTTCAAACGGCCGCCGCCGGAGCTGGATGCCGCGGTGCGCAGGCACCTGGCCACCCACGACTGGCCCGGCAATGTGCGCGAACTGGTGCATTATGCCGAGCGCGTGGCGCTGGGCCTGGTGGACGATCTGCGGCAGGACTTCCCCGGGGAGGACTTCGGTGCGCCGGCCGAGCCCACCTCCGGCACCCTGCCGGAGCGGGTGGACCGCTTCGAGGCGGGCGAGATCCGCGCCGCGCTGGAAGCCAACCAGGGCGATATCCAGGCTACCGTCGCGGCCCTCGGCATTCCGCGCAAGACCTTCTACGACAAGCTGCGCCGCCACGGCATCGACCAGGCGGCCTACCGCCCGACCCGCCAGACTGCGCGGTGAGGTGGGTGGCACGAAAACGGCGTTTAAGGCTCCCTCTCCCGCTTGCGGGGGAGGGTTCCCACCGTATCCAGTCGCGTCACCTCAACCGGCCTCAGCTGCCACCGCCCGGAAAGCTGCGGGTGAAGACCTTGCCTTCCGTGTCCTCGGCGCGGACGCTCACCTGGTCCGACGACGGCGTGTAGCTGAAGCGGAAGGTAGGGTCCTCGCTGATGGAGATGCCGCCTTCCATGGCGAAGATCAGCTTCTCGCCCTGCGTCACCTCCACCTCGCGCACGAACCAGGCCGGGGTGTAGCCGCGGGTCTCCTGATCGATCTGGAGGCCGGAGAAATTGGGGTGGCGGATCTGCACCTGGGCTTCCGGCCGACCGGTGGCGGCGAAGGAGCGGAAGCGCATCTCGCCCACATGGGCGATGGAGTCCGCCGTGTCCTTGGTGGCGGGGGCGGAGCAGCCGCCCGCCGCCTTCACATAGGCCTTGGTCATCAGCAGCCCGCCGTCGCTGGTCTCCGCCACCGCGCGCACGAAGGAATAGGAATTGACCCGCACCCGCAGCGACAGGGAAAACGCCCGCGTTCCCGCCCCGAGGGTGAAGCGACCGGCCATGGGCGCGGGGTTCTCGTCCACCACCAGCGTCACCGCCTTCAGGGTGCGCGGATCCCCCGCGGGCAAGGCAAGCTCGATGGTGAGGGGGACGAGGGCCGCATCCTCGGCCCGGCCGGGCGCGTCGAGCCGCACGATGGCGCCGGCCTCGGCGATGGCCTTGCCCGGAAACAGGTCCGGCCGGATGGCGGCCCAGGTGGCCTCTCGGTTGGCCTCGCGGTTCGGTTCGGTGCCGGCACCTTGGGCGGCGGGCTCCTGCGCCAGCGCCGGGCCCGTCAGGGGCAGGGAGGCGCACAGCGCCAGCGCCAGGAGGCCCACCCGGCCGGCGGTGCGGGATGAAGAGCGGCGCATCATGGCGTTTCCTCCCGGAGCCCGCGCCGATCCGATTGCACCGCAATCGGATCGGACAACGCGGTCTCTCTTTCCTTGAGTTTGGAGCGTGATCCGCTCGGATTATTGATCTCACCCACGCTCTCGACGCGAGCCGGTATCGACTTGGCTCAAAAAAGCTTCCGTGCCGGGACAGGCCTGCCGGGTCAGGGCCGCGGCGTGGCGGGGACGAGTGGAAGGCCCGCCTGAGACCAGCCGTCGGTTCCCTCCGGAAACCAGGCGACGTTGCGATAGCCGCCTTCCAGCGCCCGCTTCGCCGCATTCCACGACATCCAGCACTGACGCTGGCAGAAGATGACGAGGGGTGCGTTCACATCGCCGCGACTGGCCTCTTTCAGCCCGGCGCGGAAATAGGCCTCGGTGTCGGCATTGAGGGCGCCGAACCCCACATTCGGCAGCCACACGGCGCCGGGAATGCTGGCATGGGGCGGATCGCGCCACACCGTGCCCTCGGACAAGCCGGCGGGCCGGGGCGGGCGCGGCAGCACATCGATGAAGGCCGCCCCGCCGGCGCGCCAGACTTCGGCGGCGGCAGCGGTATCCAGCACTTGGGCGCCGGCAAGGGTCGCCGGGGTGGGCGCGCGATAGGCGTCAAGGCGGTAGCCGACCGGCTCCGGTGGTGCATCTTCGGCCGCGGCAGGGGCAACGGAAGCAGACAGGCACGCCGCGAGGCAGAGGGCGGCGACGGCGGCATGGACAAGCCCGCCGGCCCGGCGCAGACCTCCCGCGGGCGCCCGCCCCGGCGTCACTGGCCGATCCTCGTGTCGCCAGCAGGCGCTGCGGGGGTGATGATGGCACCATCCTCGTCGACGAGCGGCACGTGGGCGGCGAGCAGCACCTTCTCGATGTCCGCGGCGCGCTTGCGCAGCACGGTGTTGAGCGTCTGCTTCCAGGCGTGGTCGGTGGGCCGCACGCCCATGGTGATGCGATAGGTCATGGCCGGCCGCTCGGCTTCCTTCAGCAGCGGCACCACCTTGAGCGGGGTTGCGGCCTTGGCCGCGAAGGCGCCGGCCGTGGGACCCCACAGCAGCGCGCCGTCGATCTCGCCCCTGGCGAGGTCGTCCAGCATATCCTGCGCGGGCGAGGCGAAGCGGCGGTCCACCAGGAGCGAATAGGTGCGCGCCTTGGGCAGCAGGCCGTATTCCAGCAGGTGATCCGCCGGCGGCGTTGCCGCCATGACGCCGAGGCGGGCCTCCTTGAGGCGCGGATCGGAAAGCTGCTCCACGGTGTCGAAGGGGCCGCCGGCCTTCACCACCAGCACATAGACCGACCGGTAATAGGGATTGGTATGCAGCACCGGATCGGCGCCGGCGGCATAGCCGATGACCACGTCGCACAGGCGCCGGCCGAGGGTGTTGCGCACGAAGCCCGGACCCTGCGGCATGAAGTAATTGCGCACCGGAACCTTCAGCTCGTCGGCGACGATGGCGGCGATCTGGTTCTCGAAACCTTCCTCCGCCATGCTGGAATAGGGCATGTTCGCCGGATCGGCGCACACCCTGAGCGCGTCCGCCGACACCTGGTCGGGGATCTGCTGGCCGCGCGCCCCCGAGGCGCTCAGCAGCAGGATCGCGGCCAGTGCACCGGTGGCGAAGGAGGCGAGGAGCGCGGCGAAACGCTCCTTGGTCGCCGGGGCCGTTCTACTCGCCGAGGCAGGCTTTTTCCGCATCGGTGGTTCCCTGCGTCTTTTCATCCCGCTTGGCGGGACGCACGCGGCCCAGTGCATCGTTCGAACGGGCGCGCAGATAGACGTAGACGTCGTCCAGGTAGCACATCACGTTCTTGTTCAGGCCGAAGGAGGGCATGACCTTGTCATTGCCGCTGCTGATGTTCTGCCGGCCGCCGACCACCACTTCGCTGAACTGGTCGAAATTCATGACCTTGACCGAATCGATCAGGGCCGGCGCGTAGGTGGAGCCCATGCCGTCAGGACCGTGGCACACATGGCATTCGGCGTGGTAGCGCCGGTAGCCGGAATAGGTGAACCAATCCACCGTGCCATCCGGCTTGATGTTGTAGGTGGGCACTCCGGCGGCGTCGAAATACTTGCCCTCCTCCTCTTTCACCGGCTTCGGGTCACCGGGAGGGGTGGATTCTGCGAACGCGGGCAGGCCGGCACCGGCGAGTTGAAAGCTGAACGCCGCGAGGAAGAAAACGCCGGCGCGCTTCAGATTGACTGTTGAAACCACACGATCTCTCCAAAAGGGCAGACGAAGGGCTTGGGCCGGCGCCGCAGCGGCGTTCCGTCCCTCACGCTCCAATGTAAAGACACCAAAGCACGCGCGAGGAGGTGCATCGGCGCGCTCGATCACGCGCCGATCAGCTTGCACCGCAAGCTGATCGGACAACGCGTTCTCGTTTCCAGGAGTTAGAGGGCGATTCACTGATCAGATTAATTCAATCTGATCAGGTCGCGCTCTAGCGCGTCCGACTGGAGTCCAACCTTGAATGCGGTGCCGATTTCGGGGCCGGCACACCGCCTCTGTCGAGGGGGCGTGCCGGCCCGTCTGGAGACGCGCCGGAGAACCTGTCATCCGGGACGCGTCGCTCGCGGTTCAGGCCATTGGTCCCATCACGGGATGGCGAACACCGTGAGCTGGCCGCCGAGGGCGGTGTAGTTGCTCAGGGCCGCATAGCCGCCCACAGCGCCGAGGCCGGCGTTGGGGTCGTTGAGGCCGGCCGCGAGGCCGATGCCGGCCCAGCCGCCGACGCCCGAGAGCACCGCCACATACTGCTTGCCCTGGTGGGTGTAGGTCATCACGTTGCCGATGATGCCGGACGGGGTCTTGAACTTGTAGAGTTCCTTGCCCGTCTTGGCGTCAACCGCCTTCAGGTAGCCCTCGAGGGTGCCGTAGAAGACCACGCCGCCAGCGGTGGCGAGCGCGCCGGACCACACGGAGAACTGCTCCTTGTTGGACCACACGATCTTGCCCTGGCGGGCATCCCACGCGATGAAGTTGCCCATGCCACCGTGGCTGTTCGGCGCCGGGAACATGGAGAGCGTGGCGCCCACATAGGGCTGGCCGGGGGTGTAGCTCACGCGGAACGGCTCGTAGTCCATGCACACATGGTTGGTGGGCACGTAGAACAGGCCGGTGTCGGGCGAGAAGGCCGCAGGCTGCTGGTCCTTGGTGCCAAGCGCCGCCGGGCAGATGCCGGTGGTGTTGACATCCTCACCCTGCTTCTCGGTGGAATAGCGGCCGACAACCTGCGGACGACCAAAGGTCGGGCTGTTGCGGTCCATGTCCACCTTGGTGGCCCAGTTCACGGCGGGGTCGTACTTCTCGGCCACCAGCAGCTCGCCGGTCTTGCGGTCCAGCGTGTAGCCGAAGCCGTTGCGGTCGAAATGGACGAGGAGCGGACGATTCTGGCCGCCGATCTGCTGATCGACCAGGATCATCTCGTTGACGCCGTCATAGTCCCACTCGTCGTGGGGCGTCATCTGGTAGACCCACTTGGCCATGCCCGTATCGGCATCGCGGGCGAACACGGTCATGGACCACTTGTTGTCGCCGGGACGCTGCTTCGGGTTCCAGGTCGAGGGGTTGCCCGAGCCGTAATAGACGAGGTTGGTCTGGGGATCGTACGAATACCAGCCCCAGGTGCAGCCGCCGCCGGTCTTCCACTGGTCGCCCTGCCAGGTCTTCAGCGAAGAATCCTTGCCGACGGGCTTACCCAGCTCGGTGGTCTTCTCCGGATCGACGAGGATGTCACTGTCCGGGCCGATGGAATAGGCGCGCCACATCTCCTTGCCCGACTTCAGGTCGTAGGCCGTCATGTGACAGCGCACGCCGAACTCGCCGCCGGAGATGCCGACGATGAGCTTGTCCTTCACCGGGATGACGGTGGCGGTATTGGTCTCGCCCTTCTTGGGATCGCCGTTCACCGCCGACCACAGCACCTTGCCGTTCTGGGCGTCGAGGGCCACCACCTTGGTGTCGGCCTGATGCAGGAACACCTTGCCGTCGGCATAGGCGAGGCCGCGATTGACCGTATCGCAGCACATCACCGGGATCACATTGGGATCCTGCTTGGGCTCGTACTTCCAGATGATCTTGCCCTCGTTCTTCAGATCGAGCGCATAGACGATGTTCGGGAAGGGCGTGTGCACATACATCACGTCGCCAACGACGAGCGGCGAGCCTTCATGGCCGCGCAGCACGCCGGTGGAGAAGGTCCAGGCGACCTGGAGCTTGCCGACGTTGTCCGAGGTGATCTGCTTCAGCTTGGAAAAACGCGTGTTGGCGTAATCCCCGGTCTGGAGCGCCCACTGGTTGGGATCTTGGGTGAGTTTCAGAACACTATCGTTGGCGCGGGCTGGCGCGCCGGCAAATGCCGTGACCACCGCCGCGGCGGTCAGAACCAAAAGACGTCTCATCCGGGCTTCCTCCGATGGATGCGCGCCCGCCTCCACCCACGTGGATCGGGTAACGCACTGAGCGCGTTGTTTTCGCCTTGGGGGACTCCATCTACTTCGGCAGCGTGTCACGACCGGCGTGATGCCATGAAGCCATGCGGTGACTGGCGTCCCGCAGGCCTGCGAACCAACCCCGCGTTCCCCGCACGGAGTTGTTGAAGCCGAAGCTGTGAGGAACGTAAGCAATGTTCTCTCCGGAAGCAATACGCCAAATGTCTGCCGCACCCGGAGTTTTGTTCTGCACCTGCGAAGTAACCATACGTCGTTTTTGCACTGCAATAAGGCCTGCATTGCCACGGGAAAAAATTATTCCCACTCCAGCTCATGGAAAGTGGTGGTGGCGTTGCGGGGGTTGAAATCGTCGAACAGCTGCCAGTTGCCGGCCTCCGAGCGGCCCGCTTCCCGCGCCGCCTCCGAGAGGGTCCGCCCCTCCCGCACCATGGCGCGCACATCGGCCACCAGCCGCTTGAGATAGCGTTCCGTGGGCTCGGCCGCCGCAGGCCAGGCCACCGCCGCCGGGCCATGGCCGGGCACGGCGCGCGCAGCGGGGCGGCGCTTCAGCTCCTCGATGAGCGCGATCCATCCCGCCGCCTTGCCGTCCAGCGCCGGCACATGGCCGAGGAACAGAAGGTCGCCGAGGAACCAGGTTCCGGTGGCCTGGTCGAGCACGGTGAGGTCGGTGGCGGTGTGGGCGGTCGGCCAGGCTTCCAGGCGCAGCACACGATCGCCGAGGTCGATGTCGCGCACGTCCGCCACGGTCTCGTCCGGCAGCACCACCCGCGTGCCGGCCGCCGCCGGCCCCACCAGGCGCTCGGTGGCGGACACATAGGCTTGCGCGCGGGCGGCGAGCGCCTCCGGCAGGGTCCTGTGGCCGATGAAGGTCACGCCGGGACCGGCAAATGCGGCATTGCCGAGCACGTGGTCGGGATGCATGTGGGTGTTGATGACGTAGCGCACCGGCAGCGCCGTCTTCTGCCGGATCGCGGCCTTCAGCTGCGCGCCGGCCTGAAAGCTGCCGCCGGTGTCGATCACCGCCACGGCATCGCGCCCGACCACGAAGCCCGCATTGCCGACGAAGCCGAGATTGCGTGGCAACGCAAGGGCATTGGGCGCCTGATGGACGAACACGCCGGGCGCAACCTCGATCACCGCGAACGGTTCCGTCTCCGGTTGCGCTGCAACATGAACCGGCACCGCCAGGAGGAGGAGTGCGGCAAGCCGCCGCAAGGTGCTCAAGGTCAGCCGCAAGGTCATGAGCCATCTCCCGAAGCGCGATGTTCCGTTTTTCATTTTGCGAGGGCGCTGTGGTGCTTATGCCATCGGGCCCCGGTCCACGACCGGCGCCGAGTGGGTTCGCTCGGGCGCCGCGCGGGCTTCACCGAAGGCCCAGGAGTCAGAAGGCCCATGAGTCAGAAGGCCCATGAGTCAACGCGGGGGCCTTCGGTATTATACCTCGCTCAAGACCGGGAAGCGGGCGGCGAGCGCCGCGCGCTCCGTTTCCACCCAGTCCGGCGAACGGGCCGCGCGGGGCACGCGAAGGCGCACCTCCTCAAGGATGAAGGTGGGGCGGGGCGCGAGCAGCACCAGACGGTCGGCGAGCTGAAGCGCCTCGCGCACATTGTGCGTCACCATCAATACCCCCATTCGCCCGCCCGCGCCCTCTCCCTTGCGCTTGCCTTCGGCGGCCAGGGTCACGCAGCGCCGCAGTTCCACCGCCGCCTGCGCATCGAGGGAGACGAAGGGCTCGTCGAGCACCAGGAGATCCGGCTCCACCGCCAGCGCCCGCGCCAGCGACACCCGCCGCGCCAGCCCCAGCGACAGTTCGCCGGGATAGCGGGCGCGGTGCGCGGCAAGCCCGAAGGTCGCGAGCAGGCCGGACAGGTCCGCGCGGCGCCGGGCCGGCGGCAGGACGATGCGGATATTCTCCTCCACCGTCCGCCACGGCAAAAGCCGCGGCTCCTGGAAGGCAATGCCGATGGCAAGCCGCGCCGGATCGGGGGTGAGGGACCCCTCAAAGTCGTGGTCGAGGCCGCAGAGGATCCGCAGCGTGGTGGTCTTGCCGCAGCCCGAGGGGCCGATGAGGCACACGAATTCCCCGCGCGCGAGGGTGAGGGAGAGCTCGCGCACCGCCTCCATGGCGACCCCGTCGGGCCGCCGGTAGGTCTTGCCGGTGATGCGGGCCTCCAGGAGGCTGTCGGCGGCGTTCACCTGTTCGGCCTCATTTCAGCGGGTTTCCAGGCGCCAGCGCCGGGCATGGGCTTCGAAGGGTTGCAGCACGCCATATTCGATGGCCAGCATGACGGCCATGAAGGCCAGCGCATAGCCCAGCACGGCGGCGACATCGAACAGCTGGAAATAGACGGAGATGGCATAGCCCACCCCGTTGGGCCGTCCCAGCAGTTCCACCACCAGCACGATCTTCCACACCAGGGCGAGGCCCGAGCGCGCCGCCCCCGCAAGGTGCGGCTCCAATTGCGGCAGCACCACGTGGCGCATGCGGTCGAGGAAGGACAGGCGGAACGCGCCGGCCATCTCGTCCAGCTCCGGCGACAACGCCCGCGCACCCTCCCGCAGCAGCACCGCGACGGTGGGGATCTTGTTGAGCGCCACCGCCAGCACCGCTGCGGTCTCGGTGAGGCCAAGCCAGATGTAGCAGAGCACGGTGATGACAAGGGCCGGCGTGTTCAGCAGCACCACCAGCCAGCTGTCGAACGCCCGGTCGAGCCGCCGCATGCGGCCGAAGGCGACGCCGATGACGGCGCCCACCGCCATGGCCAGCGCGAAGGAGACCGCCACCCGCGCCAGCGTGACCGCAAGGTTGGAGAACAGGTCGCCGGCCGCCGCCTCCTTCGACAGGAAGGCGAGCACCGCCTCGGGCGTCGGCAAGGCGCGACTGTGGGCAAGCACCGCCACCCCCTGCCACAGCACCAGCAGCCCGATGAGCGAACCGATGCGCACCAGGGCGCCGGACCAGGTGAATCTCATCGGGTGAATCTCATGGGGTGAACCTCACCGGGCAGACCTCATGGAACGCGTCTCATGGCGCCGCGCGCTCCGGCGCAAAATAAAGGCCGGGCGGCAGGCTTGCCGCCGGCCCCACCAGGCGCTCGCCCCCCAGCCGCGCCAGCACGGCATAAAGCTCAACCGCCGCCGCTTCGTCCTCGACCAGGGACAGCCGCGGCACGCCGGCGATGAAGCCCTCCCGCAGGGCGGCGAAGGTGGCCTCGTCCGGCGCCTGCATCTCGCCCCGCGCGGCGGCCCAGGCCGCCTCCGTCCGGGCCGGATCGTCGCCGGCAAGCGCCGCCTTGGTGGCACGGGAGGCGCCCGCGAAGGCGGCCACGGTGGCGGGATGGGCACGGGCGAAGGCGCCGTCGAACACATAACCCACCAGGGTCGGCTCGCGCGGCACGCCGAAGCCGCGCACCAGCTCCTCGACACTGATGAGGCGCCGGAAGCCCTTGGGCGCCAGCCGCGCGCAGAAGGTCCAGTAGAGCAGCGCGGCGTCGAGATTGCCGCGCTCCAGCTCCGCCGCCAGCAAGGGCGGGGCGGCGAAGACGGGGCGCGCCGCGCTCTGGAGGTCGAGGCCGGCCTGGGACTGGGCATGGGCCTTGAGCATCAGCCAGCTCTTGTCGAGGGCGCCGCCGGCCACCCCCAGCCTTTTTCCGGCGAGATCCGCCACGCTCCTGAGGGGCGAATCCGCGCGCACCATCACCGCGCCCTCGGCGGAGGAGAAGGGCAGATAGACCAGGTCGCGGCCCTCCGCCTTCACCCGCGCCGCCCACAGCAGGTCGGACAGGATGGCATCCACCGCGCCGGCCTGGAAGGCGATGCGGCCGGCATCATTGGTGGCGAAGCGCTGCGGGGCGAGGGTGACGCCGTGGGCGGCATCGAGCCCCAGCGCCGTCATGGCGGCGATCTCCCACGCCCCGGTGCCGAACTGGAGCAGGCCGAGGCGCAGCACCGGCCAAGGACCGGCGGTTGGGCCGGTGGCGGCGCGGGCGGGCAGCGCCGGGAGCGCGGCCACACCCGACAGCGCGCCTGCCGCGAGCGCGAGCATGCGACGGCGCGTCAGCATCCCCTGTCCTCCCTTGTTTCCTGCGGGGATACATGAAACCGCAGGCTTGATTGGGATGCAGTCTGGAGAAATTCCAGTTTGCTGTCTACGGCAACCCGCCGCGCCGCCAATTCTGAGAGAAAGATGAGAAATGATCTGCCGCCTTCGCATCTGCACTTTGCCCATGACCGCACAGCCGGTCCATATTTGCAGGCCCGATGTTCTCAAAGATCTCTAAAGATTTGAGGAGATTGACTGAACACCTGAAACCACTATCCTGCCACAAACAAGAGATGGCGGTGATACTGCTGCACATTCATCGGAGCGCAGGTTCTGCGTCCGGATAGAAGCAGGGGGCGGGGCAATGAGGGCGGAAACTTCCTGGCGGGCCATCTCCGTGGCGCTCGGCCTTTCGGGGGCGGCGCTGCCGGCCATGGTGTTGGTGTCGGGAGCCGCGCTTGCGCAAGCTGCGGCCGAGGGCGGCGCGATCGAGCTGCCGACGGTGGAGGTGGTCGCCACCACGCCGCTCAGCGGAACCGGCATCGATGCGGACCGGGTGCCCGGCGCGGTCACGGCCATCTCGGCGGAGGAGTTCAACCGGCTGCAGTCCTTCTCCACCATCGACGCTTTGGTCCAGTATACGCCCAGCGCCAATTCCACCGACGTGCAGGGCAACGCCTTCTTCCAGGACTTCCGCTTCCGCGGCTTCGCCGCGTCCCCGCTGCAGGGCACGCCGCAGGGCATCGCGGTCTACCAGAACGGCATCCGCCTCAACGAGGCGTTCGGCGACACGGTGAACTGGGACCTCATTCCCGAGGTCGCCATCGACCGTGCCGAGGTGTTTTCCAACAATCCGGCGTTCGGCCTCAACGCGCTCGGCGGCGCCGTCTCCATCCAGATGAAGAACGGCTTCACCTATCACGGCTTCGAGGGCTCGGTGCAGGGCGGCTCGTTCGGCCAGATCGGCGGCTCGATCCAGTATGGCGGCGAGAAGGATGGCGTCGGCCTCTACATCGCCGCCGACGCAGTGCGCGACGACGGCTGGCGCAAGCAGTCCCCCTCCGAGCTGGCGCGGTTCTACGGCGACCTCGGCTGGAAGGGTGACAAGGGCGAACTGCACCTGGTAGCCAGCGTCGCCAGCAATTCGCTCGGCGTGGTGGGCCCCACCCCGGTGGAGATGCTCGCCTTCGACTATACCTCCGTCTACACGTGGCCGCAGACCACCCAGAACGACATGGGCATGCTGGCGCTCAACGGGCGCTACGACCTCTCCGACACCTGGCAGCTGCAGAGCAATCTCTACGTCCGCCGCTTCAAGCAGTCCCACGTGGACGGCAACGACGCCGACCTGGAGGAATGCAGCAACAAATGGAACCCCGGCGTCGGCGACACCCAGATGTGCCTGGAGGAGGACCAGTTCACCGGTCCGGCCGGCGGCGGCAACCCCGTCACCAATCCGCAATACGCCGCCTTCCGCAGCCAGATGGTGCTCTATGACCAGAGCGGCAACACCATCCCGTTCAACGAGCTGGGCGCCAACCAGCTTTATGGCGTGATCAACCGCACCTGGACCGAGACCACCACCTATGGCGGCTCGGTGCAGGCGACCAGCACCGACAAGCTGATCGGCCACGACAATTACTTCGTCGTCGGCGGCAGCATCGACTACAGCACGGTCAACTTCAAATCGAGCACCGAGCTGGGTATCACCGACATCAACACCCTGGGCGTGGCCGGCACCGGCATCTACCTACAGAACAAGCCGAATTATTCGCTGCCGGAAGAATATCAGGTGTTCTACCTGCCGGTGAATTTGGACGCCACGACCACCTATTACGGCCTCTACGCCACCAACGCGTTCGACATGACGGACCGCGCCACCCTGACCATGGGCGCGCGCCTCAACGTGGCACAGATCACCATGCAGGACGCCAGCGGCACCAGCCCGCAGCTCAATGGCGACTATACCTTCGCCCGCATCAACCCGGTCATCGGCGTTACCTACAAGATCACGCCCGAGGTCACCGCCTATGGCGGCTATTCGGAATCCAACCGCGCGCCGACCCCGCTGGAGCTGAACTGCGCCGACCCCAACCGGCCGTGCCTGCTGGAGAATTCCCTGGTGGCCGACCCGCCGCTGGAGCAGGTGGTGTCGCACACCTACGAGGCCGGCCTGCGCGGCGGCAGCAAGCTCTTCGGCGGCGCCCTGAGCTGGAAGCTCGGCCTCTACCGGGTGGACAGTGAAGACGACATCATCGCCCTCGCCAGCGAGCAGACCGGCTACGGCTATTTCACCAACGTGCCCGCCACCCGCCGGCAGGGCTTCGAAGCCGGGCTGCAATATGCCAACGGCCCGTGGAAATTCTACGCCAACTACGCCTATATCGACGCCACCTTCCAGTTCTCGGGCACCCTTGCCTCGCCCAACAATCCGCTGGCGGACGACGGCGAAATCTTCGTGACCCCGGGCGACCACATTCCCGGCATCCCGGCCCAGACCCTGAAGTTCGGCGCCGACTACATGGTGACGGACAAGTGGAAGGTGGGCGGCGACGTCATCGCCGTGTCGAGCCAGTATTATGTGGGCGACGAATCCAACATCAATCCGATGCTGCCGGGCTATTGGGTGGCCAATATCCGCACCAGCTACCAGATCACGCCCAACATCCAGGTGTTCGGCCTGATCAACAATCTCTTCAACCAGAAATATGCCTCCTACGGCACCTTCTTCGACACCGATTATCTGGGCCTCAACAACGCCCAGATGCAGTCCCCCGGCCAGCCCCTGTCCGCCTACGCCGGGCTGAAGGCGACCTTCTGAAAGGAGACCTAGGTCATGCCCGGGCATGACGTAGGGAAAGATCGCGGACGCCCGCTTCCGCCGGTGCACCGCAGCATCCCGCGGTGTTTTCCTACTGTTATCGGCCGCTCGTTTTTTCGCAGTGCAAGGAAAAGGTATCCTGCGGCAAAGACACGCCAAGGATAGCTGCAAACGCCCTTGCGCGGCACGCGGCGTTGGTTCAAGAGTCTCACCCATTCGACTGCGTGCGGGGAAACAACCGCCGAGTTCCGGAGCGATCCGGGGCGAAGCCACCCGCTAATGTTTCCCTCGACACGGAGCTGCGCCATGGCGGAATCCGCCCCCATTCTCCACATCATCACCCCCCTGAGCCACGTCAGCCCGTTTGACGTGAACATGGCGGTGGATGCCGGCTACACCACCATCGCCCCCTATTCCCGCGTCGCCCTGAGCGAGGTGCGGGACCTGACGCAGGACATGATGTTCTCCCGCGCGCCCCAGTCGGCGCCGCGCACCGGCCTGTTCATCGGCGGCAAGGATGCCGCCCTCGCCCTCGACATGGCGGCGGAGGCAAAGGCCTCCATCTTCCCGCCCTTCGAGATTTCCATCTTTCCCGATCCCGCCGGCTCCTTCACCACCGCCGCCGCCATGATCGCCAAGGTGGAACAGGCCCTGCTGAAGACCCGGCCCAAGGGCCTGGAGGGCGTCGCCGTGCAGGTCTATGGCGCCACCGGCGTGGTGGGCTCCATCGCCGCCGTCATCGCCGCGCAGGCGGGGGCGCGCGTCACCCTCGTCAGCCATCGCGAGGTCGCCGCGGTGGACGAGAAGGCCAAGGACCTCAAAGCCCGCTTCGGCGTGGAGCTGGCCACCACCGCCGCCGTCACCGACGCGGAGAAGGCCGCTCTCGTGCCAGAGGCGGAAGTGGTCCTTGCCGCCGGCAAGGCGGGGGTGGAAATCCTCACCGCCGCGCACCTTCAGGCCGCAACCCGGCTGCTGGTGGCGGCGGACGTGAACGCGGTGCCGCCCGCCGGCATCGCCGGCATCGGCGCCCATGATGCGGCGGCCGTTCTGCCCCACGGCATCGGCATCGGCGCGCTCGCCATCGGCAATCTTAAGTACGCCGTGCAGCACACCCTGCTGAAGCAGATGTGCGTCACCGATACCCCGCTGTTCTTCGATCTTCCCGCCATCTTCAAGCTCGCCCGCGAGCTGGACGCGTAGGAAGCCGCCATGCAGATCCGCACGTCCTCACCCGCCCGGCCCCGCGCCCGCCGCGCGGGGCTCGCCTGCGTTCGCCCGCTCCGGGAGACCCGGCCATGACCTCGCAAGCCACGTCACCACTCCCCCTGATCCCCCCCGTGGACGCCGCCCCGCAGATCAGCCTCGCCACCTGCGTGGCGCCGCTGGTGGATGCCCTGATCCGCGATGCCGACGCCCTGCGTCTCAAGGTGTCGCGCGGCCCGCGCGATGCGCTCATCGTGGATGCCGGCATCACCGCCGCCGGCGGGCTGGAAGCCGGCCGCCGCATCGCCGAGATCTGCCTCGGCGGGCTCGGCCGGGTGGCGCTGGTGCCCGCCGGGCGGTTCTCGCCCTGGGACACGCTGGCGAGCGTCTCCACCTCCGATCCCGTGCTGGCCTGCCTCGGCAGCCAGTATGCCGGCTGGAGCCTTGCGGCCGGTGACTTCTTCGCCCTCGGCTCCGGCCCCGGCCGGGCCATTGCGGCGGTGGAGACCCTGTACGGGGAACTGGGCTACCGCGACCGCGGCGAGAAGGTCACCCTCGTGCTGGAAACCGGCGTGGTGCCCCCGGCCGAGGTGGTGGACGAGATCGCCGCGCGCTGCGCCGTGGCGCCGTCCGACATCACCTTGATCCTCACCCCCACCAGCTCGCTGGCGGGCACGGTGCAGATCGTGGCGCGGGTGCTGGAGGTGGCGCTGCACAAGGCGCACGCGCTGCACTTCCCGCTGGAGCACATCGCCGACGGCGTCGGCTCGGCGCCCATCTGCCCGCCCTCGCCGGATTTTCTCACCGCCATGGGCCGCACCAACGACGCGGTGCTCTATGGCGGCGACGTGCATCTCTTCGTGCACGGCCCGGCGGATGCCGCCAAAGACCTCGCCGCGCGGCTGCCCTCGCTGGCCTCGCGGGATTATGGCCGGCCGTTCGGGGAGATCTTCGCAGGTTATGACTGCGACTTCTACAAGGTCGATCCGCTGCTGTTCTCGCCAGCGCGGGTGACGGTGACCGCCATCGACCATGGCGGGAGCTTCACCGCCGGCGGCTTCGATCCCATCCTCATCGCCCGGTCCTTCGGGGGCTGAGGTGGCGGGCCTCGTCCTCTTCGCCGAGCGGGTGGACTGGCATACCCGCTCCCTTATTGCCGCCATCACCGCGCGCGGCCACACCGCGCGGGTGATCTCGCTGAAGGCCTGCGGCTTCGCCGTGGGGGAGACCGCCCACGGCCTGCTGCTGCCGGGCTTTGCCGACGACCTGCCGGACGCCTGCTTCGTGCGCTCGGTGCCCGCCGGCACGCTGGAGCAGGTCACCGCCCGGCTCGGCGTGCTCCACGCTTTGCGCGAGATGGGGGTGCGGGTGATGAACGACGCCCGCGCCATCGAGCGCTGCGTGGACAAGAGCGCCACCACCTTCCTGCTGGCCCGCGCCGGCCTGCCCACCCCGCGCACTTTGGTGCTGGAAGACCGCGACACCGCCCAGATGCTGGTGGATTCCGCCCCCGGCGACAGCGTGCTGAAGCCCATGTTCGGCGCCCAGGGCCGCGGCCTCATGCGCCTTGCGCCCAAGGCCCGGCTGCCGGACGCCGAGGAGGTGGGCGGGGTCTATTATCTGCAGGATTTCGTTTCCGCTCCAGTCCGGTCTGCGTCTTCGCAGACCCACGAGGACTTCCGGGTGTTCGTGGTGGGCGGACGGGCCGAGGCGGCCATGGTGCGGCGGGGCACGTCCTGGATCACCAACATCCACCAGGGCGCCACCGGCGTGGAAGTCGCCGCCGAGGGCCAGCTCGCCGACCTCGCCGTGCGCGCGGCAGGGGCGGTGGGGGCATCC
>NZ_JAIVFO010000051.1 GCF_029991245.1 Xanthobacter autotrophicus
GTCGGGGAGGGGGCGGTTCTCCGGACAAGGCGCGCCGTGTGGCAGGTGTCCCGGCGCGGTCTCGTCAAAGACGGGGAAAGGCGGCGGCAGGCCCCCTCCCAACCCTCCCCCGCAAGCGGGAGAGGGCTTCGGACGGACGGGGGGAGAAGAGACCCTCAGAGCTTGCCGTCGGCGGCGAGCGCCATCCAGGTATCGACGAAGCGGAACTTCACGTTCTTGGCGTCGCCCAGCACCTTGCCGTCGGCCAGCGCGATGCCCACCGCGTCGGCGGACTTGGCATTGGAGCCGAGCAGGTTTTTCTCGAACAGGAAGGTGCGCACCCGGTCCATGGTGGTGCCCACGGCGGGGGAGCGCACGAATGCCACCGCGTCCGACGCCTTGGCGAAGAGCTTGGTGGCGGCGAGCTGGCTGTCGAAGCCGGCGAGGTCCGAGCCGGAGGCCTTGCCCATGGCGGCCCGCGCTGCCTTGCCCGCCTCGGTGTCGGCGGTGAAGAGGGCCGTGGTCTCGTACCAGATGCCGGCCAGCGCCTTGCCGAAGTCGGGGTTGTCCTTGAGCGTGTCCGAGTTGGCGACCATGAGGTCCATGATCTCGCCGGGGATCTTGGATGAGTCGAACACGTTGTGGGCGGCCTTGTCGGCCAGGATCTCGGACACCAGCGGGTTCCAGGTGACCACGGAGGTCACGTCGCGGGTCTTGAAGGCGGCGACCATGTCGGCGTCGGAGGTGTTCACCACCTTCACGTCCCGCTCCTTGAGCTTGATGCTCTCAAGGGCGCGGGCGAGCAGGTAGTGGGAGACCGAGAACTCCACCAGGTTCACCTTCTGGCCCTTGATGGCCGAAAGCTCCTTCTTGCCCTTCAGGATCACGGCGTCGTTGCCGTTGGAGAAGTCGCCGACGATGACGGCGGTGGTGTCCACGCCGCCGGCGGCGGGCACGGAGAGGGCATCCATGTTGGTCACGGTGAGGGCGTCGAAGGCGCCGGCCGTGTACTGGTTGATGCTCTCCACATAGTCGTTGAACTGCACGACTTCGATCTTGATGCCGTATTTGTCGGCCCACTTCTTCACGATGCCGGCGTCGTTGGCGTAGCCCCACGGCATCCAGCCCACATAGATGGACCAGGCGACCTTGAAGTCTTTCTTGGGCGCGGCGGCGGCCGGCTGGGCGGCGAGGGCAAGGCCCACCACGGCGGCGGCGCCGAGGGTGCGGGCGGCGAAGGATTTCAGGCGCTGAGCTGAGAACGAGAACGCAGTGTGCATGTAATTCCCCTTCGTTTCGAACGATTGGGAACTGGCGGAAACCCAAGTGCCGCCAATTCCTTGGCCACTGAGGTCTCCCGGGCTTTTATCCCGCCGTGCACCCGCCCCGGATGTCTCCCGGAGCAGTGGCAGCTCTCGGACCAGCACATCCCGCAGGATGCCGGAACCCTAGCCACCAACTCGTCCTGCTATCAAGCAATGGGCGTGCCAAGCCATGATATTCATGAAATCAATGACTTGATGGCTACCCCTCGCGCCCCTGTGCGTTGGAGTCGTGCAGGTGCAGCCTA
Organism: Xanthobacter autotrophicus; assembly: GCF_029991245.1. Classification (GTDB taxonomy): domain Bacteria; phylum Pseudomonadota; class Alphaproteobacteria; order Rhizobiales; family Xanthobacteraceae; genus Xanthobacter; species Xanthobacter autotrophicus_C. The sequence goes on from NZ_JAIVFO010000051.1 coordinate 1,550, forward strand.
ATATTTGATCATAAATGTCATTCTCTGTGCGCGTTGCATACATTGCCGCATCGTGGCGGCTCGCCCGTGCCCGGCTTCGTCCCCTCGCCATCCGGTTGCGCCTGAGGTATTCGGCGCAGGCCCGCTTTCGGGGAAGGATGCAGCATGAAGTTTCTGGTCGGTCTCGCCGCGGCGATCTTGGTCTTTGCCGCCCTCGATGTCGCGGACACCCTGATCGTGCCGGTGGCCTTCGCCGTATTCGTCATCGCCGTGGTCTACCCGCTCCAGGCCCTGCTGGAGACGCGCCTGCCCAAGCTGCTGGCGGTGTTGGCCACCCTCGTCATCACCCTGGCGGTGGTGGGCGGGGTGTCGTCCGTGGTGGTGTGGGGCTTCAGCCATGTGGCCACCTGGGTGTTCCAGAACACCGCCCGCTTCCAGGTGCTCTATGGCCAGGCCGCCACATGGCTGGAAGGGCACGGCTTCGTGCTGGCGGGCCTGTGGGCCGAGCATTTCGACGTGCGCTGGCTGCTGCGGGCGTTCCAGGATCTGTCGGGCCGCCTGCAGGGGCTGGCGAGCTTCCTTGTCTTCACCTTCGTCTATGTGCTGCTCGGCCTGCTGGAAGTGGATGCCATCAAGAGCCAGGTGCTGCGCCTCGGCCGCACCGGGCGCGCTCCTCACCTTCCTGCCGCTCTCGCGGATACGGCGGCCAAGCTGCAGAAATACATGGCGGTGCGCACCCTCATGAGCATCGCCACCGGCGCGGTGGTGTGGGTGTTCACGCTCACCGCCGGGCTGGAACTGGCGCTCGCCTGGGGCGCCATCGCCTTCGCCATGAACTACATCCCCTTCATCGGCCCGTTCGTGGCGACGCTGCTGCCGGCCCTGTTCGCCCTCGCCCAGTTCGAATCCTGGGAGATGGCGCTGTTCGTCTTCGCCTGCCTGAACGTGATCCAGTTCCTCTCCGGCTCCTATCTGGAGCCCCGTGTGGCCGGCAAGGCGCTGGCGGTGTCGCCGTTCCTGGTGCTGTTCTCGGTGTTCTTCTGGGCCTTCCTGTGGGGCATCGCCGGTGCCTTCATCGGCGTGCCGATCCTCATCGCCGTCCTCACCATCTGCGCCCACCATCCCGCGTCCCGCCATGTGGCGGAACTGCTCTCCGGCCAGACGGTCCCGGAGGAGGCGTGAACCCAAGCCGGCGCGGCGCTTGAGCGTATGCCCCAAAAGAGCCCGCGCGGCGCTTGAGCGTATGCCCCAAAGGAGCCGGCGCGGCGCCTGAGCGTCTTTACCGGGCGGGCGGCAGGCCGGCCGCCACCCGTTCGGAGAGGTAAGGAAAGAAGGGGTTGGAGGACATGCGCACCAGCATGTCCACCCCCACCACCAGCGACCCGAATTCCCCCCGCGCGGCAATGTCGCCGAGCCTGATGCCGAAGCTGTCGGCAAGGTCCGGCTCCAGCCCGTAGAGCCCGTCGGAGAGCGGGAACGGGATCGCCACATGGGACAGGGAATAGACATCCTCCGGATAGGTGACCGAGAGCGCGCGCCGGGTTTCCTCGGTGGCGTTGGCCGGGGTCTCGCGCACCTCCATGGCCTGCGTGGTGGTGGAGGCGTTGGCGATCACCGCGGTGCGGAAGCGGCGCGGGGCCGGCGGCAGCAGGCGGGAGAGGGCGGTGCCGGCATTGACCGTCAGCAGCTCCTCGAACTGTCCGCCGCGGTTGATGTCGAACAGCACCAGCTCGCTGCCATTGTCGTCGAGGCGGGCATGCAGCTCGTCGATCACCGCGCGGGTGCTCACCGTGTGGTCCAGCACCGACTGGAAGGTCAGCACCGGGGCGAGGCCGGAGAGCCGCCCGGAGCGCGAATGGCGGGTGATGTTCTCCTGCAGCGCCTGCGTCAGGAGGAAGGACTCGCGCGCGGCATGCACCGGGAATGAATTGTATTTGAAGGGGTTGAACTCGGGGATCAGGCTCAGCCACGCCGCCTTGGCGAAGGCGGGGAAGATGGCCGGCAGGCCGGCGAGGCCGGCAAAGCGCGCGAACTCCGTCACCCCCACCATGGGCGACATCAGCACGATGCGGGACGGCGCCACCAGGGAGGGATCATCCAGCGCGTCCAGCGCATGCATGAGCGCCAGCGCCCCGCCGTTGGAATAGCCGACGATATGCACGGGCTTGTCCGGCCCCACGCGGCGGCGCGCCTCGCGCATGGCAAGGCGGGTGGCGGCGATCCAGTCCTCGTAATCGGTCTCGGTGAGGGCGCCGGGAACGGTGCCGTGGCCCGGCAGGCGCAGCACGATGGCGATGAAGCCGTGATCGGCATAGAGCTTGGCCAGATGACGGTGGCTGTAGGGCGAATCGGTGAGGCCGTGCAGGAACACCGCCGCCCCCTCCGGCGCGCCGTTCGGTTCCAGCACGAAGGTGCGGTTGAAATCCTGGGCGAAGCGGCCGGGATAGATGGGGCTGGCGTCAAAGTAGCGGTTAAAGCGCACGCGCCCGGAGGGGTCGAGCTTCTGCGTCACCTCGGCGTGCACGGCGGCGAACGCCTTGTCCTCGGCCTGGAGGTATTGGGCAAGGTCGGCCGTCGCCAGTTCGCCGAGGCTGAGTTCCGGCGGCACCAAAGTGTGCCACGGCTCCAGCGGCGGACCGCGCTGGCTGTCCACGGCCCGCACCACGAAGATGGTGAGGATGACGGCGGCCACCAGCAGGGCGAACAGCTTCACCGCGCGCTTGGAACCCCGCCACAGCGGGCCGAAAATCCTCATGGTGCCGTCATCCCCCTGCCGCCCGCGCCGGCGCAGGCAAGCTATAAGTCGCCGGGACGCCATGGCAAAGGCGAAGCATCGGGTTTCACCTTCCCGCGGAGCCGTGGCGCATCCGAACGGCACCCTCGCCCCTTGAAGGCCGGGGGCGTGATGGCTATCTGCGCTGTATGCCAGAAAGGCAGTATCGCCATGGAAAATCTGAAGCTCATCGCCCTCGACGACGAGGATCTCGCCATTTTTTCCGCCCATCTCCAGGATGCGGTGGTGAAGACGGTCGACATGGGGTTCCTGCCGCGCCTGCAGCGCTTCGCCATGGTGCTGAACCGCTTCGACTGGGACCAGCAGGTCTGCGCCAACGAGACCGTGCGCCGGCGCACCGGCCTGCATTTCGAGCGGGTGCGCGACGTGAAGTGCCGCAACATGGAGGAGGCGCGCCGCACCGGCGTGCTCAATCTCCTCGCCGTCACCTTCATCCCCGGGGAGACGCCCTCGGGCTTCGTGCTGCTCACCTTCTCCGGCGGCGCGGAAGTGCGGCTTGAGGTGGAGTGCATCGAGGCCGGCATGCGGGACCTCGGGCCCGCCTGGGGTTGCACCCACGCGCCCCGGCATCCGGTGCCCGAAGAGGTGCCGGAACCCAAGGGCACCGCCGCTTGAGCGGAGCCGCAAAGGCGCCGGCGCGACACGCTGCCGGCGCGGCACGGTGACCGCGGGGCTTCCCTCGCGGGCGAACCTGCTCTAGCAAGGCGGCATGCCGATCCGCCTCATCACCGAACAACCCGATTTTCCCGAGCGTTTCACCACCTTCCTCGGCTCCAAGCGCGAGGCCTCGGTGGACGTGCAGGAACAGGTGGCCACCATCATCGCCGACGTGCGCGCGCGGGGCGATGAGGCCCTCATCGATCTGTCGCGCACCTTCGACCGGGTGGACCTGGCAAAGCTGGGCCTGCGCGTGAGCGACGCGGAGCTGGACGCGGCCCTCGCCTCCATCCCGGACGAGACCCGCGAGGCGCTTGTCTTCGCCAAGACGCGCATCGAATCCCATCACGCCCGGCAGAAGCCGGCGGACGACACCTATCGCGATGCCGCCGGCGTGGTGCTGGGCCATCGCTGGACCAGCGTGGATGCGGTGGGGCTCTATGTGCCCGGCGGCACGGCGGCCTATCCCTCGTCCGTGCTGATGAATGCGGTGCCGGCGCAGGTCGCGGGCGTTCTGCGCATCGTCATGGTGGTGCCGGCCCCCGATGGCGAGATCGCGCCTTTGGTGCTGGCGGCGGCGCGCCTTGCCGGCGTGCACGAGGTCTATCGCGTGGGCGGTGCCCAGGCGGTGGCGGCGCTGGCCTATGGCACCGGGACCATCCAGCCGGTGGACAAGATCGTCGGCCCCGGCAACGCCTATGTGGCGGCGGCCAAGCGGCAGGTGTTCGGCCAGGTGGGCATCGACATGGTGGCCGGCCCCTCCGAGGTGCTGATCCTCGCCGACGGGGACGCCAGCGCCGACTGGATCGCCGCCGACCTGCTCGCCCAGGCCGAGCACGACACCGCAGCCCAGTCCATCCTCATCACCGATTCGCCCGAACTGGCGGACCAGGTGGAGAAGGCGGTGGAGGGCATGCTGGCCACCCTGCCGCGCGTGGCCATCGCCTCGGCCTCGTGGCGCGACCATGGTGCCATCATCCTGGTGCCGGACCTGGCCTCGGCGATCCCGCTGGTGGACCGCATCGCACCCGAGCACCTGGAGATCCACGCCGCCAATGCGGACGAGCTTGCGGCCAAGGTGCGGCATGCGGGGGCGATCTTCGTCGGCGCCTTCACGCCGGAAGCCATCGGCGATTATGTGGGCGGCACCAACCACGTGTTGCCCACCGCCCGCTCGGCGCGCTTCTCCTCGGGCCTGTCCGTGCTCGACTTCATGAAGCGCACCTCGATCCTGAAGCTCGATGCCGGCGCGCTGGAGCAGCTCGGGCCGGCTGCCGTCCGCCTTGCGGCGGTGGAGCGTCTGGATGCCCACGGGCGGTCTGTCTCCATCCGCACCAACAGATGATCGGAAGGACGTGGCGATGAGCGACAAGCCGGATGCCCGCCCGTCGGCCCGCCTCAGCGCGGTCACGCTCGACGACGCCTCCATCGGCCATTCCAGCGCCGACATCGATCACGAGCGCGCCACCGCCATCTGGGACCTCATCGAGGACAACACCTTCGCCCCGTGCAACGATCCGGGGGAGGGGCCCTATGCGCTGCATATCTCGCTCATGGAAAGCCGGCTGGTGCTGGACATCAAGCGCGAGGGCGGCGAGCAGGTGGTGCAGCACCACCTCTCCCTCACCCCCTTCCGCAAGGTGGTGAAGGATTATTTCCTGGTCTGCGAGAGCTATTACAACGCCATCCGCTCCGCGTCGCCGAGCCAGATCGAGGCCATCGACATGGGCCGGCGCGGGCTCCACAACGAGGGCTCGACGCTGCTGCGCGAGCGTCTCGACGGCAAGGTGGAACTGGATTTCGACACCGCGCGGCGCCTGTTCACGCTCATCTGTGCCCTGCACTGGAAAGGCTGAGCGACCATGGAGCCCCCTGCGGCACCCCAGCGCTCTGCGCGGCCGCAATCGGTTCTCTTCATGTGCGGGCAGAACGTGGTGCGCTCGGTGATGGCGCAGGCGTTGGCCAAGCACCTGTTCGGCAAGTCCATCTATGTGGCTTCGGCCGGCGTCATCGCCGGCGATGTGGACCCCTTCGTCACCGCGGTGCTGGACGAAATCGGCCTCGACGTGAAGAAGCATCGGCCGCAGAGCGTGGAGGACCTTGAGGAATACGAGGGCCTCAGCTTCGACCTCGCCATCACCCTCTCGCCGGACGCCCACCACCGCGCGCTGGAACTGACCCGCACCAACGCCCTGGGCGTGGAATATTGGCCCACGCCCGATCCGTCGCGGGAGGCCGGCAACCGCGAGCAGCGCCTCGACGCCTACCGCGCCGTACGCGACGAACTGGACCAGCGCATCCGCGCCCGCTTCCGCCAGCCCTGAAGCCCAGCCCGCGCGGCGCTTGAGCGAGACGATCCCGGATGCGCAGCATCCTCGGGATCGCGCCCAGCCCGCGCGGCGCCTGAGCGAAGACGATCCCGGATGCGGGGCATCCTCGGGATCGCAAGAAAACCACGCCCGCCGCCGGACGTGGGGAAGCGGCGGCGGGCGCGCTGTCGCGGGGGAGCTACACCACCAGCGACAGAAGCATGATGAGGCCGAGGGCGACCACGGACAGGATCGTCTCCATGGCGGTCCAGGTCTTGAAGGTTTCTTCCACCGTCATGTTGAAATACTGCTTCACCAGCCAGAAGCCGGCGTCGTTGACATGGGAGAGCACCACCGAGCCGGCGCCGGTGGCCAGCACCAGCAGCTCGCGGTTGACCCCGGGGGTGAGCGCGAGGACCGGAGCGACGATGCCGGCCCCGGTGATGGTCGCCACCGTGGCGGAGCCGGTGGCCACGCGGATCACCGCGGCCACCAGCCAGGCGAGCAGGATGGGGTTCACGTGGGCCTGCACCGCCATGTGGCCGATGACATCGCCCACCCCGCTCGCCACCAGCATCTGCTTGAAGCCGCCGCCCGCGCCGACGATGAGGATGATGCCCGCCACCGGCAGCAGGCTGTCGTTGAGATGCTTGCCGATGACCTCGCGGGAGAAGCCGCGGGCGCTGCCGAAGGTGTAGAGCGACAGCAGCAGAGCGGCGAGCAGGGCGGTGATGGGGTGGCCGATGAGGTCCAGCCAGGAGCGCACCGGATGGCCGGCGGCGAAGGTCACGTCGGCGAAGGCCTTCAGCAGCATCAGCACCACCGGCAGCAGGATGGTGGCGAGGGTGACGCCGAAGCCGGGCAGGGTGTGGGTGCGGGTATCCTGCACGAACTGGGCGACCAGTTCCGGCGAGGCGTGGCCGGGAATGCGCCTTGAAATGAACGCGCCGAACATGGGGCCGGCGATGGCGGCGGCGGGAAGGCCGACGATGAGGCCGTAGAAGATGGTCTTGCCGATATCGGCGCCGAACACGCCCACCGCCAGCAGCGGGCCGGGATGGGGCGGCACCAGGCCATGCACCGCCGAGAGGCCCGCCAAGAGCGAGATGCCCACCTTCACCAGGGACACGCCGGTGCGGCTTGCCACCACGAAGACCAGGGGGATGAGCAGCACGAAGCCGATCTCGAAGAACAGCGGAATGCCCACCAGGAACGCGGCGAGCATGATGGCCCAATGCACGCGCTGCTTGCCGAAGGCGTCGATGAGGGTCTGGGCGATCTGGTCCGCGCCGCCCGATTCGGCCATGAGCTTGCCCAGCATGGTGCCAAGGCCCAGCACGATGCCGACGAAGCCGAGCACGCCGCCGAAGCCGTCCTGGAACGACTTCATGATGAGGTCCACCGGCATGCCGGAGCTGAGGCCCAGGAAGCCCGCGGCCAGGATCAGCGCCACGAACGGGTGAACCTTGAAGCGGGTGATGAGGACGATGAGGCCGATGATGGTCACCGCCGCGTCGACCAGTAGAAATGTGTCCTTGCTCATGCCCAGCATGGGTTCCTCGCAATGGTCTTCAAGATCAGTGGAAAAATACCGCCCGCAGGTCCGCTCGCCCCGGCATGCGGGAGGTGAGGACGCTCAGCTGACGCAGGGTGAGATAGCGCTATCTTGCGGGCGCGAGCCGTGGCGCGCGCCAGCGATCCCGGATTGGGGCGGGGGGAGGGGGTTAGACGGTCTGCTGATGAAGAGTGGAACCTGGGACCTGCTGCGCGTCCGCGGCCAGCGCCACAGGGACGCGCCACCATGCCACCACCTGGTCGGCCATCTCGGACAGGGGGCGCGTGGCGTCGAGGGTGAGGGTCAGGGCCTCCGCGGAGGGGCGCTCCAGCGCCGCGAACTGGCTGTCGATCAGGCTGGCGGGCATGAAGTGCCCGGGTCGCTCGGCCACCCGGCGGGCCGCCATTTCCCGTGTCAGATCAAGGAAGACGAAGCCGAGGCGTGGGACCGCGGCGCGCAGGGCGTCGCGATATTTCAGCTTCAGCGCCGAGCAGGTGAGAACCGGTGCCGCGCCCTCACTGAGGGTGCGCGCCATCTCCTCGCCGAGGCGCGCCAGCCATCCGGCGCGGTCGTCGTCGTCGAGGGGAATGCCAGCCGACATCTTGGCGATGTTGCCGGCGGGATGGAAGCTGTCGCCTTCGATCAGGCGCACGCCGGCAAGCTCGGCGACGGCCGCGCCGACGCTGCTCTTGCCGCAGCCCGAAACCCCCATCACCACCAGGGCTGCAATGCTGTCGCCCATCTCCGTCTCCCCCGCGCCCCCTGGGCGGTGTCGCGCGCTTCGTAAGATAGCGCTGTCTTTGATGGCCGGAAGCATAGCTGCCATGCGTCCTCGGGCCATTGACCTTAAATCGAGTACGTCCTTAACTTCCAACGACATAGCGCTCCCCTTCCTGTGGAGCGCGCAAGTTTCTTGCTTGATGCCGTCAAGATAGCGTTATCTTATGCGCTGTCGGCAGCGGCTATCAAGCGGAAAAACGCGTCCATGTCCCAACGGTCTTCGAGCGGATCGTCCGGTGGCTCCTCCCGTGGGTCGCGTGCCAGCGGTCGCCCCACCCTTGCCGAGCTGGCCCGGATCGCCGGCGTCTCGCCGATCACCGCGTCACGTGCGCTGCGGGGCATCGCAAGCGTCGATCCAGATCTGGCAAAGCGGGTGCGGGAGGCGGCGGCGGCGCTCAATTATGTGGCCAATCCGGCTGCACGTACCCTGGCTTCCGCCCACAGCGATGCGGTGGCGGTGCTCATTCCCTCCCTCTCCAACCTGCTCTTCATCGACACGCTGGAGGCGATCCACGACGTGCTCATGCCGCGCGGCCTGGAGGTGCTGATCGGCAATTTCCACTATTCGCCGGAAGAGGAGGAGAAGCTTGTCCGCAACTATCTGGCCTACCAGCCGCGCGGCATCCTGCTGACCGGTCTGGAGCAGACGCCGGCCACGCGCAGCCTGCTGAAGGCGAGCGGCATTCCCGTCGTCTACATGATGGAGCTGAGCCGGGAGACGGGGCTTCACAGCGTCGGCTTCTCGCAGGAGGAGTCCGGCGCGGCGGTGGCCCGTCACCTGCTGGCCCGGGGGCGGCGTCATCTGGCCTATGTGGCCGCCCAGCTTGATCCGCGCGCGCTGGAACGCGGGCTCGGCTTCCAGCGGGTGCTGGCGGGGCAGCGCGAGGTGCGGCCCCCGGTGTGGCTCTCGGTGCCCGAGCCGTCGTCGGTGGCCCTCGGCGGTGAGCTGTTCGTGCGCCTTCTGGACGCCTATCCCGACATCGACGGCATCTTCTTCTGCAACGACGATCTCGCCCAGGGCGCCATCTTCGAGGCAACGCGACGGCAGATCCCCATTCCCGGCCGGGTCGCCGTGGTGGGCTTCAACGACCTGCCGCTCTCGGCCCACATGGCGCCGCGCCTCACCTCCATCCGCACTCCGCGGGCCAGGGTGGGGGAGGCGGCGGCGCACCGGCTCGTGGATCTCATGGACGGCGACTGCCGCGCCGAGCCGGCCATCGATCTGGGCTTCGAACTGATCGAGCGCGAGAGCAGCTGAGGCAGGCCTTGGAGGTGCCGGCGCGCTAAAAGAAAACGCTCCAAAAGAAAAGGCGACCCTTGGGCCGCCTTTTCCGATCAGATATGCCGCCCGCTCAATTGTCGAGGAACGACCGCAGCTTGCGCGAGCGCGAGGGGTGCTTGAGCTTGCGCAGCGCCTTCGCCTCGATCTGGCGGATACGCTCGCGGGTCACCGAGAACTGCTGGCCCACCTCTTCCAGCGTGTGGTCCGTGTTCATGCCGATGCCGAAGCGCATGCGCAGAACCCGCTCCTCGCGCGGCGTGAGCGAGGCCAGCACCCGCGTCGTGGTCTCGCGAAGATTGCTCTGGATCGCCGCGTCGATGGGCAGGATGGCGTTCTTGTCCTCGATGAAGTCGCCCAGGTGCGAATCCTCCTCGTCGCCGATGGGCGTTTCGAGGGAGATGGGCTCCTTGGCGATCTTCAGCACCTTGCGCACCTTCTCCAACGGCATGCCGAGCTTCTCGGCCAACTCCTCCGGAGTGGGCTCGCGGCCGATCTCGTGCAGCATCTGCCGGCTCGTGCGCACGATCTTGTTGATCGTCTCGATCATGTGCACGGGGATGCGGATGGTCCGCGCCTGATCGGCGATGGACCTTGTGATGGCCTGCCGGATCCACCAGGTGGCATAGGTGGAGAACTTGTAGCCGCGCCGGTACTCGAACTTGTCCACCGCCTTCATCAGGCCGATGTTGCCCTCCTGGATCAGGTCCAGGAACTGCAGGCCGCGGTTGGTGTACTTCTTGGCGATGGAGATGACGAGGCGCAGGTTGGCCTCCACCATTTCCTTCTTGGCCTGGCGGGCTTCCTTCTCGCCCTTCTGCACCATCTGCACGATCTTGCGGAACTCGGCGATCTCCAGCCCGGTCTCGGTGGCCAGCGCGTGGATGTCGCCGCGGATCTCGTGGATGGTATCCTTCTCGTGGCCGACGAAGCCCTTCCAGCCCTTGGTGCCGAGCTTGGACACGCGCAGCACCCACTTGGGGTCCAGCTCCGCGCCCATGTAGTTCTTCAGGAAGTCGTCGCGGGTCACGCCATAGCTGTCGGCGAGGCGCAGCAGGCGCCCCTCCAGCCCGACGAGACGCTTGTTGATCTCGTAGAGCTGCTCCACCAGGGCGTCGATGCGGGCCTGGTTGAGGGACAGGCTCTTCACGTCGCCGACAAGGTCTTCCTTCAGCTTCTTCGCCTTGCGCTCCTGCGCCGGCGAAAGCGTCTCGTTCTTCAGCTTGGATTCGACGTTCTGGTCCTGCAGGCGCCGCAGCTTGGTGTAGGAGGAGGCGATGCGGTCGAAGGTTTCCAGCACCTTCGGCTTGATCTCCGCTTCCATGGCGGCGAGCGACATGGAGTTCTCCATGTCGTCGTCGTCACCCTCGGGACCGGGGGCGTCGCCCAGCAGGCCGTCCTCGCCCGCCTCGGGGGCCAGGGCGGCCTCCTCGCCGAGGGCTGCGGGCGGGTTCTTGCCCTCGGGGCCGGCGTAGGTGGCCTCGAGGTCGATGATGTCGCGCAGCAGGACGCGGCCTTCGGTGAGTTCGTCGCGCCAGATGATGATGGCCTGGAACGTCAGCGGGCTCTCGCACAGGCCGGCGATCATGGCCTCGCGGCCGGCCTCGATGCGCTTGGCGATGGCGATTTCGCCCTCGCGGGAGAGCAGCTCCACCGAGCCCATCTCGCGCAGGTACATGCGCACCGGATCGTCGGTGCGCTCGGCGGGCTCGGACTTGGTCTCGGAACGCGCGACGGCGCGCGGGGCCGGCTCGGTCAGCTCGCCGCCCTCGGCCTCCTCGGGCTCCTCGGCGGTCTCGGTTTCCTCAGCGCCCTCCTCGGCCTCGGCTTCCTCGGCCTCGATGACGTTGATGCCCATGTCGTTGAGCATGGCGAGGGTGTCCTCGATCTGCTCGGAGGTGACTTCCTCGGAAGGCATCACCTCATTGAGCTGCTCGTAGGTCACATAGCCCCGGCGCTTGGCATTCTTGATCATCTTCCGGACGGCGGCGTCGGAGAGGTCGAGCAACGGCCCGTCGGGCGCGTCGGTCTCCTTCTCGGGAGCCTCGGTCGCTTCGGAAGACTGCTTCGCCATGGACTTCTCCTGCGGATCCTGCTGAGTGCCAACAGCAGAACGGCGGCGCGGCGCCTCGGCCGTGCCACCTTTTGCCTTTGCGCCCGGGAGCGGCTTTTTTGACGCCATCCCGTTAAACCAGCCTGAACGCACTTCCAACCCCTATGGTTGATGCGTTAGGCTCCCTTTCATTCCAATTCGCTCACCGACATGGCCACCATGGGGCCGACGACCGGATCGCGAGAAAGAGTGCCGTAGCCCACCTTTGAACCCCGCCTGTTCCAGGACATCCGTTCCAGGAGCACGGCGGGTTCAAAGGGAGCGCACTGCACTCCGGCCGGATGACGCACCAAAGCCTTCCACCAGTGCCTCGGTTCCGTCCAGCGCCGAAAGGCGCTCGCGGACGTCCCGAAGCCAGGCAAAATTGGCTTCACTGGGATCTTCCCCCAGGCTGCGCTCGGCCTCCTTCAACTCTCTAGATAGCGCGTGGGCCTTGCGATGCAAGGCCGTGCGCTGATGCCACCAGAGCCGGACATCGCTGGAAGCGGTGTCTGGATATGCCGGCCAATCGTGCCGGGGGTTGGCGAATGCCTTCACCCGGCGGGTGAGGGCGTCGATATCCGCCTGCCCCAGGCGCTCGGCCAGGGCCTCGGCATCGGCACCTTCGAGGTGGGCGTCGATCAGGATGCGGCGCAGGCGATCCGCCTCCGGGTTGGCCAGCGGCAGGCTTGCCACGTCCTCATCCGCTTCGTCCAGCAGGAAAGTGTGATTTATGAGGCAGAACAGCAGCAGCGCCTCGTTGCGCGGCAGGGTCGCCATGGGCCCGCGCACCAGCGCGCTGCGCGCGATCTCGGTGCCGCGCGGTACCAGAGGCGGGGGCAGGGACGCGCCGCGGCGGCCGCCGGACGGCTGCCAGCCCTCCTTCCAGCCCTCCCGCCGGACCCGGGCCGGCGCGCGATCCTGCGGGGAAACCAGGGCGTTGAAGCGGCTGAGCAATTCCTGGCGGTAGTGCTTGCGCACCGTCTCGTCGGCGATGGCGGAGACCACCTCGCCGAGGCGGGCCTCCAGGCCGGCGCGGCGCTCCGGCGTGTCGAGGGTGGCGGTCTCGCTCTCGCGCGCCCACAATTCCGCCACCAGGGGCCGCGCCTGGGCGAGCACCGCTTCCATGGCCTCGCGGCCGGAGCGGCGGATGAGGTCGTCGGGGTCCTGGCCGTCCGGCAGGGTGGCGAAGGCGAGGCTGCGGCCGGCCTTGAGGTGCGGCAGGGCGAGGTCGATGGCGCGATGGGCGGCGCGGCGGCCGGCCTTGTCGCCGTCGAACAGCAGCAGGGGCTCTTCCGACATGCGCCAGAGCAATTGCAATTGCTCCTCGGTCAGCGCCGTGCCCAGCGGGGCCACGGTGGCGCCGAAGCCGGCCTCGGCCATGGCGATCACGTCCACATAGCCTTCCACCGCGATCACCCGCGCCCCCGACTGGGCGGCGGTGCGGGCGGCGGCGCCGTTATAGAGCAGCGATCCCTTGTGGAAGAGCACCGTTTCCGGGGAATTGAGGTATTTCGCCGGAACATCCTTCTCCAGCGCCCGCCCGCCAAAGCCGACGATGCGGCCCTTGAGGTCGGTGATGGGGAACATGACCCGGTCGCGGAAGCGGTCGTAGGGCACGGGGATGTCGTCGCCGGCGATCAGCAGGCCGGCTTCCACCATGTCCTCCACCGGCACGCCGGCCTTGCCCAGGGCCTCCTTCAGGCGGAAGCGCTCGCCGGCGGCATAGCCGAGGCCGAATCGCTTCTGGGTGGCGGCGCCCAGCTCCCGGTCGGCAAGGTAGCCCCGCGCCTTGGCGCCGAGGCGCGATTGCAGCGTCTCCTCGAAATGCCGGGCGGCCAGCGCCATGACCTCGAACAGGGTGTGGCGGCGGCGCTCCTTGGCGGCGGCCTCGGGGGTCTCCTGCGGCAGCGGCAGGCCGGCCATGGACGCGAGCCGCTCCACCGCCTCGCCGAAGGGCACGCCCTCCGTCTCCATCAGGAAGTCGAACACGTCGCCGTGCTTGCCGGAGGAGAAGCAGTGGTAGAAGCCCTTCTGGTCGTTGACGAAGAAGGACGGCGTCTTCTCAGCATTGAAGGGGGAGAGGCCGGCGAACTCGCGCCCCTGCTTCTTCAGCTTGACGCGCCGGCCCACCACCTCCGACACGGGAAGGCGGGCACGGATCTCGTCGAGGAAGGCGGGCGGGAAGCGCATATGGCCTGGTCTGTGCCTCGTCGGTCGGATCGTCGGCGGGTGGTCGCGGCGATGGCGCGTGAGGCCGCCGTAGCCACATCACGGGCGCCGCAGGACACGGCCTGCAACAGTGGGAGGCAGACCCTCGCTTGTAAAGCGCTGCGTGTTCGGGGGGCAGAACGAGACTGCAGCCTGGGAGGGGAATCCTCGCTATCCACATCACGGCATGACGTGGCGGCGCAGGGCGCTCCGCTGCCGATCCCTGTGGACCCCATGGCCACCCGCCGCTAGCTTGACCGGTGCACGGTGGCGTTGCACGGGGCGGGGGGCGCAATGGACGCACTGATCGATTTCCTGAACACGGTGTTCTGGGGTTACATCCTCATCTACGGCCTGCTGGCGGTGGGCGTGTATTTCACCTTCCGCCTGCGCCTCATCCAGATCCTGCATTTTCCGGAGATGCTGCGCTCCGTGCTGCGGTCGGATGCCACCGACAAGTCCGGCATCACGCCCTTTCAGGCCCTGTGCACCTCGCTCGCCTCGCGGGTGGGCACCGGCAACATCGCCGGCGTCGCCGTGGCGCTCACCCTTGGCGGGCCCGGCGCCATCTTCTGGATGTGGGTGGTGGCGGCCCTCGGCATGGCCACCGCCTTTGCCGAGAGCACCCTCGCCCAGCTCTACAAGGTGAAGGATGATCAGGGCCGCTATCGCGGCGGTCCCGCCTTCTACATCGCGCGGGGGCTGAAGGCGCCGTGGGCCGGCGGGGTGTTCTCGGTCTGCCTCATCCTCTCCTTCGGCCTGGTCTTCAATGCCGTGCAGGCCAATTCCATCGCCGACGCCATGCAGGGCGCTTTCGGCGTGCCCAAGCTCGGCACCGGCCTCGTCATTGCTGCGCTGTCGGGGGTCATCATCTTCGGCGGCATCGCCGCCATCGCGCGCACCGCCGAACTGGTGGTGCCGTTCATGGCGCTGGCCTATGTGGCCCTCGCGCTCTACGCGCTCGTGACCCATCTCGGCGCGGTTCCGGGCATGCTGGCCCATATCGTCGGCAGCGCCTTCGGCCTTGAGCCCGCCGCGGGCGGCGTCTCGGGGGCGGTGGCCGCGGCCATGCTCAACGGAGTGAAGCGCGGCCTGTTCTCCAACGAGGCCGGCATGGGCAGCGCGCCCAACATCGCCGCCGTGGCGACGCCCGATCCGCACCATCCCGTGAGCCAGGGCTTCGTGCAGTCGCTGGGCGTGTTCATCGACACCATCGTCATCTGCACCGCCACCGCGCTGCTCATCCTGCTGTCGGGCGTGGAGCTGGGGACGCTGACCGGAACGCAGCTCACCCAGGCGGCGCTGGAGGCCCATGTGGGCGGGCTGGGACGCTATTTCGTCGCCATCGCCATCTTCTTCTTCGCCTTCACCTCCATCATCGGCAACTATTCCTACGCGGAGAATGCGCTGGTGTTCCTCGGCCACGGCCATGTGTCCGGAGTGGTGCTCCTGCGCTTGGCCGTGCTCGCCATGGTGGTGTGGGGCGCGGTGCAGAGCGTCGCCACCGTGTTCAACGCGGCCGACGCCTCCATGGGGCTCATGGCCTCCATCAACCTCGTGGCCATCGTGCTGTTGTCGGGCACGGTGGTGCGGCTGGCGCAGGACTATCTCGCCAAGCGCAAGGCCGGCGTGGAGCCTGTCTTCATCGCCGCGGACATGCCGGACCTGCCGCCGGGCGTGGACGGCGAGATCTGGACGCGCCGGGGCTGACCGGGCTCGTGACTTCGGGGAAGAGCGGCGGAAGCCGGCGGGCGACACCCGCCGGCGAACGGCTCAGCCGGCGGCGGTGAGGGCTTCCTTCACCCAGCTGGAGGCCTTGCCGAAGTCGATGGCGCCGGCGTGGCGCTCCTTCAGCACCGCCATGGTGCGGCCCATGTCCTTGATGCCCTTGGCCTCGATCTCCGCGATCACGGCCTTGATGGCGGCGCGGGTGTCGGCTTCCGAGAGCTGCTGCGGCAGGAAGGCCTGGATATAGGTGATTTCCTCGCGCTCCTGCTCGGCGAGTTCGGGGCGGGCGTTCTCCTCGTAGATCCTGGCGCTTTCCTCGCGCTGCTTGACCATCTTGGCCAGCAGGGCGCGCAGCTCGTCGTCGGTGAGGGGGTCCTTGCCGTGGCCGCGCTGCTCGATGTCGCGGTCCTTGAGCGCGGCGTTGATCAGCCGGAGCGTGCCGGTGCGGCGCTTGTCCTGGGCCTTCAGCGACTCTTTAAGCGCCGTGTTGATGTCATCGCGAAGCACGGAACGTCGTCCTTAGATTGAAAGAAGGAATGGATCAGCGGGCGGGCCGGGGTGGCGGGTGGAGCAAAGGGGCTGGACCTGCCCGGCCGCAAGCCTTCGGCTCCCTCAGGAACACCAGCCTGCGGAGGCTCGTTTCCTCCCCGGTCCCTCGACCGTCCGGCGCCGCGCCGCACAAATTCGGCGCGGGACGCTGGAAACGCGACGCGCGAGGCTCTATCTAGGCGATCCATGACCAACGAACAAGACCACGCCCCGACCGCGCCGGCCGAAGGCCGGGATGCGCGCCCCTCCGCCGAAGGCTGGAGCGAGCCTCGGCCCACCGCCGTCCTCGTCCTCGCGGACGGCACGGTCCTCGAAGGCTTCGGCATCGGCGCCGAAGGCCGCCTGGCCGGCGAGGTGTGCTTCAACACCGCCATCACCGGCTATGAGGAGATCCTCACCGATCCCTCCTATGCGGGCCAGATCATCACCTTCACGTTCCCGCACATCGGTAATGTGGGGACCAATGAGGACGACATCGAGACGGTGTCCATGGCCGCCGCCTCCGGCGTGCGCGGCGTGGTGCTGCGCACCGCCGTCACCGAGCCTTCCAACTATCGCGCGACCCGCCACCTGAATGAATGGCTCAAGGCGCGCGGCATTCCCGGCATCACCGGCATCGACACCCGCGCGCTCACCGCCCTCATCCGCGAGGCGGGCATGCCCAACGCGGTCATCGCCCATGCCGCCGACGGCGTCTTCGACATCGAGGCGCTGAAGGCGCAGGCGCGGGCCTGGCCCGGGCTGGTCGGCATGGACCTCGTGCCCGGCGTCACCTCGGCCCAGCGCTTCGGCTGGGACGAGACCACCTGGGAATGGGAAAAGGGCTACGGCCACCAGGCCGCGCCCCGCCACCACGTGGTGGCGGTGGACTATGGCGTGAAGCGCAACATCCTGCGCCTGCTCGCCCGCGCCGGCTGCAAGGTGACCGTGGTGCCCGCCACCACCTCCGCCGAGGATATCCTGTCCCTCCGGCCGGACGGCGTGTTCCTCTCCAACGGCCCCGGCGATCCGGCGGCCACCGGGGAATATGCGGTGCCTGTGATCCGCCGGATCATCGAGACCGGCGTGCCCACCTTCGGCATCTGCCTCGGCCACCAGATGATCGGCCTCGCGGTGGGCGGGCGCACGGTGAAGATGCACCAGGGCCACCACGGCGCGAACCATCCGGTCAAGGACCTCACCACCGGCAAGGTGGAGATCACCTCCATGAACCACGGCTTCGCGGTGGATCGCGAGACCCTGCCGAAGAATGCGGTGGAGACCCATGTCTCCCTGTTCGATGGGTCGAATGCCGGCATCGCCCTGGCCGACCGGCCGGTGTTCTCGGTGCAGTACCACCCCGAGGCGAGCCCCGGCCCGCAGGACAGCCATTATCTCTTCGACCGCTTCGTCGAGATGATCGGCAAGCACAAGGCAGCCTGACGGGCCTTCGCCAGATATGCAAAAGGCCGGCGCAAGCGCCGGCCTTTTTGTTTGCGTGGGGGGCCGCTCAGTCCAGGAAGTTGCCGTGCTCTGACACGTGGCGGGCGAGGCCCATGGTGTGCTCGCGCACCAGGCGCTCGGCAAGGTCCGGGTCGCGCTTCTCGATGGCTTCCACGATGCGGGTGTGGTCCACGATGGAGCGCTGGGCGCGGTGGTCCTGGCCGATGGTGACCTTGCGCACCCCGCGCATGTGCGGAAACAGGTTTTCCGTGGTCTCGGCGATGAGCTGGCATCCGGACATGCGGATGATGAGCTTGTGGAAGGCAAGGTTCGCCTCGGAATATTCCGAGACATATTCTTCCGGGTCGCGGTTGGCGAAAGCGCGGACGTTCTCGCGCAGCAGGCGGATCTCCGCCTCGCTGGCCCGCTCGCAGGCGAGCCGGGCGGCCATGCTCTCCAGCGCCGCCCAGACGGTGATCATCTCGATCACCTCCCGTTTGGTCTTGCGCACCACGAAGATGCCGCGGCGGGGCACGGAGCGCACGAAGCCCTCCTGCTCCAGCAGGGTCATGGCCTCGCGAATCGGCGTGCGCGAGACGCCGAGCCGTTCGGAGAGCTGGCGTTCCTCGAGGCGGATCTCCTCGGGGTGGCTGTAGATGTCCATCTCCATGATGGCCGCCTTCAGCGCCTTGTACGCCTTCATGCGGAAGCTCGATTCGGTCTCGATCGGCTTCACGTTGATATCCTGGTACGTCATCGCACCCTTTCGCCCCTGGCTGATCAGGTTCGCCGGACCGGCGCCGCGTGATTCCCGCCTTTGCCCACCATATACATCATATCGAATGGCAGCATGATTGCAGGTGGCAAGCAATGCCGCACCTGCTGTCCAGTTGCATTGCGGTGCAGCAAAGATATGGGTCGGTTCCTGCCGCGTTGCGCGTTGACAGAATGTATTTTGAATACCAGCATCTCTCCCAGAAGACGGGGCGGCCTGTTTGGCCCAAGCCCCGCCCGTGACGGCGAACACAGGGCCGGGTCCGATCAGGTCAAGCCGCCCTGATCGGTGAATCCGTTTGAACGTTTAGTCGAGGATGCGCCATCCGAACCGCTTGCATGGCAAGGGTTCAGCGTGCGCTCGATCCAGGGAGAACGCCGATGATGACCGTTGACGACATGCTGCGGGCCAAGCGCGATACCCGCATTATTACCTTGCGCATGCATGAAACCGTGGCTGACGCCGTATTGGTGATGAAGCGGGAGAATATCTCCTCCGTCATCGTCAAGGACGTGTGCGGCACAGAAGGCAACACCGTGGTCGGAGTCTTTTCCGAGCGCGATGTCACCCGCGCGGTGCTGGAGCACGGCGCCAATACGCCCAAGATGGTTCTCGCCAGCCTGCTGAAGCGGGACGTTATCAGTTGCGCTCTGGCCGACAGCATCGAGACGGTGCTGCGGCTGATGGTGGAGCACCAGGTGCGCCACCTGCCGGTGATCGAGGATTACAACCTCGTCGGCGTCATCAGCGCCACCGATCTCATGCGCCACTACCTCAAGGAAGAGGAAGCGGCCCTGCGCGAGCCGGTCAGCGCCGGCATGGAAGCAGGTCTCGCCGCCCTTAGGTGAGTCCTCACGCAAAGGGATTGCGGGGACCGAATGACGGTGCTACATTTTGTATCTGGCATACGTAATTCAGTACACAAAAGTACCGCGGACCACGCCCTCAGGGTCCAGTCCCCCGCCGGCAGAAGCCGGCAAACCCGCAAAAGAGAATCCGGCAAAGCCGGTGTTCCAGAACATGGCGCGCCGGCGACCGCCGGCAACCCAGCGAATGGCAAGCCGGTGAAAGCCGGTAACCCAGCGAACGGCAAGCCGGCGCAGACCGGCGGCTCCGCAAATCAGGGCAGGGAAATCCGGGAGTGGATGCATGGGCAAGGCGCTCGACGGCGTGCGCGTCCTGGACATGACGCACGTGCAGTCCGGCCCGTCCGCGACGCAACTTCTTGCGTGGCTGGGGGCAGAGGTCATCAAGGTTGAGATGCCGCGGCGCGGGGACATCACCCGTTCGCAACTGCGGGACAAGTCCAATGTGGACAGCCTTTACTTCACGATGCTGAACGCCAACAAGCGGAGCGTCACCATCAACATCAAGACGCCGCAGGGCCAGGAGGCCATGGGCCGCCTGATCGACGCCTGCGACGTGCTGGTGGAGAATTTCGGCCCCGGCGTGCTGGATCGGCAGGGCTTCGGCTACGAGGCCGTCCGCGCCCGCAACCCGCGTCTCATCTATGCCTCCATCCGCGGCTTCGCGGAGGGCGCCGGCGTGGATGCGAAGGCTTATGAGACCATCGCCCAGGCCATGGGCGGCGCCATGAGCACCACCGGCTGGCGCTCCGGCCCGCCCACCGCCTCCAGCGCCCAGATCGGCGATACCGGCACCGGCATCCATTGCGTCACCGGCATCCTCGCGGCGCTTTACCAGCGCACCGTCAGCGGCGAAGGCCAGAAGGTGGACGTGGCCATGCAGGACTGCGTGGTGAACCTTCTGCGCGTGAAGCTGCGCGACCAGCAGCGCCTTGGCGCCGGGCCGCTCACCGAATATCCCGGCGCCCCGGACGGGGAATGCGTCCCGCGGGCGGGCAACTGCTCCGGCGGCGGCCAGCCGGGTGCCGCCCTGCGCTGCGCGCCGGGGGGCGAGAACGATTATTGCTACGTCATCATCCAGCCCCAGGGCTGGGCGCCGCTGATGCGGCTGGTGGGCCGCAAGGACCTCATCGAAGACGCCAAGTTCGCCTCCCACGAGGCGCGGGCCCACAGGCTCGACCAGTGCTTCGAGATCATCGAGCGCTGGACCGCGAAGCGCACCAAGTTCGAAGTCATGGCCGCCCTGAAGGCCATCGACGTGCCGTGCGGCCCGGTGCTGTCCACCAAGGACATCCTGGAGGATCGCGCGCTCTATGACCGCGGCTTCCTGGTGGAGGTGCCGCATCCCGAGCGCGGCACCTATGTCACTGTGGGATCCCCCATCCATTTGTCCGCAAGCCATGTCCCCGTCGAGCGCGCGCCGCTCCTGGGCGAGCATACGGACGAGGTGCTGGCCACGCTCGGCTACACCCACGAAGAGATCGCCGGCATGCGTGCCGCCGGTGCAGTCTGACGGGAGAAAAACGCCCGTTTGAACATCCGCCGCTCCATGAGGGACAAAAAGAGGGTGGAGCGGTTACCAGCATCAAAAATATAAAAAGTCTCAAGGGGTAGGAAAAATGGTTGAAGCAGCAGTAAAGGCGCCTGCGACCAATCGCTGGCTGCAACTTGTCGCCGGTATCGTCTGTATGGTGGCCGCGGCAAACATCCAGTATTCATGGACGTTGTTCGTTCCGGAAATCGTCTCCACCCGCGGCTGGACGCGCGCCTCCGTGCAGGTGGCCTTCACCGTGTTCGTCGTGGTGCAGACCTGGCTGACGCCCATCGAGGGCTATTTCATCGACAAGTACGGCCCGCGGGTCATGGTGCTGGTCGGCGGCGTGTTCACCGGCCTGTCCTGGGTGCTCAATTCCTATGCCGAATCCCTCACCGCGCTCTATGTGGCGGCGGCTGTCGGCGGTATCGGCGTCGGCTGCGTCTACGCCACCTGCGTGAACGCCGCGCTGAAGTGGTTCCCGGATCGCCGCGGCCTCGCCGTGGGCCTCACCGCGGCCGGCTACGGCTCGGGCACCGTGCTCACCATCCTGCCCATCGCCGCCATGATCAAGACCAGCGGCTATCAGGAAACCTTCTTCACCTTCGGCCTGATCCAGGGCGCGGTGATCCTGCTCGCCGCCGGCTTCCTGCGGGCGCCGTCCAAGAACGAGGTGGTGTATTCGTCCACCGTGGCCCAGAGCCGGCGCGACTACACCCTGGGCGAGGCGCTCCGGACCCCGGTGTTCTGGATCATGCTTGTCCTGTTCGTTCTTACGGTGTCGGGCGGCCTCATGGCCGTGGCGCAGCTGGGCGTGATCGCCGAAGACCTCGGCGTGAAGCACATCAACGTCAACCTCTACTTCTTCGCCATGGCGGCGCTGCCCTTCGCCCTGATGCTGGACCGCATCCTGAACGGCTTCTCGCGTCCCTTCTTCGGCTGGATCTCCGACCATATCGGCCGTGAGAAGACCATGTTCTTCGCCTTCGCTATGGAAGGCATCGGCATCGTCGCGCTGGGCACGTTCGGCCACAATCCGTGGGCGTTCATCATCCTGTCGGGCGTGGTCTTCCTGGCCTGGGGCGAAGTCTACTCCCTGTTCTCGGCCACCGCCGCGGATACCTTCGGCTCCAAGCACATCGGCAAGATCTACGGCATGCTCTACACGGCCAAGGGCTTTGCCGCCCTGCTGGTGCCGCTCGCCAACATCCTGATGGAGGCGACGGGCACCTGGACCACCGTGCTCTACACGGTGGCGGCCATGGACCTGACCGCGGCGTTCGGTGCCCTCTTCGTCCTGCGGCCCATGCTGGCGCGCCACCACCGGATGAATGCCGAGGCAGCGGCGGCAGCGGCTGCGTCCGCCCCGCGCGAAGTGCCGGCCTGACACGCCAGATCCGACCGGGCGGCGCACCTGCCTGGTCGGCGCGTCAGGTTCTAGTTCCGTAAAGGATAAAGCAATTTCCGGTTGGCCTGCGGTGCAGGCTGACCGGGCCTCAAGTCGGAAGCCCAAGCCAAGGCGCGTGAACGATCAGGTCCGGACCCGGACGATCGGTGTGCTCTTTCCTTCGGCTTAGAGGGCGATTTACCGGGCCGATTGGTTCAATTGGCTCGGATCGCGCTCTAAGGGCTTCGCCCCACCTGCGCCAAGCGCCGGATGGGGCGACCGAACCCGTCCCTCCGCCGTCCCAGTGGCGGCCCCTCAAGCCCCGGCCTTGTGCCGGGGCTTTTTTTGTCTGTGCGCCGCTCGACCTCCCACACGAGATGCGTTGCCCGATCCCAGTGCGGCGCACTCCGGGCAGCGCGTGCTCTGGCGTCTCAGGTGAGGCGCTGTTGTGAGGTTTGAAGTCGATCGCGCTCACACGATTTATAAATCGGCGTTATGTGCACCTAAACGGAGACAATGTGAGAAATAGAGAAGAACAGGAGGTCGGTCTAAGCTTGGCCATTCCTGGCCATTCCTGGCAAAATCGGCTCTTCCGCTCCCGATCGTCGCTGAAAGCAAGGGTACGTATCGGTTACATAGCCGTTAAATGCATTATGTATACCGTATTTTTGATACACATTCCCCCGTGGTGCGCGAGCGGGCTCGGTCAAGAAAGCCCGCGACAAGAATGGCGACCGTCACGGGCCGTTCATCGCTTTCGATGATCCCCAGTGAGAAAGGGAAGGAAATGTCGCAGAATCTCTCGACGCCCGTGCGCGGGCCGTTGGGCGGACGGTGGATGCAGCTCGCCATCGGCGTGGTCTGCATGTCCATGATCGCCAACCTCCAGTATGGCTGGACCCTGTTCGTCGAACCGATGAACGAGAAGCACCAGTGGGGCCGCGCCGCCATCCAGGTGGCCTTTACCATCTTCGTCGTGTTCGAGACGTGGCTGGTGCCGGTGGAAGGCTGGTTCGTGGACAAGTTCGGCCCGCGGCCGGTCGTGTTTCTCGGCGGCATCCTGTGTGCGCTGTCCTGGGTGCTCAACTCCTTCGCCGACAGCCTCGCCATGCTGTACGTCTCCGCGGCCATCGGCGGCGCCGGCGCCGGCGCGGTCTACGGCACGGCCGTGGGTGCGGCGCTGAAGTGGTTCCCCGATCGCCGGGGCCTTGCCGCCGGCATCACCGCCGCGGGCTTCGGCGCCGGGTCGGCCCTGACCATCGTGCCCATCGCGGCCATGATCAAGGCGCAGGGCTACGAGCACACCTTCCTGTTCTTCGGCCTGATCCAGGGGGCTGTGGTGCTGGTGGCGTCACTGTTCCTGATGAGCCCGAAGCCCGGCCAGGTGCCCGCCGTCGCCGCCACCTCCACCACCCAGAGCCGTCGCAGCTATGGGCCGGGGGAGATGCTGAAGGCCCCGGTGTTCTGGGTCATGTACCTGATGTTCGTGCTGGTGGCGGCGGGCGGCCTGATGGCCACGGCCCAGCTCGGCTCCATCGCCAAGGACTTCAAGATCGCCGACGTGCCGGTCTCGATCATGGGCCTCACCTTGCCGGCCCTGACCTTCGCCTTGTCCATCGACCGGGTGCTGAACGGCGTCACCCGCCCGTTCTTCGGCTGGGTGTCGGACAATATCGGGCGCGAGAACACCATGTTCATCGCCTTCTCGCTGGAAGCGGTGGGCGTGCTGGCACTGGCCCATTTCGGGGCCGATCCGCTCGCGTTCGTGATCCTCACCGGCCTCGTCTTCTTCGCCTGGGGTGAGATCTACTCGCTGTTCCCGGCGACGTGCGGCGATACCTTCGGCTCGCGCTTTGCCACCACCAACGCCGGCCTGCTCTACACCGCGAAGGGCACCGCCTCGCTGGTGGTGCCACTGGCCTCGGTCGCGGTTGCCAAGCTCGGCAACTGGGACCTGGTGTTCATGCTGACGGCGGGCGTCAACGCCATCGCCGCGCTCATGGCGCTCTTCGTCCTGAAGCCCCTGCGGGCCCGCTTCGTGCTGGGAGCGGCGGCGAAGGAGAATTTGGAGGTCCCCAGCGCCAAGGTCGTCAGCTGAAGATGGCCCCATGGAAGGGGCGGGGAAACCCGGCCCCGACCTCGGGCTTCACTTTGGCCCTCCTACCCCGGGCCTACCTTGAGGGAGCGGCTTGCCGCTCCCTTCTTTTGTCCGCAGGGGCTTATGGAACCCGAGGGTCCCCGATCCGCCCCGCGGCGCCCTTATCAGTTGTGGCGGGGCGCGACGGCGACTTCGACGGCGCCGTTCGCTGCAGTGCGCACGGAGGCAAAGCGCGGCTCGGACGGCTGCAGCAGGACGTCTTCCACCGGAATGCCCATGCCGCCGGCAACCGTCATGTAAGGCTTCTGCGCGCTCAAGCCGGTAACCGCGAGCGAGAGCACAATGCCGAAAAGGCCGAAGGCCGTCAGTTCAAGCGCGTTCATCATCTTGTCTCCGGGCACCTCAAGTGCCACCCCGAATGAGCCTTCATGTGCGGTGCACCATCGGGATCGATCTCTTCATACCGCAGGCCGGGACTGATTTGGTATACATAATACGCATGGGGAGCCCCGCGTTGCTGCATAGCAGCATCACGCATGCGGTTGCGCACGGGAAGAACAAAATACCTTCCAACAGGGAGGCGATCAGTCCCGGGCGACAGCGTCGAGATGGGCGATCAGCCCCGATGTGGACGCCGACGCGCTGGCCGGCAGCGCCCCGCCGGTCACCGCGGGCAGCAACTGGGTGGCGAGTTCCTTGCCCAGCTCCACGCCCCACTGGTCGAAGGCGTTGATGCCCCACACCGCCGCTTCCACGAACACCCGGTGCTCGTAGAGCGCGATGATGCGCCCGAGGGTGAACGGATCGAGGGTGGCATAGGCGATGGTCACCGACGGGCGGTCGCCGGGGAAGGCGCGGTGGGGCGCGATCTCCGCCACCTTGTCCTCGGCGAGGCCCTTGGCCCGGAGCTGGGCGATCGCCTCCTCCAGCGTGCGCCCGCGCATGAGCGCCTCCGACTGGGCGAGGCAGTTGGCCACCAGCAGGTCCTGGTGATCCTTCAGCGCCGGCTCGTGGCTTTGTGCCCCGATCAGGAATTCCACCGGCACGATATCCGTGCCCTGGTGCAGCAGCTGGAAGAAGGCGTGCTGCGCATTGGTGCCGGGCTCGCCCCACACGATGGGGCCGGTGGGCCGGGCGACGGGGTGCCCGTCCCGCGTCACGCTCTTGCCGTTGCTCTCCATGTCGAGCTGCTGGAGATAGGCCGGCAGCCGGGCGAGGCGCTGGTCGTAGGGGATGATGGCGCGGCTCGGGAAGCCGCAGGCATTGCGATGCCACAGCCCGATGAGGCCCAGCAGCACCGGCAGGTTCTGGTCGAGGGGGGCGGAGCGGAAGTGCTCGTCCAGGGCCGCCGCGCCGGCGAGGAATTCGCGGAACCGGTCCGGGCCGATGGCGAGCATCAGCGGCAGGCCGATGGCCGACCACACCGAATAGCGACCGCCCACCCAGTCCCAGAAGCCGAAGATGCGCTCAGCCGGAATGCCGAAGGCTCCCACCTTGTCGAGCGCGGTGGAGACGGCGGCGAAATGGGCGCCCACCGCCTCCTCGCCCAGCGCATTCACGATGAAGGCGCGCGCGGTGGCGGCGTTGGTCATGGTCTCCACCGTGGTGAAGGTCTTGGAGGCCACGATGAACAGGGTGGTGGCGGGGTCGAGCCCCTTCAGCACGTCGGTGATGTGGGCGCTGTCCACGTTGGAGACGAAGTGGCAGCGCGGCCCGTCGTGGTAGGGCGCGAGCGCCAGCGTCACCATGGCCGGCCCGAGGTCCGAGCCGCCAATGCCGATGTTCACCACGTCAGTGATGACGCCGCCCCGCGCCCCGGCGATGCGGCCGTCCCGCACGCCCGCAGCGAAATCACCAAGGCGCGCCAGCGTCTCCACCACGCCGGGCTTCACGTCGATGCCGTCCACCTGGATGGTCTCGCTCGCCTGGTCGCGCAAGGCGGTGTGCAGCACCGCGCGATCCTCGGTGAGGTTGATGTGGTCGCCGGCGAACATGGCGTCGCGCTGCGCCTCGACCCCGCCGGCGCGGGCGAGGTCGAGGAGCTGGTTGAGGATGCCATCCGAGATGGCGGTCTTGGAGAAGTCGATGAGCAGGTCGCCATAGGCGACGGAAAAGCGATCGAACCGGTCCGGCGTCGCGAACAGGTCGAGGATGCGTCCCTCGCGGGTGGTCCAGGCGGTGGCGAGGGCCTTGAAGGCGGCGTCGGTCGCGAGGGCGTTGGACGTCATGGGCGCGAAATCTCCGTCAGGCCCTTTCGGGCGATGTGGGAACCCGGGTCGCGGGAAGGAAATGAGAGGCGAGCAAATCAGGCTTCAGGGACACCAGAGCACGTCGAGCGGCGCGCGGGCGTTGCCGAGCACGGCGCGGATGGGAAGGTCCGTCCCATCGCCGCCGGCCGCCGCCCGCTCCAGCACCGCGCGCTTGGTCGCGCCTTCGATGTGCAGCAGCAGCAGGTCGGCCGCGACCAGGGGCGGCAGGGTGAAGGTGATGCGCGGTTCGCCGGCCGCTTCGGCCCGCACCGCGATGAGGGGCGCCGTGCCGGCCGGATCGGTGGCGGCGGCGAGCGCCTGCGCGCCGGGGAAGAAGGAGGCGGTGTGCCCGTCATCCCCCATGCCCAGCACCACGGCGGCGAACGGGGCCGGCAGGGTGGCGACGGCAGCCGCGGCGTCCGCGAGGCCGTCTTCCGGCGTCGGCGCACCGGTGAAGAGCGGCACGAACCGGGCGGCAGCGGCCGGGCCTTTCAGCAGATGGCGCCGCACCAGCGCCGCGTTGGAGCGGTCCGACGTCTCCGGCACCCAGCGCTCGTCCACCAGGGTTACCGCGATGCGGCTCCAGTCCAGCGGGGCGCCGGACAGGGTCTCGAAGAAGCGCGTCGGGGTGCGGCCGCCGGAGACGGCAAGGCTCGCCGACCCGTCGCGGGCGAGGCGGGCGCGCAAAGCCTCCGCCACATGGGCCGCCAGGGCG
The DNA here is from genome assembly GCF_029991245.1 of Xanthobacter autotrophicus. Lineage (GTDB taxonomy): Bacteria > Pseudomonadota > Alphaproteobacteria > Rhizobiales > Xanthobacteraceae > Xanthobacter > Xanthobacter autotrophicus_C. The sequence goes on from NZ_JAIVFO010000051.1 coordinate 28,529, forward strand.
CGGGCAAGGGCGGCGGGATCGCTGTAGGCGGCGAGGGCGAAGGGG
>NZ_JAIVFO010000052.1 GCF_029991245.1 Xanthobacter autotrophicus
CGACACCACAGGGGGCGGGGCGGTCTTCTCTTCGGCGAGGCGCCCGAGGATGCGATTGGCGCGCGGCTCGCTTACCGCCAGGGGCGCCGCCTTGGCCTTGGGTCCGGCCGGCCGCGGGCGAGGCGTGGCCTGCCCGGCGGTGCGGGCGGCGGGACCCGCAGGATCAAAGAGAGAATCGCGCTCAAGGCTCATGGGAAAAAAAGTAGCACCCGAAACAGAACAAAACAAGAACATAAAGGTCGGGTGCTGACCTTTTCCATTACCTTCAGGCGGTTGCCGGATGAGGGGGGCGGGTCATCGACTTGGATTTTGAATACTGTACACCACAAGCCGGTTGCCAGACATTCGCATCTCCGGTAAAGCCCTAATTGAGGCCTGAAAAGGGGGAAAAGATGGCTGAACACGCCACGACCGAATACGCCATTGCGGACGGTAACGACTACGCCGAGCACGAGAGCACCTATGTGCTCTTCACCGCCCTGACCAAATGGGGCGCGATCGCGATCGCCGTCCTCCTCACCCTCATGTGGATCTTCCTCCTCTGACCCCTGACGGGTTGGAGCACCGGAGACATCTCTGATGAAAATCGCTGTCCCCGCCGAGATTGATCTCGGCGAGCCGCGGGTCGCTGCGACCCCGGATACGGTGAAGCGTCTGCTCGCGCTCGGCGCCAGCGTGGAGGTCGAGACGGGCGCGGGCCTCAAGTCGGGCATTCTGGATGCCGACTATGAAGCCGCCGGCGCGACCATCGCCCCCACCGCCGCCGATGCCCTGTACGGCGCCGAAGTGGTACTGAAGGTTCGCCGTCCGACGGAAGCCGAACTTTCGTCGTACAAGCCCGGCGCGCTGCTGCTGGCCATCGTCGATCCCTATGGCAACGACGAGGCCCTGGCCACGCTCGCGCGCTACAACGTCAACGCCTTCGCCATGGAGCTGATGCCCCGCATCACCCGCGCGCAGGTGATGGACGTGCTGTCCTCCCAGGCGAACCTTGCCGGCTACCGTGCCGTCATCGACGCCGCCGCCGAGTTCAACCGCGCCCTGCCGCAGATGATGACCGCCGCCGGCACCGTGCCCGCCGCGCGCGTCTTCGTCATGGGTGCCGGCGTGGCGGGCCTGCAGGCCATCGCCACCGCGCGCCGCCTCGGCGCCATCGTGACCGCCACCGACGTGCGCCCCGCCGCCAAGGAACAGGTCGCCTCGCTGGGCGCCAAGTTCGTCGCGGTGGAGGACGAGGAGTTCAAGCAGGCGGAGACCGCCGCCGGCTACGCCAAGCCCATGTCGGCCGAGTACCAGGCCAAGCAGGCCGCTCTCGTGGCCGAGCATATCAAGAAGCAGGACATCGTCATCACCACCGCCTTGATCCCGGGCCGGCCCGCGCCGCGCCTGATCACGGGTGAGATGGTGGCCTCCATGCGGCCTGGCTCCATCATCGTCGACCTGGCGGTGGAGCGCGGCGGCAACGTGGAGGGTGCGGTCCCCGGCGAGGTGGCCTGGGTGGGCAACGTCAAGATCGTCGGCCACCTCAACGTGCCCGGCCGCATCGCGGCGTCGTCCTCGCCGCTCTACGCCAAGAACCTCTTCAATTTCTTCGAGACGATGGTGGACAAGGCGACCAAGTCCCTCGCCGTGAAGTGGGACGACGAGCTGGTCAAGGCCACCCTCCTCACCCGCGACGGCGCCGTCGTGCATCCGAACTTCGCACCCAAGAATCTCGCAACGACCAGCGAGGGAGCGGCCTGATGAATCCCGCCTCAGCCCAGACCGCGACGGACGCCGCCTCCCAGGCTCGCGCCGCTGCAGAGATCGCGCGCCAGGCGGCGGAAGCCGCCCAGCTCTATGCCGACCAGGCCGGCGCCGCCATCGGCGCGGTGGCGCACGGCGCGACCGGAGGGGCCATCGACCCCTTCGTGTTCCGCCTCTCCATCTTCGTGCTCGCGGTGTTCGTGGGCTATTACGTGGTGTGGTCGGTGACCCCGGCGCTCCATACCCCGCTCATGAGCGTCACCAACGCCATCTCCTCGGTGATCGTGGTGGGCGCGCTGCTCGCGGTGGGCGTCACCACCGTGGGGGATTCCAGCCACGCCTGGGGCGCACGCATCTTCGGCTTCATCGCCCTTGTCTTTGCCTCGGTGAACATCTTCGGCGGGTTCCTCGTGACCAGCCGGATGCTCGCCATGTACTCCAAGAAGAAGTGAGGCGGGGCACATGAACGCGAATTTCGCCGCCCTGCTCTATCTGGTCGCAGGCATTCTCTTCGTCCTGGCCCTGCGTGGCCTTTCCCATCCCACCACCTCGCGACAGGGCAACCTGTACGGCATGGTGGGCATGGGCATCGCCATCCTCACCACGCTGGCGCTCTCGCCGCCGTCGGACTTCGTGGGCTGGGTGCTGGTGCTGGCCGGCATCGGCATCGGCGGTGGCGTCGGCGCGGTGGTGGCCAAGCGCATCGCCATGACGCAGATGCCGCAGCTGGTCGCCGCCTTCCACTCGCTGGTAGGCATGGCCGCGGTGCTGGTGGCGGCTGCCGCCCTCTACGCGCCGCGCGCCTTCGGCATCGGCGATCCGGGACACCTCCATGGCGCCAGCCTGGTGGAAATGTCGCTGGGCGTGGCCATCGGCGCCATCACCTTTACCGGCTCCATCATCGCCTTCGCCAAGCTCAACGGCAACATGAGCGGCAAGCCGATCATGCTGCCGTCGCGCCACCTCATCAATGCCGGCCTTGCCATCCTGCTGCTGATCCTGGTCATCGCCTTCGTGCTCACCGGCTCGATCACGCTGTTCTGGATCATCACCCTGGTGTCGCTCATCCTCGGCGGGCTGCTCATCATCCCCATCGGCGGCGCGGACATGCCCGTCGTGGTGTCGATGCTGAACTCCTACTCGGGCTGGGCGGCGGCGGGCATCGGCTTCACCCTAGGCAACACCGCGCTGATCATCACCGGCGCGCTGGTGGGCTCCTCGGGCGCCATCCTGTCCTACATCATGTGCAAGGGCATGAACCGCTCCTTCATCTCCGTCATCCTCGGCGGCTTCGGCGGTGACGCCGCGGCGGCCGCCGGCGGCGCCCAGGCGGAAGCCCGCCCGGTGAAGCAGGGCTCGGCGGACGACGCCGCCTACATCATGAAGAACGCCGAGAAGGTCATCATCGTGCCGGGCTACGGCATGGCGGTGGCCCAGGCCCAGCACGCCCTGCGCGAGATGGCCGACATGCTGAAGGAGGAGGGCGTCGAGGTGAAGTACGCCATCCATCCGGTGGCGGGCCGCATGCCGGGCCACATGAACGTGCTGCTGGCCGAGGCCCAGGTGCCCTACGACGAGGTGTTCGAGCTGGAGGACATCAACTCCGAATTCGCCCAGGCCGACGTGGCCTTCGTCATCGGCGCCAACGACGTGACCAACCCGGCGGCCAAGACCGATCCGCAGTCGCCCATCTTCGGCATGCCCATCCTCGACGTGGAGAAGGCCAAGACCGTCCTCTTCATCAAGCGCGGCATGGCGGCGGGCTATGCCGGCGTGGAGAACGAGCTGTTCTTCAAGGACAATACCATGATGCTCTTCGGCGACGCCAAGAAGGTGACCGAAGAGGTGGTCAAGGCCCTCGGCCACTGACCATCGGCCCCCCGGGCCGCAGACCTCCCAGAGAGCCGCGCGGCGCCAGCCGGGCGGCTCTTTTCATTTGTACACGTGTGGTGGCTTCCCAGCTTGACTGCCAACGGCTTCTTCAGCAAAACCAATCCCAATCGCGGTCCGGTTCAAGAAAAAACGGGCGCGTCAGGGATTGGGCGATGACACGTTGGACCCACGGGCTCGTCAACCGTCTCGTCCTGTTATGTGACATCGCCATGGCGGCGCTGGCCGCCATCATCGCCCACGGGCGGTGGGACTTCCTGTCCTGGAGCCAGATGGGCATCCTCTGGGCGATCGGTGTCTTCGCCTATGTCCAGATCCTGCAGGCCGGCCGGGCCTACCGGGTCGAGCATTACGAGCGCCCGTTGCGCCAGCTCGGGCACCTCGCGGTGGCCGGCGTGCCGGCCGGGGCGCTGCTGGCGATCTGCTATTACGCCATCATCCCCATCGGATCGACCAACCTTGCCGCACTGCTCGGCTGGGGCGCCCTCACCGCGGTGACCCTGATCTTCGGGCGCCTCGTGCTGGTGCGCACGGGCGTGGCGCTGGTGCAGACCCGCGGGGTCCTGCGGCGCAACGCGGTGATCATCGGGGATCCGGCGCGGGCCCGCGACCTCGTGCGCCGCTACCGGGAGGAGGAGGGCGCCGACGGCCTCATCACCTTCGTCGGCATGTTCGACGAGGGGCACCTGCCGGGCGAGATGACCCCGCCGCCGCCCGCGCCCCAGGGCGTCCCCCTCATGGGCGGGCTCGCCGACCTGCTGGAATATGTGAAGCACAATCCGGTGGACATCGTGGTCGTCGCCAAGAGCTGGGACGATCCCGCCGCCATCAGCACCATCGCCAACCAGATGTACCAGATCGCCGCCGACGTCATCGTCGAGCTTGATCCCGAGCGCTTCATGCTCAACGACGCCCGGCTCACGCGCATCGCCGGAGAGCCGGCGCTGCAGGTGCAGCAGCAGCCGCTCAAGGGCTCGCTCGGGTTGCTGAAGGGCGTCGAGGACTATGTGGTGGCCACCATCGGCCTCATCCTCACCGCGCCGATCCTGCTGGTCGCCGCCATCGCCATCAAGCTGGATTCCCCCGGGCCCATCCTGTTCCGCCAGCCGCGCGTGGGCCTCAACAACCGCGTCTTCTCCTGCTTCAAGCTGCGCACCATGCGGGTGGATCTTGCGGACGACGGGTCCAGGGGCACCTCCAAGGACGATCCGCGCATCACCCGCATCGGCGCCTTCCTGCGCTCCACCTCCATCGACGAACTGCCCCAGCTCATCAATGTGCTGCGCGGGGAGATGTCGGTGGTGGGGCCGCGGCCCCACGTGCCCAACATGCAGGTCGCCACCAACGTGCGCTACGAGGCGATCCGCCAATATGTGGCGCGCTACCGGATGAAGCCCGGCATCACCGGCTGGGCCCAGATCAACGGCATGCGCGGCGGCATCAACACCCTTGAAAAGGCCGAGCGGGGCGTGGAACTCGACCTTTTCTACATCGAGCACTGGTCCATATGGTTCGACATCAGAATCATGCTGCTTACCATCACCAAGGGCATGGCCGGGCCTGCGGTCTTCTGACCCTCCTGATGGTGCTGGCCCTGGGAGCCTTCCCCGGCCGTGCTGCGGCGGCGGAAGGGGAGCAACGCCCGTTCCTCGCCTATCTCGCCTCCTGGGCGGAAGTCGCGACCGAAGAGCCGTCCAAGACCCTCCTCGCCCGGCTGCCCGGCTCCATCTCCCATGTGGCGCTGGGCTTCGTGAAACCGGACCTGGCCTATGCCGGGGACCTCGACCTGTCGGGCACCGGGCTCGCCTTTCCCTTTTCCGGCGCGGTCCTGAAAGCGGCCGTCGCCGCCCTCAAGGCGAATCATCCGCGCACCAAGGTGCTGCTGGCGGTGGGCGGCTGGGGCTATTTCGGCTGGGACGCGCGGGACTTCCGCGCGCTGGCGCATCTGGTGCGGGACCTCGGCGCCGATGGCGTCGATCTTGATTATGAGACGGCGGATTCCGGCTGCGCCCGCACGCCGGATGGTGCGATCGCCTGCGCCGACGATGCCCGCGCCATCGCGGTGCTGGCCGATCTTCGGGCGGCGCTGCCGCGGCCCCTCGTGGTGAGCCTCGCCGGCTGGAGCGTTGGCGCCTATGGCGAAGGCGCCTTCGCTGCCTCGCAGCCGCGCTACGGCCCCTATGTCGGCATGATGCGGGCGGTGCTGAAGTCGGAGGCGGCGCGGGGGCTCGATCTGGTCTCGGTCATGTCCTACGACGCCGGGCCGAGCTTTGAGCCGCTGGAGGCCTTCCGCGCCTATCGCAGCCTGTGGCCGGGGCCGCTGGCGCTGGGCATCCAGGTCATGCCCTCGGACGCCGGCGGGCCGCGCTTCACGGTGGAGCGCACGGTGCGGCTGCTTCAGGAGGTCCTTCCCGATCCGAAGGCGGGCGCCATGCTCTACGGCCTCGGCCTGGTGCCGCCCGGCCCCACGGGTCCGGACAATCCCGACTATCGCAGCCTCACCCGCGCCATCTGCGTCAGCCTTGGCCTTGCCGTGTGCGATGCGCCGGTGCCCTGAGCGGGTGCTTTAAACCCGCGCGGGGGCCAGGCTGCGCGCGAAGGCGAGGAGGTCGCCGCCGGGAAACAGATGGCCGGCGATGCCGGCTGCCGCTGCCGCTGCCATGTCGGAGGGCTGGTCGCCGATGAGCAGGCTCTTGCCGCGCTCCACCGGCCAGTGCGCCATCAAATCGAGGATCATGCCCGGTGCCGGCTTGCGCCAGGGATGGACCGCGCGATAGGCCGGCACCGCCGCGTCGGGATGGAACGGGCAATAGCGCCAGTCGTCCACATGGGCGCCGACGGCGGCAAGCTCCCCGGCAATCCAGCGATGCAGGGCCGCGACCTCATCTTCCCCGTAATAGCCGCGGGCGACACCGGACTGGTTCGTCACCACGAAGACGAGATGGCCGAGCGCATTGAAGTGCCTCACCGCCTCGCGGGCGCCGTCCACCCAGCGGAAGCCCTCCGGGTCGTGGACATAGCCCGTATCCAGGTTGAGGACGCCGTCCCGGTCGAAAAACACCGCCGGGCGGGGCGCGGAAGGACCACTCACTGCATCTTCTCCGGCTCAGTCGCGCGACCATAGAAAAAGGGTGCCTGCCCCGCCAGTCCATCCGGACGGTGCGTTTGCCGGCCGGGGCGAGGAGGGGCGGCCTGCGCCGTGCCGTCCTGGCCCTCCCAAGCCTTGCTTCCATTGTCTTCCCTCGCGCCTCTGCTATGAGAAGGCACAGGGTGGCGAAGACGCCTTTTCCGGCGTGGTGGGGCGGCCTGCGAATTGAGCGCATGCTGAAATTCTTGAAGGCCATCGTCGAACGCCGCATGCCGTGGGTGTTCGCGCGGCTGTGTCCACTGGTGGACGCGCGCGCCGCCTGCGACCCCGACAGCGAGGTCCGGCTGCTGCCGCTGCTGGTGGCACCCGGCGACACCGTCTGCGATATCGGCGCCAACCGGGGGCTTTTCACCTATTGGCTGCTGCGGCGTGGCGCCCGGGTGCTCGCCTTCGAGCCCAACCCCCGGCTCGTGCGCATCCTGAAGCTGCGATTTCCCGGTGAGATCCGCACCGGAGCGCTGACCCTGTTCGAAACCGCATTGAGTGCCGACGCCGGCGAGGCGGTGCTGCACATCCCGCGCGACCTGTCGCCGCTCGCCACCCTCGACGGCGACCTCGCGCAGCAGGTCGAGGGGCCGAGGGATGATGTGCGTGTCTCCATCGCGCGGCTCGACGCCTGCGTGACGGCGCCGGTGAGCTTCGTCAAGCTCGATGTGGAGGGCCACGAGGTGAAGGTGCTGGAAGGCGCGCGGGCCCTCGTGGCCGCCAGCCGGCCCACCTTCCTGATCGAGGCCGAGGAGCGCCACCGGCCCGGCGCCGTGGCGGCGGTGCGGCAGGTGCTGGAGCCCTTCGGCTATCGCGGCTTTTTCCGGCAGGGGCACGGGATGCGGCCCATCGCCGAGTTCGACCCGTCCGTTCACCAGCCGGTCGCGGCGCTGGAGCCGGACGGCGCGCGCCCCCGCAAGGGCGCGCTTTACGTGAACGATTTCTACTTCGCAGCCCGGCCCGACATCATCGCGCGCCTGGAACACTGGCAGGGCTGAGCCCCCCTTCAGGCGAGGGGCCGGCCCTGCGGGTGCAGCGCCACATAGTTCCCGAACAGGGTGGGGCGGGTTGCGAGCGGGGTCAGCGTGCCGTCGTCCTGGAGCTGGAAGAAGCCGTAGCCGAGCGCGCCCAGCGCGACCCAGGCCGCCGCCGGATCGCCGCCGTCCTTGAGCAGGGTGGGGCAGTTCATCTCGAAGATGACGGCGGGGTGGAAGCGGCCGAGGGTCCCGGCGGCGCCCTTGATCACCCGGTCTTCCGCGCCCTCCACGTCGATCTTGAGGCAATCCACCCGTTCCAGCCCGAGGTCGGCGGTGAGGCGGTCGAGGGTGGTGATCTCCACCTCCTCGCTGTCGCTGCTGGTGCCGTCATTGATGAGGGAGAAGGCCTGCGGGTCGTCGCCGAGGGGATTGTGGAACAGCACCGCTTTGCCCTCCGCGTCCGAGATGGCCTTGGGCACGATGGTGACGTTCCTGAAGCCGTTGAGGGCGAGGTTGTCGGCGAGCTGCCGGCCGGCCACGGCGCCCGGCTCGGCGGCCACCACCCGGCCGGCGAAGCTCGCCGCCTTCAGGGTGAACAGGCCGATATTGGCGCCCACGTCCACGAACACGTCGCCGGGGCGCAGGAATTTATCAAGGTAGCGCACCTCCGGCTCCACCTTGTCGCGCAGCAGGAACACGCTGGTGGTGGTGAAGCGCAGGTCTGCCGGCAGCTTCAGGCGGGCGCCGCCCTTGGTGATCTCCGCCACCGGGCTGCGGCCGAGGGCCACGTGGGCGGCGAGCGAGATGGCCCGGCCCGTGACGGTGAGCGGGGCCTCGCGGAAGGCCGGCTCGTTCACGAGCTTTTTCACGCGTCTCCACATGTCACTGCCCCCTTGGCTTCTTCATCGCACGGCCCGCATGGCCCGTGCCGGCCGGACGCCGGGAATAGACAGCCCCGGCAACGCTTGGGCAAGCGCATGCAACCGTTTTTTTCCGGCCGCCCTCCGTTATCGCTCATGATGCGGCGGCCCGGCTGGCCCGGGGGTTCTGGCTCATCAGCCGCAGCAGCGGCTTTTCCACCGCCAGATGCGCCGCGATGGCGACGGCAATCGCCGCGCCCACCCCGCAGATGGCGCAGGCGACGAAGGCGAGCGGCGCCGGCAGCGGAAGGTGTACGAACACCTGGCCCACCGCCGAAAGCACCATGCCGTGCACGAGATAAAGCGCATAGGAGGCATCGCCCAGCAGAACGAAGGCGCCGATGCGCTTCACCGGGCGCGCCCGGTCCAGCACGAGGGCGCCGGCCACCACCATGGCGGCGGGGATGCCCCACTGGATCACGCGGGTCTCCGGCGCCACATCGCCCTGCGCCAGCAGCGATACGAAGCCGGCGGCAAGGAAGAAAAAGCCCCATCCGCGCGCCAGCGGCGGCCCTTCCAGATACCAGAGGCCGAGGGCGAGGCCGAACACGAACTCGAGCATGATGGGCGCGGTGTAGAAGGCGAGGAAGGCATTCGCGCTCGGCACCGCGCGGCCAAGCACGGCGAGCCCGGCGAGGAAGAGGGCGATGGCGGGCAGGCGTGCCCGATCGGGCAGCAACAGGGCCATGCCCCACACCAGATAGAAGAACATCTCGTAGTTCAGCGTCCATCCCGGAACCACCAGCGGCTCCAGCGTCCCGAGCACCGGATGGCGCGCCGGCAGGAACAGGTAGGAGGCGAGGATGTGCCAGGCGTCCGCCTTGCCGCTCTTCACCAGTTGCGGCGCCACCAGCAGCAGGGCGAGGCTCGCCGTGGTCACGATCCAGTAGAGCGGCACGATGCGCACGATGCGCTTGAGGTAGAAGCTCAAAGTGTAGCCGTCCCGGCCGCGGGTCGTGACCAGCATCAGGAAGCCGCTGAGCACGAAGAAGATGTCGACGCCCGCCGCGCCCGACTGCGGCCACGGCGCCGTGAGGCCGAGGCGCGACAGCGGCGCCCCGAGGTGGAACACCACCACCATGAGGCTTGCCACCGCCCGCAGATATTGGAGGGACTCAAGCATGCCGCATCCCTGCGGCGCGGCGGGCGTGGTCAGCCGGCATGTGCGGTTGCTCTCCCACGTCCCTGTGCTCCCCGTCCCAGAGTCACCTGGCGGGTCCCCGAGTTTCGTCCGGGGAACAGGCGGGTCTCGCCCGGCGGCGGACCGGGCGGCAGTGCGCGCCGGCGGCGGTCGAGATAGATGGTGAGCGCCATGACGACGCCAAGCTCTCCGGGCGTGAAGACCACCGAATACACCGCGGAACTGACCATCAGATACAGGACGTAGTCGCACAGGGCGAGGGCGAAGGGGTCATCGAGGCCGCGCGTCAGCCGGAATGCCGTGGCGAAGCACCACACATGCAGCACCGCAAGCAGGACGGCGCCGATGATGCCGTATTCGAAGACGACGCCGATCCATCCGAGGTCCGCGATGAAGAACTGGTCGTTGCCGAAGATGTCGTTGAGGGTCACCGTGCTGAAGCGGGTGGTGGCACCCACCCCGAAGATCCAGCGCATGGGATCGTCGCCGAGGAAGGCGAAGGCCAGCGCCGACGAGTTCTGCCGTACCGAGAGCGAGGCGCCGAACGCGTCCTGCGCATCGCCGGGCGCGGCGCCGCCGGGCAGAAACCCGAGCTTGCGCCCCACGAGGAAGACACCCACGGCCACCGCCGCGAGCCCGAGCCCGATCACGATCCGGCGGGTCCGCTGCGGCAGCGACATGGCCATGCCGAAGGCCACCACCACCAGCGCCGCGGCAATGGCGGCGCGCTGCTTGTAGATCAGCAGCATGGGCGCGAAGGCCAGCGCCACGCCGAGGCCGTAGAGGATGTTGCGCTTCAGCACGAAGGCGCGGGCCAGGAAGAAGACCAGGATCATGCCGAAGACCATGGGCATGTAGACCCGGTAGCCGCGCTCCAGGTCGAACAGCAGCAGCTTGCTGTCGGCCGGATTGTCTGCATACCAGGACGTGGGCGCGACCAGATAGATGATCACCATCAGGAAGAAGGTCGCCGCTCCCAGCCCCAGCACCGCCTTGCGGATGCTCTCCGGCGGCACGGCGAGCAGCGCCAGCAGCGCCGACAGGCTGAAGTAATAGGTGAAGGGCCAGGCCTTGATGGTGGTGGTCAGCGCGTCGAGGAAGCCGTTGCCGAGCTGGATCACGGAAACCAGCGGCGTGAAGCCGAGCCCATAGGCCAGCACCACCATGAACATCCGGCCCACCGGCAGCTTCAGCCGGATCATGCCGTAGAGCGCCAGCGGCAGGGTCAGGAAGGGCCAGGCCTTCGACAGCAGGTAGGGCGCCGGATACTCGTTGAGATAGTAGAAGACCTGGGCAAAGAACGGCAGCGTCGCCGCGAAGGCGAGCTTGGCGAGCACGTGGGTGCCGTCGTCAAGGGCGGGCGCCATGCCCGTGGCGCTGCGGCGCAGGGGCATGACCACGCGGCGGCTCGCTGGATCCCGGGGCGGGTCGCGGCTCGCGGGCTGGCCGGTCACGATCGCCCGTCCCCGCCGCGCCCCATGCCGTAGGCGGCGGGATCAAGCTTCGCCTTGGCGGCGATGAGGAAGATGGGCAGGGAATCCACGAACACCCGCTGGAAATGGGTGCTGGGGCTCTGCGCCAGCCGGTACAGCCATTCGAGGCCCAGCCGGCGGAAGGCGGGGCTGGCGCGCTGGACCAGGCCGGTGAGGAAGTTGAGCGCGCTGCCCACGCACAAGCCCGTGCCCACGGCGGTGCCGCGCCGGGCGATCATGTGGGCGAGATATTCCGAGCGCGGCGCCCCCACCACCAGAAACACGTAGCGCGCGGGATGGTCGATGACGAACCGGATGGCCTCCTCCACCGCCGCCACATCGTCGATGAAGCCCATGGGCGGCACGTGGAGGTTGAGGGTGCGGAGGCCGTAGCGCGCCGTCAGCCGGCGCTTCATCTCCGCGCTGCCGCCGATCACCGTCACCGCGTCGTCGGGTTGGATGACGTGCTCGAACAGCTCGGCGGTGAGATCGCTGCCGGGGCACAGGGGGATGTCCAGGCCGAACAGGCGTTCCGCCAGCAGGTGCGGCACCGCGCCGTCGAGCACGTTGAGGCCCGCATCCTCAAGCGCGGCGGCAAAGCGCTCATCCTTGCGGGCATTGAGCCGCACCAGGTGGGACGCATTGGAGGTGATCACATAGCTGAAGGGCGCGCCCATGGGTCGCGCGCCGAGGACGCGCGCGGCGCCGGGCACGTCGAGGCAGGCGAACGGCGCGCCGAGGAAGGTCTCGGTGCGGAAATGCGTGTCCATGTCAGATGCCGCGCGCATGCGTGATCGACGCCTCTGGTCGGCGCCCTCCCGGCGCCGGACTGTCACGAAACCGGGCGCGGGGGCAGGCGCGCCCGATCAGGCTATTGCAGGATCGAGGTTCCGCCGCCGGTGGTGGAATAGGAGCCGATCGTATAGCTGAACTGGCGCTGGAACGGCACCACCTTGTTGATGAACTGGTCGATCCACAGGTTGACCTCCGCGATGGACGAGCGCGGCACATAGATGATGTCGCCGCTCACCAGCGGCACGTCATTGGCGTCGAACCCGGTCTGGATCACGTCGCGCACGTTGACGAGGCGCAGCATGGGCTCGTTGTTGGGGCCGCGGCGGATGAGCGCCACCTGCCCGGTGCGCGATTCCTCCGTGAAGCCGCCGGCGAGCAGGATGCCCTGGAGCACGCTGGTGCCCATGTCCGCCAGCTTGAAGGCGCCGGGATGGGCCACCATGCCGCCCACATAGACCCGGGCGGAGGAGGCTTCCTCCAGCGAGACCACCACCTTCTGGTCGGTCAGTTCCTTGCGCGATTCGCGGCGCACATAGTCCTGCACGCCCGAGAGGGTGGAGCCCTCCACCCGGATCTGGCCGATGGCGCGCGGCGCGATGGAGCCGTCCGGGCTCACGGTCAGGTCCTCGTCCATCTCGCGGGTGATGAAATACTTGATCTTGATCTTGTCGCCCGGCCCCAGCCGATAGCTCGGCACCAGGTCACTCCACGGCTTGAAGCGCTCCACGTTCGCCTCGGTGAAGCGCAGTTCGTGGCCGGTGGTGAAGGGCTCGGTGCCGGTGTTCTGGGAGGTGGCGATGGCGGCGCAGCCATTGAGCGCGAAGCTGAATGCGAGGAGGGCGAGCGCGGCCCTGCGCCGGGCGCGCCGCGCCCGAAGTCGGTCGTTCCGGGCCGGGCCGGGAGCGGTGTTCACCACGCCGCATTCTGGCAAGACCATCGACCAACTCCCGCGCCTAATCGTATTCAAAAGGTTAATGCCGGGATTTTCGTGAACGTACCGTCCCTTTCGACGGTGAACGACGCGGCAAATCTCGGGTGAAAACCCTTGAACGTGGTAAAGCGACACTAAAGCTGTGTGGTTAACGAAACGCTTAATGATGGTGCCACGAAACCGATTGAGGATGAGGCGGCGGTGATGATGCCCCCGCGCCACAGCGGCCCGCATCCCACCGTGACAGGCGGGACGGGCGCTGCGGTTCTCGGAACGGGGAGGGCGCGCCCTCAGGCGCGGCGGTAGAGCCAGTGCGGCAGGTAATAGCGCCGGCCGAGGAAGACGAGGCCGATGGTGAGGCCCGAGCTCTCCGCCACCTGATCGCGCAGGCGGAGCACGGCCGGCATGCGCGACTTTTCCGCCTGCACCGCGAGGATATTGGCGTCCACCAGCTGGCAGAAGCGCTGGGTGACGAGCGAGGCGCCGGGCAGGTCGGACGAGATGACGACGCAGTCGAAGGCGCGGCGCAGCTCGGCCATCATCAGCTCCGCCTCGGCGATGGGCAGGCGGAAGTCGAGCAGCGGCGAGCGCTCGGCGTCGGCGGCGGCCCACAGCAGGGGCACCGGCGTGCCGGTCACCGCGATGCCGCCCCGCACGTCGCTGCCGCCGGCCGCGAGCGGGTAGGGCGCGGCGCTGGAGAGGTCCACCAGCAGCGTGCGCAGCCGGCGCCGCGCGGCGAACTCCTCCGCCAGCCGCCGGGCGAGCCAGGGCAGGGCGTCGTCGGCATCGGGGGAGAGGAAATGCAGGACCCGCAGCGGCGCGTCGTCGATGCGGGTGTCGAGCAGCAGGGTGGCGCAGCTGCCGATGGCTTCGTCCGTGGCGGCATTGCCGGGCCGGTCCGCCTCGGCGTCGAACACCGCGAGCACCGGCAGGCCGAGCGAGCGCTCGGCCTCGGCGGGGGTGACGAAGGAGGTCCGCAGGCTCGAGGCGAGGGCCCCGGCCGCGCCGCCGAACAGGAGGGCGGCAAACAGGCCCGCCGCCACCAGAGGCAGCGCCAGCGAGCGCTTGGTCACCGCCGAGCCGGCCTCCTGCACCACCCGCACCGCGGACTGGCGGGACTGGGCCGCGGCTTCCTCGATGGCGGCGGCCACCGCCCGGCGCTGATATTCGCGGAAGCCTTCCCCCAGCGCATCGCGCTTGCGGTTCAGCTCGATGAGCGGCGTCTCGGCGGCGCGCAGCGCAGCGAGGCGCTCCTCGGCGAGGCGCTGCTGCTGCACCAGCTCGCCTTTCTGGCGGCCGAGGGAATCCTGTTCCACCTTTAGGCTCAGGATCATGTTCTGGATATAGTTGACCTGCGGGTTGCGCACGGCCCGGTCGGTGGAATAGCGCCGCTCGGAGCGGCTCTTGATCCGCGCCCGGATGGTGGCGATCTGGCGATCGAGGTCCCGCAGCAGCTGGCTGCCGGGCGCATACTGGGAGGCCACCCGGTCGCGCTCCAGCAGCAGCTTGGAGAGGGTGTTGTTGTCCTCGTCGCCGGGCAGGGCATCGGTCTTCTCGGCGAAGTCGAACACCGAATCGGGCAGGGCCGCGAACTGCTTTTCCGCCTCCGCGACCTGGGCATTGACCGCCACCTCGCGCTCGGCCACCTGCCGGCGGCGCTGGAGGATGCTGTCCACCTGGTTGGAGGCGAGGATGGCGTCCTGGGCGAAATCGATGATGCCCGCCTTGACCTTGAGCTGCTCGATCTCCCGGTCCACCGCGGAGAGGTCGGTCTGGAAGCGGTTCACCTCCAGCATCAGGATCTTGGCGGTGGGGTTCTCGAACAGGCGGCGGCGGGCGGCGAGATAGGTCTTCACCAGTGCGTCGGCGGCGGCGATGGCCACCTCGCGGTCGGGATTGGTGAAGCTCACCCGGATCACGTTGGAGCCCGACTGCACCGAGGCCCGCACGCTGGCCTGGAAGCGCTCCACCGCCTTGTCCATCAGGTCCTTGTCGGAGCTGAACAGGCGGGTGATGGCGGCGAGCCGGCCCGGCGGGAACAGCCGGTCCACGCCGATCTCCACCACCGTGGCGCGGGCGACATCGGCGCTCTCGATGATCTGCACTTCCGATTCGACCTGCTTCAGGCCTTCGATGCTGAGCACCGCCGGGCCGGTGTCGGTCACGTTCTGGGCGTTGGAGACCTCGCGGCTCACGATGACCATGAGCAGGCTGGAGGCGGTGTATTCGGTGCGGCTGGTCGCGGCCACGGCCAGCGCCACCACGAGCGGGATCAGCCCCGCCAGCAGCACGATGCGGATGTGGTAGAAGGCGGCGATCAGGAAATCGCGCAGGGTGAAGGCGGGTGGCGCGGATCCGGTGGCCGGTTCCGTGGCGCCGCTCTGGGCCGCCTGCGGCATCAACATGCGTCCCCCTGCTTCACGCCCGGCTCCCGCGTCCGGACCCTTGCTGCGACGCGGACGGGAGGCTTGCCCCACCGTGCCGCGCCGCGCTTACTTTACCGTTAAGGGAGGGTTGCGTCGGGCGTGAGGCGCGACCGCTCTCGGGGTGGATCAGAACGCCTGCGGCATCAGCCTGCGCACCATGAGGCTGGCGCCGATGGCGAGCTGGGCCGCGAACACCGCGGTGGCGATGGCCGCCCCGATCATGCCGAAGGGCGGGATGAGCAGCACGCACAGCGCGCCGCAGACCACGGTCTGCCCCAGCGTGAGCCAGCGCAGCACGCCGCCATGGCCGGCCATGGCGAGCACGATCTCCTGGCACGGCAGCAGGCAATAAACCAACTGGCCGACGCCGAGGATGACCAGGGCCGTGGCCGCGATCTCAAAGCCCGGCCCCACCAGATGCAGCACCTGCGCCGGCGCCAGCACCATCACCGCCACCAGGGGCGTGCCGAAGGCGGCCACCGCGAGCCGCACCCGGCGGTTGAGCTGGCGCAGCTCGGTCCATTGCCCCTGCCGGTGCCGGGCGGCAAACGAGGGGGCGGCGACGCTGCCGATGGAGGTGCTGACCACCCACACCAGCATGGAGATGCGGTTCGCCACGCTGAAGGCGCCCACCTGCGCGGGCAGGCCGAAGGTGGCAAGCAGCAGCACCGGCAGCGACGGCAGCAGGATTTGCACGATCTCCACCACCGAGAGCGGCGCCGCGGTGCGCCACAGGGCGGGCAGCGGCGCGCCCGGCGGCGTATCCGTGTGGGTGTCCACGAAGCGGTGGCGCTCGCGCAGCAGCAGCACGGCGCCCACCACGGTGGCCGCCACATTGGCGGCGGCGAGGGCATAGAGCAGCCCGTCGAGGGAGGAGACGCCGGCGACCACCGCCGCCAGCGTCAGCACCGGCCACAGGCCGTTCTGCACCAGTTGCCCCGCCGCACCCTTGTGGAGGCCGAGCAACGCGTTGCCGATGAAATAGCAGGTGGCCTGGGGCAGGATCACGAGGGTGGAGAGCAGCAGCGGACGGGCGGCCTCGGGGTCGCGGAACACATAGTCCGCCAGCGGCTGGGCGAAGGCGGCGGTGAGCAAGGTCACGGTGAGGCCGAGGCCGAGCACCGCGCCGAGGCCGACGAGGAAGGCGTGTCCCGCCGCCCGGCCCTTGCCCACGGCCAGCTCGGCGGCCAGATGGCGCACCACCGCGCGCTCGAACCCGCCCCGCGACACCGTGGCAAGCACGCCCACCAAGGTGAGGCAGAGGAAGAAATAGCCCGAATCATGCACCCCCAGAGCGCGCGCCCCGAGCATGTAGAGCCCGAGCTTGCCGACGAGTTCGAGGCCGCGGGCCATCATGGCTCCGGCATAGGTGCCGTAGGTCCGGACAAGGGTGACGAAGGAGGGGGAAGGTGCCGCGCTCACGGCCGTCCCCGGCCGGCGGCGATGGCGCGCCGCGCGTCAGGCGGACAGTTCCGGGTGAACCCGGCTCGGGATGGTTTCGTGATCATGCCGGCCTGCTCACCCCTGTTCCCCGTCCGTGGCCTTGATCTGGAGCATGTTCGCGCGAAATGCACGCCGGCTTGGGTGACGAACGTGCGATGAAGGCAGAGATAGCGCATGTCCCTTGAACGGGCGTGAACGGAAAATGCGCGCGGCGCTTTCACAATGCGGCCTGCGCCTTGGCGCCGGGCAGGGCTTGGCGCAGACGGTGATTTCCCCGCGCCGGGTCCGGCTCCGTCAAGGGAGCCAAAATGCGCGCGGGCGGCGGAGGAAAGCGGCCGGGCCGGGGGTGTTGATCGGGATGCAGCAGGGAGCGGGGCCTGGAATGGTGGTGGGGATCAGGACGGGGACGGGGCGCACGCAGGGGAACGCGGCAGGTCCGCGCGGCCCGGTGCGGCGATGTGCGGGGCGGGCCATCGCGGCGCGCGCGCTCATGATGCTCGCGCTTGTGGTCGCTCCGGTCGGGGGTGGCGTGGTCGGGTTCGGCGCGGCCATGGCCCAGCAGGCGCCCATGCAGAGTCTCGAAGGCCTGCCGGCGCGCCCGCCGGTTGATCCGGACGTGGACCCCTATCCGTTCGATCCGTTCCTCTCGCTGCGCGTCTATGTCAGGCAGCGCCTGCCGGCGGGCTGGTGGGCCCGCGACCCGTCCTATGAGGCCGGCGCCTTTGCGGTGGTGGTGCACATTCCCGAAAGCTGGCGGGGCAACCCCACCTCGGCCATGCTGCGCCTCTGCCCGGAGCCGTCGAGCACCCTGTGGGAGCGCATCCAGGTGGTGGAGCTTCGGCCCTTCTATCGCCAGAGCCCCTGGCCGGCGGTCACCTGCCGCCGCTGAGGCGCCGAGCCGCGCCCTGAGTTTCAGACCTCGTCGCGCAGGGAGCGATGGACGTGGACCGGCGCGGCCGGAGCCAGATGGCGGCCGGAGTGACGCTCCAGCCCGATCAGGGCGGCGACGGCCACGAAGCCGAAGAAGACGATGCTGCTGGCGGTGGTCAGCGTGAGGACGGCGCTGCCGAGGACCACGACCGTCTCCGACGGGCGGGCGATGAGGGCAACCAGCAGCACGAGCCCAAGGATCGCCGGCACAAGAACGCGCATGACCGACATCTCGCCTCCTCCGGCAATCTCAAGGTTGACGGGAAATTTTTAACACGGAAGGCGCGGTGTTGAGAAGCACCGCGCGTTTCGCCACCGGATGCGGTGCGCCGCCGGCCCCCGGGGCCTTGCGAGACGCCCGGCAAGCAAAAGGCCGCCACGCCAGGGGCGGGCGGCCTTTCGACAAGGCGTGATCCGGGCAGGACGTGCCGTCAGATCTGGCGCTCGACCATCATCTTCTTGATTTCGGCGATGGCCTTGGCCGGGTTGAGGCTCTTCGGGCAGGCCTGGGCGCAGTTCATGATGGTGTGGCAGCGATACAGCCGGAAGGGGTCTTCCAGATAATCGAGCCGGGAGCCGGTGCGCTCGTCGCGGCTGTCCTTCAGCCAGCGGGTGGCCTGGAGCAGGGCCGCCGGGCCGAGGTAGCGGTCGCCGTTCCACCAGTAGCTGGGGCAGGAGGTGGAGCAGCAGGCGCACAGGATGCACTCGTAGAGGCCGTCCAGCTTCTCGCGGTCGTCCTTGGCCTGGCGCCACTCCTTCTCGGGGGGCGGGCTGTCGGTCTGCAGCCACGGCTCGATGGAGGCGTGCTGGGCGTAGAAATGGGTGAGGTCCGGCACCAGGTCCTTCACCACCGGCATGTGCGGCAGCGGATAGACGTTGACCACGCCCTTCACCAGCACCTCGTCCATGCCCTTGGTGCAGGCCAGCGTGTTGGTGCCGCCGATGTTCATGGCGCACGAGCCGCACACGCCTTCCCGGCAGGACCGGCGGAAGGTGAGGGTGGGATCGACGGTGTTCTTGATCCAGATCAGGCCGTCGAGAACCATGGGGCCGCAATCCTCGCGGTCCACATAATAGGTGTCGATGCGCGGGTTGCGGCCGTCGTCCGGGTTCCAGCGATAGATGCGGAACTCGGTCAGCGTCTTGGCGCCCTGCGGCTTCGGCCACACCTTGCCGGGCGTGATCTGGGAGTTCTTCGGAAGGGTGAGCTCAACCATGGGACGTCCTGGAACGCTGGAGCGGTAACCGCCCGCAGGATTTCTGGCCATGGCCGCGCGCGGTGGGCATGTCCGCCCTCGCCGCGCGCGGTCGCGATGACACGATCAGTACACGCGCTTCTTGGGCTCGATGTACTGGATGTCGTTGGACAGCGTGTAGGTGTGCACCGGCCGGTCATCGAGCCGCACGTTGCCGGATGCGGTATCGAAGTAAGCAAGTGTGTGCTTCATCCAGTTCACGTCGTCGCGATCCGGGAAGTCCTCACGGGCGTGGCCGCCGCGGCTTTCCTGGCGGGCGTTCGCGCCCTCCATGGTGACGATGGCCTGGGCGATGAGGTTCTCGAACTCCAGCGTCTCCACCAGGTCCGAGTTCCACACCAGCGACCGATCGGTGACGCCGATGTCGCTGGCGCCCTTGTAGACGTCGTGGATCAGCTTGCAGCCTTCCTCCAGCACCTCGCCGGTGCGGAAGACGGCGCAGTTGCTCTGCATCACCTTCTGCATGGCCAGCCGCAGCTCGGCGGTGGGGGTGCCGCCGGAAGCGTGCCGGGCCGCATCGAGGCGGGAGAGCGCAAGGTCGGCGCTGCCGGCCGGCAGCTCGCGGTGCTTCTCGCCGGGCTTCACCAATTCTGCGGCGCGCAGGCCGGCCGCGCGGCCGAACACCACGAGGTCGATGAGCGAGTTGGAGCCGAGGCGGTTGGCGCCGTGCACCGAGACGCAGGCGGCCTCGCCGATGGCCATCAGGCCGGGCACCACCGTGTCGGGATCGCCCGAGCGCTTGTCCAGCACCTCGCCGTAATAGTTCGTGGGGATGCCGCCCATGTTGTAGTGCACGGTCGGGATCACCGGGATCGGCTCGCGCGTCAGGTCCACGCCGGCGAAGATCTTCGCGCTCTCCGAGATGCCGGGCAGGCGCTCGTGGAGGATGGCGGGGTCGAGATGGTCGAGGTGCAGGAAGATGTGGTCCTTGTTCTTGCCGACGCCGCGGCCCTCGCGGATCTCCATGGTCATGGAGCGGGAGACCACGTCGCGCGAGGCAAGGTCCTTGGCCGAGGGGGCATAGCGCTCCATGAAGCGCTCGCCCGCGGAATTGGTGAGGTAGCCGCCTTCGCCGCGGGCGCCCTCGGTGATGAGGCAGCCCGAGCCGTAGATGCCGGTGGGATGGAACTGCACGAATTCCATGTCCTGCAGGGGCAGGCCGGCGCGCAGCACCATGCCGCCGCCGTCACCGGTGCAGGTGTGGGCGGAGGTGGCGGAGAAATAGGCGCGGCCGTAGCCGCCGGTGGCAAGCACCACGAGATGGGCGCGGAAGCGATGGATGGTGCCGTCGTCGAGCTTCAGGGCGATGACGCCCCGGCAGCGGCCGTCCTCATCCATGATGAGGTCGATGGCGAAATATTCGACGAAGAATTCCGCGTGGTGCTTCAGCGCCGCGCCATAGAGCGTGTGCAGCATGGCGTGGCCGGTGCGGTCCGCCGCGGCGCAGGTGCGCTGGGCGGTGCCCTTGCCGTAATGGGTGGTCATGCCGCCGAACGGGCGCTGGTAGATCTTGCCGTCCTCGGTGCGGGAGAAGGGCACGCCCCAGTGCTCCAGCTCGTAGACTGCGGCCGGCGCGTTGCGCACCATGTATTCGATGGCGTCCTGGTCGCCCAGCCAGTCCGACCCCTTCACGGTGTCGTACATGTGCCATTCCCACTTGTCCTCGCCCATGTTGGCGAGGGAGGCGGCGACGCCGCCCTGAGCCGCCACCGTGTGGGAGCGGGTGGGGAACACCTTGGTGATGCAGGCGGTGCGCAGGCCGGCTTCCGAGCAGCCCACCACGGCGCGCAGGCCGGCGCCGCCGGCGCCCACCACGAGCACGTCGTAGGTGTGGTCCTCGATGGGGTAGGCAGCGCCATTGATGCCGGGCGCGGCGGCCCCGTTGGTTGCGGTGTCGGCCATGTCAGCCTCCCAGGCTGATCTTGAGCACGGCGAAGGCGCCGGCGAGGGCAATGGCGATGCTGAAGAAGGTGTTGGCCACGATGAGCAGCACCTTGAGCGCCTCGGTGTGGATGTAGTCCTCGATCACCACCTGCATGCCGATCCGCATGTGCGTGGTGACCGACAGCAGGGTCAAAAGGATGACCACCGCCACGAACGGGTTGCCGAGGGTGGCGCGCGTCGCCGCGTAGCTGGAGCCGGCGAGGCAGATGACGATCCCGATGAAGGCGATCATCAGGATGAGGTTGGCGAGGCCGGTGACGCGCTGCTGGAAGAAGTGGTCGGTGCCGGAGCGGGCGGAACCCAGGCCGCGCACGCGGCCGAGGGGCGTGCGCATGGGGGCGTGTCCGGAGGACGGGGTGTTGCTCATGTGATCCTCCTCAGCCCTTCACGGCCAGGCCGACGACCCAGAGGATCACGGTCAGCGCCACGGAGGCGGCCAGGCTGGCCTTGGCGAGGAGCACGCGCTCCTGCGGGCCGAAGCCATGGATGAAATCCCAGATGAAGTGGCGCACGCCGCCGAAGGCATGGTGCAGCAGGGCCCAGGTGTAGCCGAACAGCACGATGAGGCCGATGGGCGAGCCCGCCACCGAGCGGAAGGCTTCGAAGGCCGAGGGGGAGGTGGCGGCGGCGAGCAGCCACCAGACCAGGATCGCCGTCCCGAAATAGAGCCCGACGCCGGTGATGCGATGCACAATGGACATCATCATCGTAAACAGCGGGCGGTAGATCTGTAGGTGAGGCGAAAGGGGGCGATCAATGCGCTGAGGGCTGTCGGCCATGGGGCCTCCTCCAAAAAATCGACCGATCAGGTATCTCAATCGTCGACACTTCGCAACGATTCCAAAGCACCTTGGCGGGGCTTTAAAACCGGATACGACGCGTACCGCAATTGGATGATCGTTGCATGCCGCTTTTGCGCCGCGGCGGATTGCTGCGCTGCCAACGTTCCGGGCACATATCCGGCCGTACCGCACGCGCAAAAAAAACAGCGCCGGAAGACCGGCGCTGTTCTGGAGGTCAGGTCTGGACGGACCGATCAGAAGCGGTAGGTGACGCCCGTACCGAAGATCCAGGGGTTCAGGTCGGCGCCGCCGGTGAGGTAGCTGCCGCCCACGGTCTGCAGGGTGAAGGTGGGCTCCAGGAAGAGCTTCTTCACGTCCACGTTGATGCCCCAGTGACGGTCGATCATCCAGTCGAAGCCGGCCTGCAGGGCAAGGCCCCAGGTGTCGTGCACGTCGACGCTGGAGAACGCCGTGTTCTTCGCATCCTGATTGAAGAACACGGTGTAGTTCACGCCGGCGCCGATATAGGGCTTGAACGGCCCGAAATCGGTGAAGTGGTACTGCAGGGTGAGGGTGGGCGGCAGCAGCCACACCTTGCCCACCTTGCCGAGGCTGGAGATGGTGCCCGCGCCGTTGATGTCGTGGGGGGTGACGCCGAGGATGAGTTCGGCGGCGATGTTCTTGGTGAAGTAGTAGGTGATGTCGAGCTCCGGCACCACCGAGTCGGAATAGGTGAGGTCCGAGCCGAGAATGCCGTCCACGGACCCGCCGTTCTCCGGCATCACGTAGAGCGCGCGAATGCGGATCTGCCAGGGGCTCAGGGCCTCTTCCACGGCCGGGGCCGCCTTGTAGGCCGGCGTCGACAGGTCAGCCGCCGATGCGCCGCCGACCGTAAAAGCAGCGATGCCCGCCGCAAGAATGGCACCCAGACCGAACTTCTTCATTGCCCCGCTCCCGCCAACTTGATCAACACAACCATAGGGCAACACTTCGCGCCGCCGATCCTCCAAAAGTTTGATTTATGTCAATTTTGGGTCTGTCGGGGCGAAAGTGTGGCGCGGGAGCCACAGGGCCGCCGCCCGCCTGCCGCATTTGCGGGGCATGGCTCACGCCCAGCGCGCGGCCTGGACCGGTTGCTGATTTCCCTTTTTCGCGAATGGCTTCTTTTCTCATGCCCTGTTCTGTCGC
The DNA here is from genome assembly GCF_029991245.1 of Xanthobacter autotrophicus. GTDB lineage: Bacteria > Pseudomonadota > Alphaproteobacteria > Rhizobiales > Xanthobacteraceae > Xanthobacter > Xanthobacter autotrophicus_C. The sequence goes on from NZ_JAIVFO010000052.1 coordinate 22,975, forward strand.
GGCTGCGCCGCCCTGCCCGGCGGGCGTCCGCTCGACTTTCGCCCCGCGTCAATCACAACCGGGTCGGGTGCGGCGTGGGATGTGCGCGCTCGCGCATGTTCTCCTGCTGTTCGGAGCGATGTTCACGATTCTCCCTGCGCGGGCGGACACCGTGCGCGACCTGCGGCTCTCGGTGAATGGCGAGGACCGGCGCACTGTGGTGGTCACGCCGGAGGGCGTGACCGGGCCGGCGCCGGTGGTGATCGCGCTGCACGGCGCGGCGCAGACGCCGGAGAGTTTCCGCGCCTATTTCGGGCTTGATGCGGCGGCGGCGACCCACGGCTTCGTCGCGGTCTATCCGGAAGGCGAGGGGCGGGTGTGGAACGACGGGCGGCCCGCCGCCATGCGCCTCAAGATGATGCTGCGCCCCGGCGACGACGTGGCCTTCCTGGTGGCGCTGGCCCGCCGGCTGGTGGAGGACGGCATCGCCGATCCGGCGCGCATCTACCTGACCGGCATTTCCAACGGCGGCTTCATGGTGCAGCGCATGGCCTGCGAGCATGCGGGGCTGTTCGCCGCCTATTCGTCCATCATGGCCACGGCGCCGGCCAATTACCGCGAGGAATGCAAGCCCGTCCGGCCGGTCCCCATCCAGTTCATCCACGGCACGGCGGATTCCGTCATCGCCTATGCCGGCTTCTGGACGCCGGTGGGGGCGACCCTGTCGGCGCCGGAGAGCGCGCGCCTCTTTGCCCGCATCAACGGGTGCGGCGCTTCGACCCAGCGCGAGCTGCCCCATCTCGACCTGACCGACGTGACCGCTGCGACCCTGCGGCGCTGGGACAATTGCCGCGACGGCTCGGCAGTGGAGCTCATCAGCATCGAGCGCGGCGGGCACCAGCCGCCGGCGCGGGTGGACACCAAGCCGGACCTCGCCACGCCCTTCCTTGGCCTGCGCAGCCGCGACATCGATTCGGGCGAGGAAGTCTGGCGGTTCATGTCCGCCTTCGGTGGCGCGGCCACGACGCAGCCGCGGCCTGTCGCGGTGCCGCTGCCGCCGCCGTCCCCGCTGCGGGGGAGCCGCACGGGCGCGGTGGTGCGCCCGGCGGCGGCCGCGGATCAGCGCGGGATCAGCGCCCAGTAGTCGAGGTCGAGGATCACGCTCGGGTCATAATCCTCGCCGGTCCCGGTGGCGACCTTGGCGGGGAAGTCGCCGGTGAGGCGGTCCTTGGTGGCGATGGTGCGCAGGCGCAGCGCGCCCACGTCCTCGCGGCCCGGCAGGGGCTGGGCGTCGAGCACCTCGGTCCAGGCATGCACGGTGAGGCCCGCGAACAGCGGCGCCACATGGCGTCCGCCATTGATGGCCGCCACGTGGAAGGCGTTGGCGAGGCCGTTGAAGGACAGCGCGCGGGCGATCGAGATGACGTGGCCGCCATAGATCAGCCGCCGGCCGAACCGGCCCTGGCCCTCGGTGAATTGGTTGAAATGCACCTTGGCGGTGTTTTGGTAGAGGCGGGTGGCGATCATGTGCTCCGCCTCCTCCACCGTCATGCCGTCCACATGGTCGATGCGTTCGCCCACCTGATAGTCGGCGAAGCGGGCCTGCGAGCCCGACAGGTCGTTGCGCCAGCCTTCGATGTCGAGCAGCGGCACGGCGCTGCCCAGCGCGTCGGGGGCCAGCGCCGCCGGCAGCTTGGGCACCACCGGCTCGGGCGCGGGGCGGGCGGTATCGGCCTTGCGGACCATCACCCAGCGCACATAGTCCAGCACCTCGGTGCCGTCCTGGTTGAAGCCCACCGAGCGCACGTAGACCACGCCGCTCTGGCCGTTGGAATTTTCCCTCAGGCCGATCACTTCCGACACGGCGGTGAGCGTATCGCCGGGATAGACCGGGGCGAGGAAGCGCCCGCCAGCATAGCCCAGATTGGCCACCGCATTGAGGGAGATGTCCGGCACCGTCTTGCCGAACACCACGTGGAAGACCAGCAGGTCGTCGACGGGCGCGCGGGGATAGCCGATGGCCTGCGCGAAGCTGTCGGCCGACTGCACGGCGAAGCGGGTGCCGTAGAGGGCGCTGTAGAGGCTCACGTCGCCGACCGTGACGGTGCGCGGCGTCGCGTGGCGGATCACCTGGCCGACGCTGAAGTCCTCGAAGAAATTGCCCCGGTTGGTCTTGCTCATCTTCATCCCCCCGTGTCCCGCCATGTTGCAGAGCGGCGCGGTGCGACGCAACAGCCGTGCGGATCCGGCACCGGGCTGCTTGACGCGGCGTGCCTGATGGTCCTCATGGGGGTAAGGCGCTGCGGGCGGCGCCGCCATTCGACAAAGGGGGCAGGGGTGTCGGGTTCGGCGAGCCAGAAATTGTCGTTTCAGGCCATGATCTTCACGGCCTGCCTGTTTCCCTTCTACATCCTTGCGGCCACGCTCACCAATTCGGCGGCGATCCTCACCGACCTTTTGGCGACGTCCTTCGACCTCACCGCGCTCACCGCCTGCTGGCTGGTGCTGAAGATCGCCCACAACGCCCAGGCGGGCCGGTACGCCTACGGCCTCGGCAAGCTGGAAAACCTCGCCGAGCTGATGATCGCCCTGTTGCAGACGGTGCTGGTCTTCATCGCCGGCTCCAATGCCATCATGCGCATCATGCATCCCGAAGGGGTGAGCGGCGCGGAGCTGGGCCTTTTCGTCACGGCCGCCGCGGTGATCGGCAACACCGTCCTGAACCGCAAGGCCACCCGCCTTGCCCACGAGACGCGCTCGCCGGTGCTGGCGGCGCAGGCGCGGGTGCACCTGGTTTCGGCCATCTCCTCGGGCTCGGTCTTCATCGTCACCGTGGTGCTGTCGATCTTCAACAACGTGACCTGGATGTATTATCTCGATCCGGTGGCATCGTTCGTCGTCATCGGCTTCATGATCTACAACATCTTCGCCATGCTCTCGAATTCTGTGGCCTCGCTGCTCGACCAGGCCATCGACGAGGCGGGGCAGCTGCGCATTCTCAAGGTGCTCACCAGCCATTTCGACGATTTCGACGAACTGGGGGACATTCGCACCCGGCAGTTCGGCGGCAAGATGTTCGTGGAGCTGCACCTCGGCTTCGAGGGCGACTGGACCGTGGCGAAGACGCGCGCCGTCGTCGCCCGGCTGAGCGATGCGGTGAAGCAGGAATTCAAGCAGGCGGGCGACGAGGTGGACGTGGCCGTGGTGCTCATTCCGGCCCACGGGACCGAGGCTGCCTGAGGCTTTCTCCTACGCCGGCCCCTTACCCGGGCGCCGGCGTCAGTGCTCGGACAGCACCACAGCGTCGGACCATTCGCCCTCCACCTCCTTGACGATGGCCTGGCCGCAGATGACGCGGCCCTGCACCGTATCGAAGGTGAGGGTCGGGGCGCCGTGCAACTGCCAGCCCTTGTTGAGGGCGGCGGAGACGCGCTTGCAGAAGGCCGCGTCGTCGGGGCCGGTGAGGTAGCGGTAGAGCTTCATCGATCTTGTCCTGAGGCGATAGCGGGTCGCTTGGGAGCGGTCGTGTCAGAGCTGCGCGCCGGCGCGGCGGGCGGCCTCGATGCGCTTCTCCTGGAAGGCGCGCGTCTTTTCCCGCACCTCGGCGACGAGGCGGGGGTCCTCCCGGTCGCGGGGCGGAAAGGCGGGCGCCGGCTGGTATTCGATGGCAAGGGCGATGCGCCGCGCCTCGTCCTCCCCGGCGATCTCGGCGGCCAGCGCCAGCGCGAGGTCGATGCCGGAGGAGACCCCGGCGCCGGTGAAGCGGTTGCGATCCACCACCACCCGCTCCTCCACCGGAATGGCCCCGAGCAGGGCCAGCTGGTCCAGCGACAGCCAGTGGCTGGTGGCGCGATAGCCGGTGAGCAGCCCGGCGGCGCCGAGAATCAGCGAGCCGGTGCACACCGAGGTGACGTAGCGCGCCTGAACCGCCATGCGGCGCAGGAAATCCAGCGCCGGCCCGTCGTCCATCAGCTCCAGCTGGCCGGGGCCGCCGGGCACGAACAGGAGGTCGCAGCCGGCGACCTCGTTGAAGGTGGAATTGGCCATGATGGCGAGGCCCGCCACGTCCACCACCGGCCGCTTGCAGCTCTCGGCCACGATCTCCAGCCGGGCTCCGGGCAGGCGCGCGAACACCTCGAACGGGCCGGTGAGATCGAGCTGGGTCATGCGCGGATAGGCGAGCATGACAATGCGGAAGGGTTTGGACGCGGCGGGCTGGGACATGGTGCTCCGGACCTCGTGCTTTAGCCTCAGGCGCGGGCGGCGATGGCGTCGGCGAGGGCCACCGTGCGCTTGGCCATCTCGGCGTGGAGCAGCTCCACCATGCGCCCGTCTAGGGTGATGACGCCCTTGCCCGCATTCTCCGGCAGGGCGAAGGCGGCGATGATGGCGCGGGCGCGGGCCACCTCCGCCTCGGGGGGCGAGAAGGCGATGTTGCAGGGCTCGATCTGGCTCGGATGGATCAAGGTCTTGCCGTCCATGCCGAATTCCACGGCCTGGGCGGATTCGGCCTTGAAGCCGTCGAGGTCCTGGAACTGGTTCCACACGCCGTCGAGCACGTCCACCCCATAGACCCGCGCGGCGGCCACCACCAGGCTCAGCCAGCCCACCATGGGCGCGCGGCCGGGCACCAGCGCCGCCCGCGTCTCCTTGGCAAGGTCGTTGGTGCCGAGCACGAACACGGTGAGGCGGGTCAGCGGGTCCTGGGCCGCCTGGGCGATGGCCTTGATGTCGAGGATGGCCAGCGGCGTCTCGATCATGGCCCAGACCCGCGTGGTCTGCGGCACCTTCAGCGCCTCCAGCCGGCGGCCGACGGTGACCAGCTGCTCCACGGTCTGCACCTTGGGCACCAGGATGGCGTCGGGCGCGGCGCCGGCGGCGGCCTCCAGGTCGTCCGAGCCCCAGGGCGTATCGAGGCCGTTGATGCGAATCACCACCTCGCGCGGGCCGAAGCCGCCGGCCTTCACCGTATCCACGATGCGGGCGCGGGCTTCCGCCTTGGCGTCGGGCGCCACCGCATCCTCAAGGTCCAGGATCACCGCGTCCGCGGGCAGGGTGCGGGCCTTTTCCAGCGCGCGGGCGTTGGAGCCCGGCATGTAGAGCACGCTGCGGCGCGGACGGATGGCAATGGCGGCTCCAGCTTCGGCACCCATGGGGACTCCCTTCGCACGTCGATGCAGGTTTTGAGCGCGCGCCGATCGACTTGCACCGCAAGCTGATGGGGCAACGTGTTCTCATGGCTTAAAGTGAGAGAGCGATTCACCGGGCAGATTGAATCAATTTGCCCGGATCGCGCTCTTTCCGCACTTTACCGTACCGAATCGGTAAAGCGACGCCTGTGCTTTGAAAAGGGGTTCCGCTGCGCTGCGGCATGCGACCTTGGACGGTCGCGGCAGGTCTTGCGCCGGCCGGCGCACCGATTGCGCCTACCGCGCAGGCGCGGCGGCGGGCTCGCTGCCGGGCGGGGGCCAGGAGAAATCGTCGGCCCGGCCGCGCACGGGGGCGGGCGCGATGCCGTCCTTCAGCACCCGGGATGCGGCCTTGGCGCTGGCCGACACCGCCATGGGGTCCGGGGTTTTTGCCGGCACGGGGGGGCCGGCAA
>NZ_JAIVFO010000053.1 GCF_029991245.1 Xanthobacter autotrophicus
CGTGCTGAAGCAGCGGCCGCTGGCCTATCTGCACGGGGTGGGCGGCTTGTTCGGCTATCATTTCCTCTATTTCACCGCGCTGAAATGGGCGCCGGCGGCGGAGGCCGGGCTGATCGCCTATCTGTGGCCGCTGCTCATCGTGCTGCTCTCCGCCTTCCTGCCGGGGGGCGGGCTGCGCCGCGTTCATGTCATCGGCGCGCTCATGGGGTTTGCGGGAACGGTGGTGCTGCTTCTGGGCAAGGGCGGCTTCACCGGCGTCGAGATGCGCTTTGCGCCGGGCTATCTGGCCGCCTTCGCCTGTGCCTTCATCTGGTCGTCCTATTCGGTGGCATCGCGCCATTTCGCGGATGTGCCGACCCAGGCGGTGGCCGGCTTCTGCCTCGCCACGGCGGTGCTGGCGGGCCTGTGCCATCTGGCGCTGGAGCAGACCGTGTGGCCGTCCGGCGCGCTGGAATGGGCGGCGGTGGCTTTGCTGGGCATTGGCCCGGTGGGGCTTGCCTTCTACACCTGGGATATCGGCATGAAGCGCGGCGACGTGCGCCTGCTGGGCGTCGCCTCCTATGCTGCGCCGGTTTTGTCCACGCTGCTCTTGGTGGCGACGGGCTTTGCCGCGCCGTCCTGGTCGCTGGCGCTCGCCTGCGCCCTCATCGTCGGGGGAGCCTTCGTCGCCACGCTGCGTTGATACGGCAGCCCCCTGAAGGAGAAAAGCCATGGCTGATCCCGTGCCTGCCCATCCCGCCCTTGCTCCCCATGCCGTGGCGGTCGTGACCGGGGGCGCCTCCGGCATCGGCCTTGCCGCCGCCGCCCGCTTTGCCGCCCGGGGCATGAAGGTCGCCATCGCCGACCTGCCGGGGGAGAAACTGGAGGCCGCCGCCGCCCGCCTCGCGGACATCGCCCAGGGCGGGGCGGCGGATATCCTTGCCGTTGCCACGGACGTGAGCGAACTGTCCGATCTCGAGCGGCTGGAAGCCGAGGTGGCGGCCCGTTTCGGCGGCACGGACCTCATCATGAACAATGCCGGCATCCAGCCCGGCAGCGCCCTGTTCGGTCCGCTGGAGAATTGGGAGAAGGTGATCGCGGTGAATTTGTGGGGCATCATCCTCGGTTCCCGGGTGTTCGGGCCGAAGATGATCGCCCGCGGCAGGCCGGGGCTTATCGTCAATACCGGCTCCAAGCAGGGCATCACCACCCCGCCGGGGGACCCGGCCTACAATGTCTCCAAGGCCGGGGTGAAGGTGTTCACCGAGGCCCTCGCCCACGAATTGCGCAACATCGAGGGCTGCGCGATCACCGCCCACCTGTTCATCCCCGGCTTCGTCTTCACCCCGCTCGCGGCGGGCGGGCGCACGGAGAAGCCGGCCGGGGCCTGGACCGCGGAACAGACCGTGGATTTCATGCTGGAGTGCGTGCAGGCCGGCGACTTCTACATCCTGTGCCCGGACAATGACGTGACCCGCGCCCTCGACCAGAAGCGCATCGCCTGGGCGGCGGGCGATATCATCGCCAACCGGCCGCCCCTGTCGCGCTGGCACAGGGACTATGCGGCGGCCTTCGCCGCCTTCGTGAAGGGCGACTGACTCCGCACCGCAGCAACGATCTTGCGCCGGCGCCCTTGCGCTTCAGGAGGCGAGGCCGTAGCACTCCGCGCCGGAACCGCCGCCTTCAGGGGGGCGACAGCGGCAAGGCGGAGCGAGGCCAGGACGGCTCGACAGCCGCAGGCCCGGAAGAACGCCCGAGAGAACTCCAAGGACACCACCCATGGCCACCCATAAGCTGCTCCTCCTCGCCGGCGACGGCATCGGCCCCGAAGTGATGGCCGAGGTGAAACGGGTGGCCGCATGGCTCGACCAGGCCGGCCTCGCCTCCTTTGCCATCGAGGAGGACCTGGTGGGCGGCTGCGCCTATGACGCGCACGGCGCCGCCATTTCCGAGGACGCCATGGCCCGCGCCAAGGCGGCGGACGCGGTGCTGCTCGGCGCCGTGGGCGGCCCCAAGTGGGCGAGCGTGCCCTATGAGGCGCGCCCCGAAGCCGGCCTGCTGCGCCTGCGCAAGGACCTGCAGCTGTTCGCCAACCTGCGTCCCGCCATCTGCTACCCGGCGCTGGCCGATGCCTCCTCCCTCAAGCGCGAGGTGGTGGAGGGGCTCGACATCCTCATCGTGCGCGAGCTGACCGGCGGCGTCTATTTCGGCGAGCCCAAGACCATCATCGATCTTGGCAACGGCCAGAAGCGCGCCATCGATACGCAGGTCTATGACACCTACGAGATCGAGCGCATCGCCGCCGTCGCCTTCGAACTGGCCCGCACCCGCCGCAACAAGGTGACCTCCTCCGAGAAGCACAATGTGATGAAGTCCGGCGTGCTCTGGAAGGAGGTGGTCACCGCCCTCCACGAGCGCGCCTACAAGGACGTGGAGCTGGAGCACAACCTCGCCGATTCGCTGGCCATGCAGCTGGTGCGCTGGCCCAAGCAGTATGACGTGATCGTCACCGACAATTTGTTCGGCGACATCCTCTCCGACATCGCCGCCATGCTCACCGGCTCGCTGGGCATGCTGCCCTCCGCCTCGCTGGGCGCGGCCGACCCGGTCACCGGCAAGCGCGCGGCGCTGTACGAGCCGGTGCACGGCTCGGCGCCGGACATTGCCGGCAAGGGCATCGCCAACCCCATCGCCATGATCGGCTCGCTGGCCATGGCCCTGCGCTATTCGTTCAACCAGGGCGAGGTGGCGGACCGCATCGACCAGGCCATCGCCGGCGTGCTGGCCTCCGGCAAGCGCACCGGCGACATCGCCGGGCCGGGCACGCAGACCATCGGCACGCAGGACATGGGCAAGGCCATCATCGCCGAGCTGGACGCCGCCACCGCCTGATCCGGAAAGCCCATGCCAATGGCCCATGAGCCTGGCATCGGCCGAAGACAAAAGGCCGACGGTATTCCTCAATGAAAACGCGCCGTCCGGGGGCCGGGCGGCGCGTTTTTCGTTTCGTATCGGTGGGGCTCTTCAGCTCAGCCGCGCTCGACCTCGAAGCCGGATTCGCGCCACCCGATGATGCCGCCCTTCATATGCTCCTCATAGGCCAGTCCCGCCTTCTGGGCATAGGCCGCGGCCTGCTGGGAGCGCTGGCCCGAGCGGCAGGAGAAGACGAGGCGCTTGCCCGCCGGGTCGGGCAGGGCGGAGGGGTCGAACTTGCTCAGCGGAAAGGGCGTGGCGCCCGGGATTCGCTCGGCCTGGATCTCGTTCGTCTCGCGCACGTCCACGAGAAGGATGGTGCCGTCGGCGAGGCCCTGGCGGACCTCCGCCGGCGAAAGGTGGGTGATGGTCCCGCCGAAGGGGTTGCGTTCGCTCATGAATGATTGTCCTGGGAACGAGGGTGCCGGAGCCTGCACCGAACCCACCGCGCGATGCAAGAGCCGTTCCGGGCGGCGCAGCATTCCGTTCCGCACCGGCAAGCGTCGGCATGGAGGCATTATGGTACATTGCCACCATGGCGTGCGCGCGGCCCTTTACGTCGGGGGACGGTGGATGCAGAACGGTTGCGAAGCTGCATGACGGCCGAACGTGCTGCTCATCTGGCGTTCATGTAGGCTTTGCTAGATCAGCGTCCATCGCAGCACGCCGCCGGTCGCATCCGGTGGCTGCGGAAAGGAACACAATGACCATCCGTTCCGGCCTCGCCTTGGCTTTGGCCATCGCCACCTTCGCTGGCACCGTGGCGCCCGCCGCGGCGCAGAACAGCACGGTGGGCGGTGCGCTCATCGGCGGCACGGCGGGCGCGCTCATCGGCGGCGCCGCCACCGGCTCGGCCGGCGGCGTCGCGGCCGGCGCCATCATCGGCGGTACCACCGGCGCCATCATCGGCAACCAGCAGGACCGCAACCGCGCCTACTACTTCTGGGGCAATGACGGTCGCTGCTATCTGCGCCAGAGCAATGGCGCGGTGGTGCGGGTGTCCCGCGGCAACTGCTGACCTTAAGGATTCAAGGCTGTTGATCGGTTCCGTTCCCCCGCACGGATCCGATCAGTGGGAGAGGCGCCGGCTTTGGCCGGCGCCTTTTTCCGTTGCGCGGCTGGAGTCCGATCGCGCCCGGCTGCATTGCAGGCGGATGGGCGCATGCACTTTCCTTGAGTTCAGAGGGCGATTCGCCGAGCAAACTGGTTCAATTTGCTCGGATCGCGCTCTAGAGTCGGCGTCATGCCGTCAGCTCCCGCCACCGCCACCCAGCCGCCCATGCTTGATCTCGACACCGTGCGCACGGGCGGAAAACGCGCGGTGGCCTCGGCGCTTGCGCTGGTGGAAACCCGTCGCGGCACGCCGGGCCTCGTCGCCCTGCTCGATCAGGCGGCGCAGGCCGGCAAGGCCCATGTGCTGGGGCTGACCGGTCCGCCGGGCGTGGGCAAATCCACCCTCACCAATGCCCTGGTGCAGCGCGCCCGCGCCGCCGGCCGCACCGTGGCGGTGCTGGCGGTGGACCCGTCCTCGCGGCGCACCGGCGGAGCCCTGCTGGGCGACCGCGCCCGCATGAAGACGGACCCGGAGGACCGCGGCGTGTTCGTGCGGTCCATGGCCGCACGCGACCGCCTCGGCGGCCTGTCGGACGATGCGGTGGCAGCGGTGGTGCTGCTGCGTGCCGTCTATGATCTCGTCATCGTGGAAACCGTGGGGGTCGGCCAGTCGGAGGCGGACATCTCCCTCGTCGCCGACACGGTGGTGCTCTGCATCCAGCCCGCCTCCGGAGACAGCCTGCAATTCATGAAGGCAGGCGTCATGGAACTGCCGGATATCATCGTCGTCACCAAGGCCGACATGAAGGAGGTGGCGCGCCGGGCGGCCTCGGAAGTGGCTGGCGCGCTTTCGCTTTCCGGCTCCGGTGCAGCGGGTTGGACGGTGCCGGTGATCCGCCTGTCCGCGGCGACGGGAGAGGGGCTGGCGGCGTTCGACGATGCCGTTTCGCAGCATCTGGCTTTCATGGACCGGGACGGGCGGCGCGCCGCGCACCGGGCCGCGCAGGAGGAAAAATGGGTGGAGGAGGCCGTGCGCGTGCGCTTCGGCACCCATGGCCTTGCCCGCGCCCGCCGCCTCTCACCCGGTGCCCGGACACCGTTCGCCCGCGAGGCGGAACTCGCGATGCTGTTAACCGCCGGGCAAGGCTGATCGGACAATGCTCTTGCGTGTCACCGCCGGGCAACGCCCCGGCGCCCCATTAGGGACATGATGACACGTCAAGGGCAGGAGCCATGGAGTTTCGCCGAGACCGAGGGACGAGCATCAGGCGGTTCGCGTCGCCTGTCCTGCTTGCCGCCGCTTTCGCCGCCGTCCTGCCCGCAAGTGCGGGCGCAGATGGCGCCGAGTCCCGTTCACCCGCCAGCGGGGTCGTCATGCTGGCCGGGCCGGCGCGGGCGCTGAAGGTCAGCACCCTCGACCTGCCCCGGCCCATCGGCACCGGCCTGCCCGAGCCCCGCGCGGCGTCATCGGACGCGCCGCGGGTGATCCGGCCGGGAGCGGCCATCGTCACCGCCTCGCTCACGGATGGCGCGGTGCCGCCCGAGGCGCTGAGGGCCGCCATCGTCGCCGGTGCGCCGGTGGCGGACGACCTGCCTCCGGTGTCCGGTGCCACGGTGGCTGCGGCGTCGGACGACGACGCCTTCGCCTATCCCCCGCCGCTGGTGCTCGACGCCGAGGATACGCCCGCGCGCACCGGGCCAAGCCATCCCCATCTCGAACTCGCCCTCGATCTGCTGCTGGAACTGCCGCTGATCCAGGACAATTCCGGCCCCATCGCCGAGGATGCATCCTTCGGCCCCGATTTCGGCGCCGTGCGCGAGGGTGTCCCCGCCGGGGAGGCGCCGCCCGCCCCGCTCCCGCAAGAGGTCGAGGCCCCGCCGGCGCTCCATCACGATCCCGTGGCGGTGTTCAGCCGCGATCCCAATGTGTTCCCGGCGCTGGCTTTTGAATATCACGCCCTGGCCGAGCAGGGCTTCGTGCCGCTGCCGGCGCCGCGGCCGGACGGGCAGGTTGAGATCGCCACCAGCGCCGACGCCGAGGCGGTGGAAGCGGCGGAGGATGGCGAGCGCGACGGCATCTGGCCCTCGCCGGCCCAGCGCCTCAGCCTTGCCGGCGAGCAGCTGGCGCGGGCCCAGAAGTGCCTGGCGGAGGCCATTTATTTCGAAAGCCGCGGCGAGCCCAAGCGCGGGCAGGTCGCGGTGGCGCAGGTCATCGTCAACCGGGTGTTCTCGGGCTACTACCCCAACGACGTGTGCGGCGCCGTCTACCAGAATGCCCACCGGCATCTGGCCTGCCAGTTCACCTTCGCCTGCGACAATGTGCGCGACGTGGTGCGCGAGCCGGACATGTGGGTGCAGGCCAAGGAGATCGCCGCCGACATGCTGGACGGCAAATTGTGGCTCACCAGCGTGGGCCGGGCCACCCATTATCATGCCTATTGGGTGCATCCGAGCTGGGTGCGGGAGATGCGCAAGCTCGACCGCATCGGCGTGCACACCTTCTACCGCCCCCGCCGCTGGGGCGAGGGCTGATCCAGGGGAATGGTTCAAGCCCGCGCGGCGCTTGAGCGTTGCCCTCCCGGTGCCGGTCAAGGACCGGGGCCGTCGGCATAACCGCCGGCCTTGCCGGCGTCAGGCGTGGCCGGCTTCGCTGGAGAGCATGCCGGGATCGATCCCCAGCTTGCGCAGCGCGTGGTTGTACTTGGTGTCCACCCCCTCGCCGAAGATGAGATCCGAATCGGCCGGGCAGTTCAGCCAGCCGTTGGCCTGGATCTCCGTCTCCAGCTGTCCGGGCGCCCATCCGGCATAGCCCAGCGCCAGCACGGCGCTGCGCGGCCCGCGACCGCCGGCAATGGCCTTCAGGATGTCCAGCGTCGCCGTCAGGCAGATGCCGTCGTCGATGGGCAGGGTGGAATTCTCGACGAAATAATCGGCCGAATGCAGCACGAAGCCGCGCCCGGTCTCCACCGGCCCGCCGCGCAGGACTTTCACCGCCCCGGCGCTCTTGGGCAGCAAGATGCGCTCGGAGGAGGGGATCACGTCGAGCTGGACCAAAAGGTCGGTGAAGTCGATGTGGCTCGCCGGCTGGTTCACCACGATGCCCATGGCCCCCTCTGCCGAGTGGGCGCACAGATAGACGAGGGTGCGTGCGAACTGCTCGTCGCGCATGGTGGGCATGGCAATGAGCAACTGCCCGTCGAGAAAGCTCGACCCCCCGCTTGGGACGTTGGGTTTCTGGCTCGCAATCATCCCGGAAGGGTACCGCGCATCCGGGCTTTTGGAAATGCGAATTGAGCGCGGCGCCACCAGGCGCGGGTGCCGGAATGGCTTGCCTGCCCTTCGCCTGTCACACGCTTGTGCACGCAGGGGGCTTTGCGCGGCGCCGCGGAGAGGCTACCCGCTGGGGCATGATCTCGTTGCAACTGTTTGCCGGAAGCGGCCGTATGGGGCTCGCCGCCCTTTCCCTGTCGGGCCTGTGGCTTGCGGCCCCGGCGGCCGGTGCGCAAGCCCTTTCCAGGGTCCCCGGGGCCGAGGTCGAGCTGATGGCCGGGGCCGTGTCGGGCGTCCATGCGGATGCCGGCATCGAGGTGCGCCTCGCGCCCGGGTGGAAGACCTACTGGCGCTATCCCGGCGACAGCGGCGTGCCGCCGGCCCTGTCCTTCGACGGGTCGCACAACGTGGCCGGTGTCACCATCGAGTGGCCGGCCCCGAAGCGCTTTGCCGATGGCGGTGGCGGCTCGTCCATCGGCTACAAGGGTGCGGTGCTGTTCCCGCTGAAGGTTCAGCTTGCCGATCCCGGCCAGCCCGCGCGGCTTCAGATCGCGTTCGATTTCGCCGTGTGCGAGGCCCTGTGCATGCCGGCGAAGGTGGACCTGTCCCTGGTCATCGATGCTGCCGGCGGGGCGGATGCGGCGCGCATCGCCGCCGCCCGCGCCACGGTGCCGGCGCCGCAGGCGCTGGGGGCGGGCGATGCCCCCTCGGTGCGATCCATGGCCATCGACACGACGACACTGCCGCGCCGCCTCGTCATCGAGGTGAAGGCGGCGAGCCCCAAGGCGGACCTGTTCGCCGAGGGACCCGATGCGCACTGGGCCCTGCCGCTGCCGCAGAAGACCGCGCTGCCCGGCGGGGCGGCCCGGTTCGTGGTGCCGCTCGAAGGCGTGCCGTCGGGGGTGGACCCGGCGGGGGCGCTGCTCACCTTGACCCTGGTGGACGGCCCGAAGGCGGTCACGACCACGGTGCCCGTGCCGACGCCCTGACCGGGTCGCCCTGAGCGGGGGCGCGGGCGTCCATCCGACCGGCCGGATGAGCCTCCCGGTGCGCTTTTCTCCTCCGTAAAACCCCGTATTGTCGGCGCGGGCCGGAACGGCCTGCGACTTTCGGAGAAAACGATGCCCATTTCGGTCGGCGAAAAACTGCCCAGCGCCACTTTCCGCGTTCCCACCGAAGACGGCCCCGTGCCGAAGACCACCGACGAGATCTTCAAGGGCAAGAAGGTGGTGCTGTTCGCGGTGCCGGGCGCCTTCACGCCCACCTGCCACAAGAACCACCTTCCGGGCTACGTCCACGAGGCGGACGCCATCACGGCCAAGGGCGTGGATGCCATCGCCGTGGTCTCGGTGAACGATCCCTTCGTCATGGGTGCCTGGGAGAAGGCCTCCGGCGCGGACGGCAAGATCGTGTTCCTGGCCGATCCGGATGCCTCGTTCGCCTCGGCCCTCGATCTCACCTTCGACGGCTCGGCCGCCGGCCTCGGCGTGCGCTCCAAGCGCTATTCCATGGTGGTGGAGGACGGCGTGGTGACGCGCCTCAACGTGGAGGACGTGCCCTCCAAGGCCGATATCTCCAGCGCCACCGCCCTGCTGGCGCAGCTCTGAGGGCATCCCTGCTTCAGCACCCCTCCGGCTTCGGCCGGAGGGGCTCGTCCCACCGGCCCCGGTCCCCGAGGGTCGCCGCGCCGGCCCTGCCCCGGCCTCAGGCGATGATGTCGGGGAACAGCTGGTCTTCCACCTGGCTGATGCGGTCCTTCAGCTGCAGCTTGCGCTTCTTCAGCCGCTGGACCTGAAGCACGTCCGAGCCGGCGACCGCCGTCAGCGCATCGATGGCACTGTCGAGGTCGCGATGCTCCTGCTTCAACCGTTCCAGATGGGTCCTGAGATCCCGTTCGTCGTCGCTCGTCATTCCCACATCCGTCACCGGCAGGGTCGCCATCCACATCCGCGGGAGCATCGCGCCGAACGGCGCCGGCAGACCCCCGTGGAAACAAACGCGCAACCCCGCTGCCGCATTGCCGAGGCCCTGGAAAAACAGCCGCTTCCCAAAGTTGGAACAGGCCCGCCAGCCTTCCCCCGAATTTGAGACTGACTATGGCACGCGCTTGCCGCACTGCAAGATGGGAGCTTGCCGGAGGAGCGAGAAAGGCAATCGACTCTTCGTCGGCTCCGTGACAGACTGATGTCGTGTTGCAGACAGGGAGAGGCTTAGAATGTCCATCCAGTCGCACCTTCAGGAGTTGAAGCGGCGCCACCAGGCCATTGAGCAGGAACTCAATCGCGAACTTGCCCATCCGGCTTCCGACCCCGTTCGCATTGCCGAGTTGAAGCGCAAGAAACTGGTCCTTAAGGACCAAATGACCAAGATCAACGGATCTTCCACCCTACATTGATGGTTTGACGGGACGGTCCCGGCCGGGTTTTGTGTCCGGGCGGGACGTTTCGCTTGTCCCTGGACCCGAGCTGAGCGGTCGGCGCCGCAGCAACCCCTTTGCGTTCCGGCGCCGGGGGCTTTAATCCGGCGCCATGGCTCCTCCCCTCGTTCTCCTCCAGGACATCCATCTGCGCTTCGGCGCGACACCCCTGCTCGACGGGGCGGAACTTTCTGTTTCCGCCTCCGAGCGCGTGTGCCTTGTCGGGCGCAACGGTTCCGGCAAGTCGACGCTGCTGAAGGTGGCGGCGGGCATGGTGGCGCCGGATTCCGGCACCCGCTTCTTCCAGCCCGGCACCACCGTGCGCTACCTGCCGCAGGAGCCCGATTTCTCCGGCTACCCCACCACCCTGGCCTATGTGGAGGCGGGGATGGGACCGGGGGATCAGGAGTATCGCGCCCAATACCTGCTCGACGAACTGGGCCTGACCGGCCGGGAAGACCCCTCCAACCTCTCCGGCGGCGAAGCGCGGCGGGCCGCCCTCGCCCGCGTCATCGCCCCGGAGCCGGACGTGCTGCTCCTCGACGAGCCCACCAACCACCTCGACCTGCCGGCCATCGAGTGGCTGGAAAGCGAGCTGAGGGGGCTGCGCTCGGCCATCGTGCTCATCAGCCATGACCGGCGCTTCCTGGAAACCCTCTCGCGCGCCACGGTCTGGCTCGACCGGGGCCAGACCCGGCGGCTCGAACAGGGCTTTTCCGCCTTCGAGGCCTGGCGCGACGAGGTGCTGGAGCAGGAGGAGACCGAGCGCCACAAGCTCGATCGCAAGATCGTCGCGGAACTGGACTGGCTGCGCTACGGCGTCACCGCGCGGCGCAAGCGCAATGTCCGCCGCCTCGGCCTGCTGCATTCCATGCGCAGCGACCGCCGGGACGAGCGTCGCGCCGTCGGCAACGTGAAGCTCCAGGTGAGCGAGGCGGAAACCTCCGGCAAGCTGGTCATCGAGGCCAAGGGCATCTCCAAATCCTACGGCGACCGGGCGGTGGTGAAGGATTTCTCCACCCGCATCCTGCGCGGCGACCGCATCGGCATCATCGGCCCCAACGGCGCGGGCAAGACCACGCTCATCAAGCTGCTGACCGGGGAACTCGCCCCCGATGGCGGCACGGTGAAGCTCGGCACCAACCTGGAGATCGCCAGCCTCGACCAGAAGCGCGCGGCGCTCGATCCCACCACCACGCTGAAGGATGCGCTCACCGGCGGCGGCTCGGACCAGGTGATGGTGGGCGGCCAGCCCAAGCACGTCATCGGTTACCTGAAGGACTTCCTGTTCTCGCCCGACCAGGCCAACGCGCCGCTCTCGGTGCTGTCGGGCGGCGAGCGCGGCCGGCTCATGCTGGCGCGGTCCCTGGCGCTGCCGTCCAACATGCTGGTGCTGGACGAGCCCACCAACGACCTGGATCTGGAAACCCTCGACCTGCTCCAGGAGATGGTGGCCGACTATCCCGGCACGGTGATCCTGGTGAGCCACGACCGTGACTTCCTCGACCGCACCGTCTCCAGCGTCATCGTGGCCGAGGGCGACGGCGTGTTCCGCGAATATGCCGGCGGCTATTCGGACATGGTGACCCAGCGCGGCCGCGGCGTGGAGGCGCTGGACAAGGGCGCGCCGGCGGCGAAGGCCAAGGGCGGCGCCGGGGAACGCAAGGGCCTGTCCGTGGCCCCGGCGGCCGCGGCGCCGGGCAAGGACAGGCGCAAGCTGTCCTTCCACGAGCAGCATGCGCTGAAAACCCTCCCCAAGACCATGGCGACGCTCAAGGCCAAGGTGGAGAAGATCGCGGCGGAACTGGCGGACCCGGCGCTCTATGCCCGCGACCCCGCCCGCTTCCAGAAGACCTCCGCGGCACTCACCGAGGCGCAGGGCGCGCTGGACGCCGCGGAAGAGGAGTGGCTGCGGCTCGAAATCCTGAAGGAAGAGCTGGAGGGCTGAGGGCGAGCGGGCCGGTCAGGCCTGGGCGTCATCCTCGGTGTGGCCCATGTGGTGCCGGTTCGTGACCGGCATCACCGGCGGCGTGGCCAGGGCTCAGCCGCCGCGGCGGGCCACCAGCACCGCGCTCTCGAAATCGATCACCAGGTCGCCGTGCTGGTTGGTGCCGGAATTATAGGCCTTCAGCAGGCCCCATTGGGGCCGCCCGCGGGTGGCGATCTTCTCCCGCGCCTCGGTGGCATAGGTGATGGTATCGCCTGCATAGACCGGCTTGAGCCAGCGCAGATTGGTGAAGCCGGGGGAGGGGCCCACCTCCAGCATCCGCCCGCCCTTGGCCTCCAGGGCCTTGGCCGATCCCACATTGTAGGCGATGAAGAATTTCATCCACATGGACGCGGTGTGCCAGCCGGACGCCACCAGCGCGCCGAAATGGCTGCGCTTGGCCGCCTCGGGATCCACATGGAAGGGCTGGGGGTCATAGAGCCGGGCGAAGGCGATCATCTCGGCCTCGGTGAAGGTGTGGCGGCCCAGCACCTCGTGGTCACCGATTTCCAGTTCCTCGAAATAGGTCATGCGAGGCGGGCTCCCGGATTGCGGCGGCCGATCATGATGACGCTGACCTGCGACATGGCAACGGTCTTGTCCGCCTTCACCAGCTCGAAGCGGAAGGTGACGAGGCCCATCTCCGGCTTGCTCCGGGAGGTGCGGCTTTCCAGCACCGTGCGGCGCAGGGTCAGCACGTCGCCGGGAAACACCGGGGCGAGCCATTTGTTCTCGGTGATGCCGGGCGAGCCCATGCCGGCGGTGCGCAGCAGGAAGCCGTCGCAGATCAGCCGCATCATGATGGCGCAGGTGTGCCAGCCGGAGGCCGCCATGCCGCCGAGCAGCGACGCCTTGCCCGCCTCCTGGTCCAGATGCATGGGCTGGGGATCGAACTCGCGCGCGAACGCGATGATCTCCTCCTCGCCGAACTGGTGCGAGCCGAACGTCTTCACCTCACCAATGATGAAATCTTCGAAGAAGATGTCGGGCAAGGCGCCCCTCCTGTCGTTGGACTGCGATGGAAGGCGAGGATGCCGCAAACGTCAAGGTGGGGTGGGGATAACGGGCGGCGCGGGGTCGGATTCGATGCCCGTGGCCCGCGTCAGGATGTCGGCGCCATGTGCCTCAGCTCGAAGGACAGCACCTGTGTGCCGTCCTCACGCCGGGCACTGTTGCGCCGGTGAAAGATGGTCCAGCCCGATCGGCTTCCGCTGGGGCGGGCCTCCAGCACCTCGGTGAAGAAGACGATGGTGTCGTCCACGCGCACCGGAGCGAGCCATTTCAGGTCGGTCATGCCGAAGCCCACGCCCACCGGCGAGAGGACGGCCGGATGATCCGGCGGCAGGCCGGACGCAGCGCCGTTGGCGCGCACGAACAGGCCCATCCACACGCAGGCCGTATGCCAAGCCGGAGGCGACCAGCCCGCCGAAAGGGGAGGCGGCGGCCGCCGCCTCGTCCACGTGGAAGGGCTGGAAATCGAAGGCCTGCGCGAAGCGCAGGATCTCGGCCTTCGTGAAGGTGAAACGGCCGATCTCCACCGGCCCCTCGCTCCCGGCCATGCCCGGTTCCCTCTACCATCGGCCTCGGTCTTCGACCGATGCCAAGTGAGTTACGCTTCGCAACTCGGGGAGACCCCGAGTTGCGAATCCTGAGAGCGGTTCCGGCAACAGCCGGAACCGGGCGCCGCGCGGGCTTAGCCAATGGCTTCAGTTGGCGAAGCGGAAGTGCAGCACGTCGCCGTCAGCGACCACATACTCCTTGCCTTCCAGGCGGAAGCGCCCGGCCTCGCGAGCGCCGCCCTCGCCCTTGAACTTCACATAGTCGTCGTAGGCGACGGTCTCGGCGCGGATGAAGCCCTTCTCGAAATCCGTGTGGATCACCCCTGCCGCCGCCGGGGCCTTGGTGCCGGCGGTGATGGTCCAGGCTCGCGCCTCCTTCGGCCCCACGGTGAAGTAGGTGAGGAGCTGGAGCAATTCGTAGCCGGCGCGGATCACCCGGTTGAGGCCGGGTTCGTCCAGGTCGATGGCCTCCAGATAGTCCTTCTGCTCGTCGGGGGGCAGCACGGCGATCTCGCTCTCGATCTTGGCCGAGACCACCACCGCCATGGCGCCTTCGAGCTTGGCCCGCTCGAACACCTGCGCGGAGAGGGAATTGCCCTCCTTGGCCGAGGCTTCCTCCACATTGCACACATAGAGCACCGGCTTTGCCGTCATGAGGCCGAGCTGGGAGAACAGCTTCTCTTCCTCCGGCTTCACTTCGGCGAGGCGGGCGGGCTTGCCTTCCCGCAGCAGGACCAGGGCACGGGTCATGAGGTCCAGGGTTTCCTTGGCCTCCTTGTCGGCGCCCTTGGCCTTCTTCTCCATGGCGCCGGCGCGCTTCTCCAGGCTTTCGAGGTCGGCGAGCATCAGCTCGGTCTCGATGGTCTCGATGTCGTCCACCGGGGAGATCTTGCCCTCCACATGGGTCACGTCGCCATCCTCGAAGCAGCGCACCACATGGGCGATGGCGTCGCATTCGCGGATGTTGGCGAGGAACTGGTTGCCCAGGCCCTCGCCCTTGGAGGCGCCGCGCACTAGGCCGGCAATGTCCACGAAGGTGAGGCGGGTGGGGATGATCTGCCCCGAGCCGGCGATGGCGGCCAGCGAATCGAGCCGGGGATCGGGCACCGCCACGTCACCCACATTGGGCTCGATGGTGCAGAACGGATAATTCGCCGCCTGCGCCGCCGCGGTCTGGGTGAGCGCGTTGAAGAGGGTGGACTTGCCCACGTTGGGAAGCCCGACGATGCCGCATTTGAAGCCCATGGAACGCTCAGGGTTGGCCGCCGGCCGGTGTCGGGGCAGCAGTGTCAGATGGCGAGGGATGTCGCGGGGACAGCTCTTGTCCTCCGCATATCCCCTCACGGCGTGGCTCCGCAACCCGTGGGACCAACATGGCCCCGCCGCATCGGGCCGGGGCGCCTCAGCCCTTCTCGCCCACCCGCTTCTGCTCGCCGAAGCCCTGGGCATCCAGGAACAGGTGCGCGCGGTTCTGGAACTCCTCCGGCCGCTTCTGGGCGAGCAGGTCGGCGAAATCGGCACAGGCGTCGCAGACGGCGTCGAGCCACGGCTTCTCGCTCTTGGCGAAGTCGTTGAGCACATAGGCATGCACCAGCGCCTTGTCGCCGGGATGGCCGATGCCGAGACGGATGCGGAAATAGTCGTTGCCGCATTGGGCGGTGATGGAGCGCAGCCCGTTATGGCCGGCATTGCCGCCGCCCTTCTTGATGCGCAGCTTGGCCGGGGGCAGGTCCAGTTCGTCATGGAAGACGAAGATGTGGTCCAGCGGGATCTTGTAGAAGCGCTGCGCCTCGGCGACGGCGCGACCGCTCTCGTTCATGTAGGTTTCGGGGAACAGCGCGATCACCTTCTCGCCGGCGATCTCGCCCTCCGCCGCCATGGACTGGAAGCGGCGGCGCAGCGGGCCAAGGCGGTGGCGGCGGCAGATGGCGTCGAGCGCCATGAAGCCGATGTTATGCCGGTTGCCGGCATATTTCGGGCCGGGATTGCCGAGCCCTGCGAACAGGAACATGTGGCGCCTCCGGCCCGAACGTTCTGGACCATCCTGCTGTCAGGGTGACAGCAGGATGGAGACCGCCAGCTCAGGCCTTGGCTGCTTCCGCGGCGTCTTCGGCCGCGGCATCCGCCTGGCCCGACGGGGCGACGATGGTGGCCAGCGTGTCATCGCCATGGCCGGCCCAGGTCACACCCGCGGGCAGCTTGAGGTCGGACAGGTGGAAGGTGTCGCCATAGGCGGCGCCGGTCAGGTCCACCTCGACGGAGGCCGGGATCGACTCGGCGGGGCAGTCCAGCTCCACGGAGTGGGCCACGACGTTGAGGGTGCCGCCGGCCTTGAGGGCCGGGGAGGCCTCCGGCTTCACGAAGTGCACCGGCACTTCCACCGTCACGGTTGTGCCCTGCGAGACGCGCAGGAAGTCCACGTGGAGGGGGAAGTCCTTCACCACGTCCATCTGGTAGTCGCGGGGGATCACGCGGTGCTTGGTTCCGTCCACGTCGATCTCGAACAGCGTGGTGAGGAAGTGGCCGGCGTAGATGGTCTTGTTGATTTCGCGGAAGTTCAGCGAAATCGTCACCGGCTCCTGCTTCTCGCCGTAGATCACGGCGGGCACGCGCCCGGCGCGGCGCTCGGCACGGGCGGCCCCCTTGCCGGCCCGCGGGCGCGCCACAGCCTTCAGTTCCTTGATGGCAGTCATGGCACTCGTCCTAACATTGATAAGATTCGACAACGGCGCGTGTCGCGATGCGGGCACGCGTCTTCGGCCGCAGGCACGCCTCCAGGGGGGCGCATGCCGCGAACGAAGGCGCGCTTATAGCCGCGCCATGCCGGCGATGCAACAAAGACGGGCCTTTTCGGGCACCGCAGAAACAATCTGGGGGAAGAGATGCGGCAGAGCACGGGGCGGCGCGTGGCGGCGGGGAGCCTGCTGGCAGGCCTTATCCTGATGGGGGCCTTCGCCCCGGGGGCGGCGCTGGGGCAGCAGGCCACGCCTTCCCCACCTGCGGCCGAGCGCGCCGCCAGTCTCGCCATAGCCAATGCCCGCATCGCGGTGTGGGACATTCCCGATATCGACCTCCTGCCGGACGACGAGGAGGGGCGCCTCGTCCGCTACGGCCGCTCGGTGCTGGAGGCGAGCGCGCGCCACATGGGCCCCGACGCGGCGGACCCGGCTCAGCGCTTTGCCGGCAACAATCTCGCCTGCGTGAACTGCCATCTCGATGCGGGGCGCAAGAAGTTCGGCCTGCCGCTGGTGGCCGCGGCGGCGGACTATCCGCGCTATTCCACCCGCTCCGGCGCGATGGCGGACCTCGCGGACCGCATCGACAGCTGCATGACGCGCTCCATGAACGGCCGCGCCATGCCGCGGGACGCGCGGCCCATGCGCGCCTTGCTCGCCTATCTCACCCTCCTGTCCTCGGCGCTGCCGAAGGATGCGCAGATCGTGGGGGCGGGGGCCGGCGCCATCCCACCCCTCGACCGGCCGGCGGATCCCGCGCGCGGGGCAGTGGTTTATGCGCAGGCCTGCGTCGCCTGTCACCGGGCGGGCGGCGAGGGGCTGCGCCGCAACGAGGCGGATGCGAGCTTCGGCTATGGGGTGCCGCCGCTCTGGGGGCCGGACAGCTTCAATGACGGCGCGGGCATGAACCGGCTCGTCACCATCGCCAATTTCGTCCACGACAACATGCCGAATGGCGTCAGCTGGGTCATGCCGGTGCTTGCGCCGGAGGAGGCCTGGGACGTGGCGGCCTATGTGGCGAGCCAGGCGCGGCCCCATCGCGACGGGCTCGACCGGGACTTCCCGGACCTGCTCGACAAGCCGGTGGACACCCCGTACGGCCCCTATGCGGATGGCTTCCCGGAGGCGCAGCACAAATATGGCCCGTTCGGCCCCATCCGCGCCGAGATCGCGCGGCTGAAGGCGGACAAGGGCCGCGTGCCCAATCCCAACGTGCGGTGAGGCTGCCGGGCCTCCGGAAAGCTATTCCGGGTGCCTATTTGGGCGTGCCGGACTGGCAGGCGTTCGGCTTGCCCTGGCCGAACCAGTTGCCGCATTTGTCGCAGCCGCCAAGGCCGAGGGCGAGCGCCGCGACCACGGCGAGACGGATGACGGCGCGCATGGCTTCT
This sequence comes from Xanthobacter autotrophicus, assembly GCF_029991245.1. Classification (GTDB taxonomy): domain Bacteria; phylum Pseudomonadota; class Alphaproteobacteria; order Rhizobiales; family Xanthobacteraceae; genus Xanthobacter; species Xanthobacter autotrophicus_C. The sequence goes on from NZ_JAIVFO010000053.1 coordinate 17,361, forward strand.
CCTGTTCGATGCGGCGCGACTTTAGAGCGTTTTCGAGCGAAGTGGATACCGGTTCGCGTGAAGAAAACGCGTCAACACCCTCGCGATGCGGCGGGGACGGAAACCCCGTCCCCGCTCGCCCGGCTCAATAGACGATGACGTGCCGCACCACCTCGCCGCGGTCGAGGCGGTCGAAGCCTTCGTTGATCTCGTCCAGCGGACCGGTGGAGGAGAGCAGGCGGTTCACCGGCAGCTTGCCGCGCCGGTAGAGCGCCATGAAGCGCGGAATATCGCGCGGCGGCACGCAACTGCCCATGTAGCTGCCCTTGATGGTGCGTTCCTCGGCCACCAGGTGCACCGGCGGCAGCGAGACCCGGGCATTGGGATTGGCAAGCCCGCCCGTGGTGGTGGTGCCGCCGCGCCTGGTGATCTTGTAGGCCAGCTCGAAGGCGGGGGCCGAGCCCGCCATCTCCACCGCATGGTCCACGCCGCCTTTGGTTGCCGCCTTCACGGCATCCACCACATCGGGATCGTTGGCGAGGAAGGTGTCGGTGGCGCCCAGCGAGCGGGCGATGTCGAGCTTGGCCGGCGACAGGTCGAGGGCGACGATCTGCTCCGCTCCGGCCGCCACCGCGCCCATCACCGCGGAGAGGCCGACGCCGCCGAGGCCCACCACGGCGACGCTCTGGCCGGGCCGCACCCCGCAGGTGTTCACGATGGCGCCGACGCCGGTCATCACCGCGCAGCCGAACAAAGCGGCATCCACCAGCGACATCTCAGGATCGATCTTGATGATGGAGCGGCGCGAGATCACCGCATATTCGCCGAAGCCGGAAATGCCGCACAGATGGTAGGCATCGGTGCCGTCATCGCAGGTGAGCCGCCGGCCGCCGCCGAGCAGGGTGCCGGCGCCGTTGGCGGCCTGGCCGGGGCCGCACATCTGGGCCCGCCCGTCGAGGCAGGACGGGCAGGTGCCGCAGGTGGGCACGAAGCTCATCACCACATGGTCGCCGGGGGCAAGGTCGGTCACGCCGGGGCCGGGCTCCACCACCACGCCGGACGCCTCGTGGCCGAGCACCATGGGCAGCTGGCGGGGACGGTCGCCGTTGATCACCGAGAGGTCGGAATGGCACAGGCCGGCAGCCGCGATCTTGATCAGCACTTCGCCGGCCTGGGGCGGCGCGAGTTCAACCGTTTCAATGGAGAGCGGGCGCGTCTCCCCGTAGGGCTTGCTCACAGGGGACGTGCGAAGCACGGCGGCGCGAATACGCATGATATTTCCTCCCGAGGCTCTTTGCCGACCGTATTGCGGGCGCCGGGGCGGACCGTCAAGCCGGCGCGGCTGCACAATTGGGAGGGGCGAATTTCAGTCGCGCGGACGGAAAGTCGGGGCAGTGCTGCGCTGTCATGAGCCTCTCCCGCTTGCGGAAGAGGAGGGACGTTGCGTTCGGGCTGGGCGGGCCTCGCGCCGGGTGGCGGCGGCTTTCCTGAAAGCCGACCTCAGGCGGCCTCGGCGGCGGTCATGCGGGCGAGCAGCAGGTCCGCCGTCTCGCCGGCGAGGAGGGCGACATTCTGATCCTGCGTGATCATGGCGGCGACAATGGCCCCGTCGATCAGCAGTCCCAGCTGATGGGCGGCGCCATCCGGGTCCCGTGCGCCGGCCTCGGCGGCGAGGCGGGAGAGGGTGGCGAGCACCACCTTCTTGTGGGCAAGGGCGATCTGGCGCATGCGATCGTCCCTTTTGTCGTGCTCGGCCACGGCATTGATGAACGGGCAGCCGAAGAAACGGTCGTCGCCGAACCAGTCGCGCAGCACCGGGAAGATGCGGCGGAGGCGGGCGAGAGGCGCTGCCTCGCCCTTGAGCAGTTCGCCGAGGAACCAGTCGCGCCAGGCCGCGCCCTCGCGTTCCAGCACCGCTTCCACCAGCCGCTCCTTGGAGCCGAACGTTTTGTAGAGCGTCGCCTTGGCCGTGGCCGCCTCCGCCACCACCGCGTCCACGCCCACGGCGGTGATGCCGTATTGGCAGAACAGGCGCGTGGCCGCGGCGATGATGCGCTCGCGAGCTTTCGGCTCCACGTCGGGAGCCGGCTCCGGGGTGTGGTGGGGATTGGAGGAGCGCGGGGCCTTCACCTTCCCCGGCTGGGCCTTCCCCGCTTGGGCCTGCACCGTTTTCGCCTGCTGCATTGCTTCTCACCACTGTGCCGCTTTGGTGGGCACAAAGACAGACCTGTCTGTTAAATACAGGCAGGAATCATGCCGTGCAATCCCGACGTTGAGCGAGGGAAAATCCAGCCTTCTCTGAAGGAAACAGCGTTTCCCGGTGGGCGCGACGCCTCAGTCTTGCATCTGGCACACACCGTGCATAAGACAGACCGGTCTGTCTATATTCTCCAGGAGAACCGGATGTCTCAACCCAACACCGTCCTGACCGGCTGCCTGATGCCGGAGGCGACCACGGGCTGCCTCGCCCCCATCGACAAGGACGGGCTCGAGAAGCTCATCGCCGCCGGCAAGGCCGACCCCAAGGTCATCAAGACCCTAAAGTGCAAGACGGTGGCCGAGGGGCGCTTCCGGCATGCCAACTACATCCGCAACCTTGCCCCCTACATCGTGGACGAGCCCCCGGGCCTGCTCGGTGACGATACCGCGCCCAACCCGTCCGAGGCGTCGCTGGCGGCGCTCGGCTCCTGCCTGGCGGTGGGGCTCCACGCCAATGCGGTGCATCGCGGCTGGATCGTGCGCAAGCTGGAACTCCAGCTGGAAGGCGATCTCAACATCACCGCCGTGTGGGGCACCGGCGACGTGAGCGAGAAGCCGGTGGGCTTCACCGACGTGCGCGTGAAGGTGGAGATGGAGTGCGACGGCGTGCCGAAGGAAGAGGTCGACGCCCTCATCTCCCACGTCACCAAGTGGTCGCCGGTGGCCAACACCTTCGTGCGTCCGGTCAATCTTGAAGTGGCGCTGGCCTGAGGCCTGCCGCCAGCCCCACGGCATGCCCGGTCGATCCGGGCATGCCGCCGCCTTCCGGGACCGCCAGAGGATTGCCAGAGGATTGCCATGTCATTGACCGCCGTGACCGCCTTGTCGCCGCATGATCTGTCCGCTTCCGGCATCGATGCCGGGGCGGCCCTCGCCGAGATCGGCAAGATCGCGGTGACCGACCTGTCCGCCTGGGCCCGGGCCATCGACGAGGGCACCTATCCGGCCACCCTGCTGCACCGCTTCGCCGACGCCGGCGCCTTCCGCCTCCATCTGGCCGACGGCCACCAGCTCGGCGCCACCATCGAGGGCATGAGCCGCATCTCCGAGGTGTGCACCTCGTCCGCCTTCATGGCGTGGTGCCAGAACACCCTGGTCTGGTATCTCATCAATTCGCAGAATGCGGCCGCGCGGTCGAAGTATCTCGCCGCCGCCGCCACCGGCCATGTGCTGGGCGGCACCGCGCTGTCCAACCCCATGAAGTCCTTCTTCGGCATCGAGACGCTGAAGCTGAAGGGCACCCGCGTGGACGGCGGCTACAGGGTGAAGGGCATCCTGCCGTGGGTGTCGAACCTCGGCCCCGACCATTTCTTCGGTGCCATCTTCGCGCTGGAGGGCGGCGAGCCGGTGATGGCGCTCATCGACTGCGCCGATCCGGCGGTGACGCTGAAGCCCTGCGAGCCGTTCCTGTCCATGGACGGCACCGGCACCTATGGCGTTCAGGTCCGCGACCTGTTCGTGCCCGACGACATGGTGCTGGCCCATGAGGCCGTGGCCTTCGTGAAGACCATGCGCGCCGGCTTCATCCTGCTGCAGGCGGGCATGGCCATCGGCCTGATCCGCGACTGCATCGCCATGATGCGCGAGGTGGAGGGACCCCTCGGCCACGTCAACCGCTTCCTGGACGTGCAGCCGGACGCCATGGCCGAGGCCCTCGCCGTCCTGGAGGCGGAGGTGAACGCGCTGGCGCAGACCCCCTTCGACACCAGCCCGGACTATTGGCGCCGCGTGGTGACGGCCCGCCTTCTCGCCGGCGAGAAGAGCGTGGAGGCGGCCCACAACGCCATGCTCCATTGCGGTGCCCGCGGCTATGTGCGGGCCAGCCGCTGCCAGCGCCGCCTGCGCGAGGCCTATTTCGTCGCCATCGTCACGCCGGCCACCAAGCAGTTGAAATTGATGCTGGACCAGATGCCGGCCTAGCGCATTCCGAAAATGGGTCGCCGGCCGGCGTGATGAAGCCGCGCACGACCGGTGCCAGAACCCAAACTCACAACAAGCGAGGGGCGCAAAGCTCCCGAAACCTTCCGGTTTTCTCGTCATTCACCCTGCGAGAGGGGATCACCATGAGCACCATCCTGATTTCGCCGCCCGACCTGTCCGCGCTGATCCTGTCCGAGCCCACCGTCGTCATCGATACGCGCAACCCCGAAAGCTACGCGGCCGGGCATGTGCCCGGCGCGGTGAACCTCCACGAGATCTTCACCTTCCTCGCCACCTCGACCCCCGAGGGCTATGCGGAACTGCGCGCGAGGTTCGCCGACGCCTTCGGCAAGGCCGGCCTCTCCGGCGCGGAGACGGCGGTGATCTACGAGCAGTCCATGAATTCGGGCTTCGGCCAGTCCTGCCGCGGCTATTTCCTGCTCACCTTCCTCGGTTATCCCAGGATCAAGGTGCTGCATGGCGGCTTTGCCGCGTGGGAGGCCGCGGGCCTGCCCGTCACCACCGCCGTGCCCGAGCCCAAGGCCGCCACCTTCCCGGTGGACGAGGCCGCGGGCGAGGTGATCATCGATGCCGCCGCCATGCTCGCGGCGGTGGAGGACCCCGCCGTCGCCAAGCTCGACGTGCGCGACGTGGACGAATGGATCGGCGAAAGCTCCTCGCCCTATGGCAAGGATTTCTGCCCGCGCAAGGGCCGCATACCCGGCGCCAAGTGGATCGAATGGTACCGCATGATGAAGCCCACGGCCGAAGGCCCGCGCTTCAAGTCCGCGCCCGAGATCCTGGCCGAGTGCGCCACCGTGGGCATTTCACCTGAAACCCCAGTCTATCTCTACTGCTTCAAAGGGGCGCGGGCCTCCAACACCTTCCTCGCGCTGAAAGAAGCAGGGGTAAAGGACGTGAAGATGTATTTTGGCTCCTGGAACGAGTGGTCGCGCGATCCGGCGCTCCCCATCGAGGAGGGGCATCCGGCGGCGGCCACGGCCTGAACCGAAGGAGCTATGAGCGTGCCCGAGATCACCTGCTATTTCAGCCCTCAATCGGGCTATGCCTATCTGGGGCACCCCCGCCTCGTCGCCATCGCGCGCGAGCACGGCGCCAGCATTCTCTGGCGGCCCGTGGACATCCTGAAAGTCTTCGCCGAGGGCGGCTCCACCGCCCCGGCGAAGCAGTCCCCCGTGCGTAACGCCTATCGCAAGCAGGACATCGTGCGCTGGGCCAAGCTGCGCGGCATTCCCATCACCACCGAGCCGGCCTTCTGGCCCACGGACACGCTGCCCGCCTGCCGCCTGATCGCCGCCGCGCAAGGCGAGGGCATCGACCCCGCGGCCCTCATCTTCGCCTGCCTCGGTGCGGTGTGGGCGCGGGACATCCAGATTTCCGAGCGCGCCAACCTCATCCGCCTTGCCGACGAGGTGGGGCTGGACGGCGCGCGCCTCGTGGAGCTGTCCGAGAGCGTGGCCGCCGCCGAGCAGGTCCAGCGCAACACCGTGGCGGCCATCGAGGCCGGGGTGTTCGGCTCGCCCTCCTACGTGGTGAAGGGGCAACTCTATTTCGGCCAGGACCGGCTGGACTTCGTCGCCGCCGCGCTGGCGGCCGGAGAGGCGGGGGCGGCGCTGTGAGCGCCCCCGTCGTCATCGTCGGGGCGGGGCAGGCGGCGGCGCAGGCCGTCACCTCCCTGAAGGCCGAGGGCCATGCCGGCGACATCGTCGTGATCGGCGACGAGCCCTATCTGCCCTACCAGCGCCCGCCGCTCTCCAAGGCCTATCTCGGCGATGAGATGACCGAGGACCGGCTCGAATTGAAGGCGCCCAAATTCTATGCGGATGCCGGCGTGGACCTGCGCCTCGGCACCCGCGTCGTCCGCCTGCTGCCGGCCGGGAAGGCGGTGGAACTGGCGGACGGGTCCCGCCTTGCCTACGGCGCCCTGCTGATCGCCACCGGCACCCGCGCCCGCGCGCTGCCGGTGCCGGGGGCGGAGCTTTCCGGCGTCTTCTCCATCCGCTCCATCGACGACGTGAAGCACTTTCGCGCCGCCGCCGTGCCGGGGGCGAAGCTCGTCATCATCGGCGGCGGCTATATCGGCCTTGAGGTGGCCGCCAAGGCGAGGAAGCTCGGCCTCGACGTGACCGTGGTGGAAGGCCTGCCGCGCCTGCTCGCCCGGGTCGCCTGCACCACCATCTCCGACTTCGCCCGCGCTTTGCATGAGGGCAACGGCGTCACCATCCTCACCGGCATGGGCGTGGCCCGGCTGATCGGCCCGGAGCGCGTGACGGGCGTCGCGCTGGCCGACGGCCGGGTGCTGCCGGCCGATCTCGTGCTCTCCGCCGTGGGCGCGGTGCCCAACCAGGAACTGGCCGCCGAGGCGGGGCTGGTGCTGGAAAACGGCATCCGCGTGGACGAGACGACGCGCACCAGCGTGCCGGACATCCACGCCGCCGGCGATGTCGCCTCTTTTCCGAGCAGGCTCTATGGCCGGCGCGTGCGCCTGGAATCCGTGCAGAATGCCATCGATCAGGCCAAGGCTGCCGCAAAAGCGATCATGGGTGGTGTCGTTGCATACGATCCCATCCCCTGGTTCTGGTCCGACCAGTATGATGTGAAGCTCCAGATCGCCGGCCTCATCGACGGTTTCGAGCGCACCGAAACGGAGGGCGACATGGCCGCCGGACGCTTCTGCGTGCGGTATTTCGCGCAGGACCGGCTGCTGGCGGTCTGCTCGGTCAACGATCCCAAGAGCCACATGCTGGCGCGCAAGGCGCTCGCCACCCCACCCCCCGTGCCCATTCCCGGCTAGGGCGTGGCACGGGCATTGCCATCACCATGCGTCACCTGCCCACGCAACCCTCGCAACCCGCCCTCACGGAGAGCCCCCGATGTCGATGTTCTCGAACCCGTTCTCGCTGAAGTCGAAGCTCGGCCGCTGCCTGTGCGGGCGCCATGCGACGCCCGAGGAGCATGCGGCTGCGGAGCGGGCGGCGGGGCTCGGCGACGAGGCGCGCTATCGCGATGTGGTGGCCTCCGGCCTCATGCGCGCGCTGTTTCCCAACGACATGAAGCGCCGCGCCTTCCTCAAGGCGGTGGGCGCCTCCACCGCCGCGGCGGCGCTGGCCACCTTCTTCCCGTTGGATGCCGCCACCGAGGCGTTCGCCGCCACCGGCAAGCCGGAGAAGACCGACCTGAAGGTGGGCTTCATCCCCATCACCTGCGCCACCCCCATCATCATGGCGCACCCCATGGGCTTCTATGCGAAGCAGGGTCTGAACGTGGAGGTGGTGAAGACCGCCGGCTGGGCGGTGATCCGCGACAAGACCATCAACAAGGAATATGACGCCGCCCACATGCTGGCGCCCATGCCTTTGGCCATCTCCCAGGGTCTCGGCTCCAACCCCATCCCATTTGTCACCGCCGCCATCGAGAACATCAACGGCCAGTCCTTCACCCTCGGCATCAAGCACAAGGACAAGATGGACGTGAAGTCTTGGAAGGGGCTGAAGTTCGCCATCCCCTACGACTTCTCCATGCACAATTACCTGTTGCGCTATTTGCTGGCGGAGAACGGCATCGATCCCGACACCGACGTGCAGCTGCGCGTGGTGCCGCCGCCGGAGATGGTGGCCAACCTCCGCGCCGAGAACATCGACGGCTTCCTCGCCCCCGACAACATCGCCCAGCGCGCGGTGTTCGACGGCGTGGGCTTCATCCACTCCCTGTCCAAGACCATGTGGGACGGCCACCCCTGCTGCGCCTTCGCGGCGAGCCGGGAGTTCATCACCACCATGCCCAATACCTATGCGGCGCTGCTGCGGGCCATCATCGATGCCACCGGCTATGCCTCCAGGGCCGAGAACCGCAAGGCGGTGGCCGAGGCCATCGCCCCGCCGGCCTATCTCAACGCGCCGGTGACGGTGCTGGAGCAGGTGCTGGTGGGCAAGTTCGCGGACGGCCTCGGCAACATCAAGGACGACCCCAGGCGCATCGATTTCGACCCGTTCCCGTGGGAGAGCTTCGCCGTGTGGATGCTGACCCAGATGAAGCGCTGGGGCCAGATCAAGGGTGAGGTGGATTACGCCTCGGTCGCCAGCCAGGTGTTCCTCGCCACCGACGCCGCCAAGGTGATGAAGGAGATGGGGCTGACCCCGCCCGCCGCCACCTCCAAGTCGTTCTCGGTGATGGGCAAGGTGTTCGATCCGGCAAAGCCCGCCGAATACGTGGCCTCCTTCGCCATCAGGCGGAGCTGAGCCATGAACAGCCTCGGCGTGCGCGCCGGCCTGCTCTCGGTGCTGCTGTTCATCGCCTTCTGCGTGCTCTGGCAGGTCGCCGTCACCCCGAGCGCAAGCACGGGGCCGGCGCTCGATCCGGAATATGCCAAGCTCATGGGCATCTCCACCGAGGGGGCAAAATCCGCCATGCCGGGGCCGCTCGACGTGGCGCAAAAGCTCTGGGACAACCTGAAGCGGCCGTTCTACGACAACGGGCCGAACGACAAGGGGCTGGGCCTTCAGCTGCTCTATTCGATCGGCCGGGTGGCGCTGGGCTATGCCCTGGCGGTGCTGGTGGCGGTGCCCATCGGCTTCCTCATCGGCATGTCGCCGCTCGCCTACCGCGCGCTCGACCCCTTCATCCAGGTGCTGAAACCCATCTCGCCGCTCGCCTGGATGCCGCTCGCGCTCTACACCATCAAGGATTCCGCGCTCTCGGCCATCTTCGTCATCTTCATCTGCTCGGTGTGGCCCATGCTGCTCAACACCGCCTTCGGGGTGGGGGCGGTGCGCAAGGAATGGCTGAACGTGGCCCGCACCCTGGAAGTGGGGCCATGGCGGCGGGCCTTCACGGTGATCCTGCCGGCGGCGGCGCCCACCATCCTCACCGGCATGCGCATTTCCATCGGCATCGCCTGGCTGGTCATCGTGGCGGCGGAGATGCTCGTGGGCGGCACCGGCATCGGCTACTTCGTGTGGAACGAGTGGAACAACCTCTCCATCGCCAATGTCATCGTGGGCATCCTGCTCATCGGCGTCGTGGGCATGGTGCTCGACCTGATCCTGGCGCGCCTGCAGAAGCGCGTGACCTTTCCGGAGTGAGCGCCGTGGCCGTGAGCGATCCCAAATTCATCTCCATCGAGGGCATCGCCCGGCGCTATCCGGCGGCGGGGGGCAGCTTTACCACCATCTTCGAGAACCTGTGGCTGCAGGTGCCGCGCGGGGAATTCGTCTGCATCATCGGCCATTCGGGATGCGGCAAGACGAGCGTGCTCAACATCCTCGCCGGGCTGGAGACCCCCTCCGACGGCGTGGTGGTGGTGGACGGGCAGGCCATCGAGGGGCCGAGCCTCGACCGCGCCGTCATCTTCCAGGGCCATGCTTTGCTGCCGTGGAAGAGCGTGCTCGGCAACGTGGCCTATGCGGTCTCCTCCCGCTGGCGCAAGGCGGGACGCGCCGAGGTGGAGGAGCGGGCGAAGCGCTTCATCGATCTCGTGGGCCTCAAGGGCAATGAGGGCAAGAAGCCTGCGGAGCTGTCCGGCGGCATGCGCCAGCGCGTGGGCATCGCCCGGGCGCTGTCCATCGAGCCCAAGATCATGCTCATGGACGAGCCGTTCTCGGCGCTGGACGCGCTCACCCGCGGCACGCTGCAGGACGAGGTGCGGCGCATCTGCAAGTCCACCGGCCAGACCGTGGTGATGATCACCCACGACGTGGACGAGGCCATCTACCTCGCCGACAGGATCGTGCTCATGACCAACGGCCCGGAGGCCATGGTGGCCGAGGTGGTGGAGAACCCGCTTCCGGCCGACCGCCGCCGCGACACCATCCACCGCGAGCCCGATTTCTACACCGTGCGCAACCACCTGGTGGACTTCCTGGTGTCCCGCAGCCGCACCTTCAGGGATGAGAAGCCGGCGGGCCATGACCCGCGCCATCCGCCCCTGGTGCGCCTTGGCGTGCCGGCCGCGCCGCCGCCCGCCAACACCATCCCCTTTCCCGCCGTTGCCAAGGGTCGCGAGTGACCGCGCGGGGCGGGCCCGACAAGAACCAAGAGTGGAGAGCAAGACCCATGAAGCGCGAGCAACTCACCGAGAAGATCCTCGACATCAAGCGCGAGAAGGGCTGGACCTGGAAATACATCTGCGAGGAGATCGGCGGCATGTCGCCGTTCCTCGTGGTGGGCGCGCTGCTGGGCCAGATGAAGCTGGTGAAGCCGCTGGCCAGCAAGGCGGCAGTGCTGTTCGGCCTCTCCGAGGTGGAGGAGCGCATGCTGAACGAGGTGCCCATGCGCGGCGCCGGCACGCCCATGCCCCCCACCGACCCGCTCATCTACCGCTTCTACGAGCTGGTGATGGTGAACGGCCCGGCGTGGAAGGCGCTCATCGAGGAGGAGTTCGGCGACGGCATCATGTCGGCCATCGACTTCAACATGGAGATGGTGCGCGAGCCCAATCCCAAGGGCGACCGGGTGCAGATCACCATGTCCGGCAAGTTCCTGCCCTACAAATATTACGGCAACGAGCAGGGCATTCCCGACTACGGCTTCAAGGAAAGCTGAGGGGCGGGCGTTCGCGTCCGGCGGTCGGTGGATCGCCGGCGGGCGCGGGATGCCGGGGCCGCAAACGAAAAACCCCGCCGGGTGACCGGCGGGGTTTTTCGTTTCACGTAAACTGCAGGGCCAGCTTCAATCGTTGAAGAGCGCGGTCTGCTCGGGGGCAGGGGCCTCGCCGCCTGCCGCCTGCTCGGCCGCACCCTCGGCGCGGGTGCGGAAGCGGCGCCGACGACCACGACGGGCATCCGTGCCCTCGGTCGCCTCGGCGGCCTCAGGGGCTTCCGGTGCCTCCTCGCGGGGCGGCTCGATCCGTGCAGCCTCGACCCGTGCAGGTTCGGCACGAACGGGCTCAGGGCGGGGCGGCTCGGCGC
>NZ_JAIVFO010000054.1 GCF_029991245.1 Xanthobacter autotrophicus
GTCTCGCTTTGAAGCTAGCTCAACGGCCGATACCTCCGACTCGCATCCTCGCATGGTCAAGCTTCCGGCGTGCCCACCAGGCCACAGCCTACCAAGCCCATCTCAAACCGAAAACGCAACTGTAGTGCTAAGCCTGAGGTTGTTCCTTTTCTTCCGCTGTGCGCCCGCCGCCGCGCAGCACCACATAGATTGCCGGAATGACCAGCACCGTGAGCGCGGTGGAGGAGGCAAGGCCGAACAGAAGGGAGATGGCGAGCCCCTGGAAGATCGGATCTGTCAGGATCACCGCCGCCCCGATCATGGCGGCGAGCGCCGTGAGGAGGATCGGCTTGAAGCGGATGGCGCCGGCCTCCAGCAGCACCTCGACCAGGGGCCGGTCGGGCGTGCGGGCATGGCGGATGAAGTCGACCAAAAGGATCGAATTGCGCACGATGATGCCGGCGAGCGCGATGAAGCCGATCATGGAGGTCGCGGAGAATGGCGCCCCGAACATCCAGTGGCCGAGCATGATGCCGATGAAGGTCAGGGGGATCGGCGTCAGGATGACGAGGGGCACCTTGAAGGAGCCGAACTGGGCCACCACGAGGATGTAGATGCCGAGGATCGCCACGCCGAAGGCCGCCCCCATGTCGCGGAACGTGACCCAGGTCACCTCCCATTCACCGTCCCATAGCAAGGTGGGATGGCTCTCGTCGTCGGGCTGGCCGTGGAGGGCGATCACGGGCTTGGGCACATCGCCCCAGTCCGCCTTCCCGATGGCGTCGGCCACCGCCATCATGCCGTAGACGGGGGCCTCGAACTGGCCGGCGAGTTCGCCGGTGATCATTTCGGCGGCCCTGCCGTTGTGGCGGAAGATGGGGTAGGAGGCCGGCTCGCGCGTCACGCTCACCACGTCGCCGAGCTCCACGACGCCGCGCGCGCCCGGCAGCGCATTGGCCGGCACCGGGGTGGTGAGCGTGCGCTCGTTCACGACCTCGGCGCTCTTGGGCAAGGCGATGCGGATCGGGATCGGCTGGCGGCCGCCCCCACGGTGCGAATAGCCCACCGTCGCGCCGGAATAAAAGGCGCGGATGGCATCGTACACATCGCCCTGCTCGACCTTGTAATATTCGAGGTTGTCCTGGTCGATGGCGATGCGCACGCGCTCGGGCCGAATACCGTAGCTGTCGTCCACGTCGACGATGAAGGGCACGCTCTCGAAGGTCTCGCGCACCTTGGCCGCCACCGCGCGCCGGGTGGCGGGGTCGGGGCCGTAGATCTCGGCGAGGAGCGTGCCCAGCACCGGCGGCCCCGGCGGCGGCTCCACCACCTTCACCGCCGTGCCCGCCGGCAGATCGAGCCCCCGCAGGCGCTCGCGAATGTCGAGGGCGATGGCATGGCTCGGCCGGTCGCGGTCGCCCTTCGGCAGCAGGTTGACGGTGACGTCGCCCTGCTGCGGCTGGGAGCGCAGGTAATAGTGCCGCACCAGGCCATTGAAGTTGAACGGCGCCGAAGTGCCGGCATAGGTCTGGAACGAGATCGCTTCCGGGATCGGGGCGAGCCGGTCGACGATGGCCTGCAGGGCCCGGTTGGTGTCCTCCACCGAGGACCCTTTCGGGAGGTCGACCACCACCTGGAGCTCGGTCTTGTTGTCGAACGGCAGGAGCTTCACCGTGACGTGCCTGGTGTAGATCAGCCCCAGCGAGGCGAGCGTGGCGAAGCCGACAATGAGAAGGAAGGTCCAGGCGCGGGCCTTGGTCTTGAGGATCGGCGTGGCCACCGCCACATAGGCGCGCCCCAGCCAGCCACCATGGCCCGCATCGTGTCCATGGGCCGCCGCATCGCCCTTGCGGCCCAGCTTCATCATGAGCCACGGCGTCAGCACCACGGCGACGAAGAAGGAGAACAGCATCGCCGCTGAGGCATTGGCGGGGATCGGGCTCATATAGGGGCCCATCATGCCGGAGACGAACAGCATGGGCAGGAGCGCTGCCACCACCGTCAGCGTGGCGATGATGGTGGGATTGCCGACCTCTGCCACCGCCTCGATCGCTGCCCGCTCCCGCGGCCGGCCATCCCGCATGGCCCAGTGGCGGGCGATGTTCTCGATCACCACGATGGCGTCGTCCACCAGGATGCCGATGGAGAAGATGAGGGCGAACAGGCTGACGCGGTTGAGCGTGTAGCCCATGAGCCGCGAGGCGAAAAGGGTGAGCAGGATGGTCGTGGGAATGACCACCGCCACCACCAGCGCCTCCCGTCGGCCGATGGCGAAGGCGACCAGCACCACGATGGACACCGTGGCAAGGCCCAGATGCAACAGCAGCTCGTTCGCCTTCTCGTTGGCGCTCTCGCCGTAATTGCGCGTGACCGTCATCTGGACGTCCTGCGGGACGATCTGCCCGCGCACCTGTTCCAGGCGCTGGACGACGTTGTCGGAGATTACGACCGCATTGGTGCCGGGCCGCTTGGCGATGGCCAGCGACACGGCGGGCACGCGATCGAGCCCGGCGGAAGTCCTGCGCACGTCGGTGACGCGCGCCTCGTTGGGCTCGGTGGCGAGCACCACCCTGGCCACATCGCGCACATAGACCGGCCGGCCGTCGCGGGCGGTGATAAACAGGTTGCCGATTTCGGGCGCGGTCTGCAGGGTCTGGCCGGCGACAAGCGTGCGCTGCTGCCCCTCTTCGCGGACCTTGCCGATCTGGAACGAACGGTTGGCGCCCTCGATCTTGGCCGAAAGCTGCTGAAGGGTGATGCCGTAGAGCGAGAGCTTCTCGGGATCGGGCTCGACCCGGATCTCCTCCGGCTGCTCGCCGACGATATAGGTCAGGCCGATGTCCGACAGCTTGGCCACCTCCACCTGCAACTCGCGGGCAAGGCGGGTCAGCCCGTTCGCGGTCCAGCGCGCGGCGGCCGTCGGCGCCGGGGCGAGCGTGACGACGACGATGGCCACGTCGTCAATGCCGCGCCCCACGATCAGGGGCTCGGCGATGCCGACCGGGATGCGGTCCAGGTTCGCCCGCACCTTGTCGTGCACGCGCAGGATCGCCGCATCGGAACTGGTGCCGACGAGGAACCGGGCGGTGACGACGACGCCGTCGTCCTCGGTCTGGGAATAGACGTGCTCCACGCCGTCGATGCTCTTGACGATGGTCTCCAGCGGCTCGGTGACCAGCTTGACCGCATCCTCCGCCTTGAGGCCGTTTGCCTCGACGCGGATGTCGACCATGGGAACCGAGATCTGCGGCTCCTCCTCGCGTGGCAGCGTGACGAGGGCGACGATGCCCAGCGCGAACGCGGCCAGCAGGAACAGGGGGGTGAGCGGCGAGCCGATGAAGGCGCGCGTCAGGTTGCCGGCGATACCGAGCTTCATTTCGCGCTTCCCGGCAGGACGATGCGGTCGCCGTCCCTGAGCCCCGTCAGAACCTCGACCCGCGTCCCGCCATTGTCCGGGAACGTTTCGCCGAGGATCACCGCCACGTCGAGCGGGCCCTCGGGCCTGGCGACGCGGACATAGTCGATGCCGTGGCGCGTCGTCACCGCGTCCGGTGGAACGGCGATGACCGCGCGCTTGCCGACCGGGATCCAGACCAGGGTGCGCTCATTCACGAAATAGTCGCCGAGCCCCGCCACTTCCACGTCGGCGATGACGCGGCCGTCGGATATCTCCGGATAGATCTTGACGATGCGCCCCGGCCGCGCGGTCGCCATGTCGCCGCCCTTGGCGGGGGAGAGGCCGCGCTGCCCGATGAGGACGGTGTCGCCGTCCCTGATTTCCGCGGCGTGGCGTTCCGGCAGGGACAGGCGCAGATAATACTGGCCGCTTGCGATACGCGCGACTTCCTCGCCAGCGAGGATGACCGAGCCGAGCGTCACCGGGACGGTCAGGACCCGCCCGGTCGCCGGCGCGACGATGGCACCCTCGGTGGCCCTTTGCGCAATGACCGCCTTGTCGGCCTCGGCGGCGGCGACCTGGTTGGCGGCCACGTCGAACTGGGTCTGCATCTGGTCCAGACGGCTCTGGCTGACGACGCCCCGCGTCAGGAGTTGCTGGTTCCGGTCCAGTTCGGTACGGGCATTGGCGAGCTGGGACTTGAGTTCCTTGATCTTCGCCTCCGCCGCGTTCAGCTCGAGGGCGAGCTTGTCGTCCACCACCAAGGCGATGGCTTGCCCTTCCTTCACCTCGCTGCCCTCGGTGACGCCGATCTGGCGGATCGTGCCGCCGATGCGGGCGCGTGCCGGCACGACGGTGCGGCTTTCCACCTGGCCGAACACCGCCTTCAGCTCCGGGACCGAAACCGGCGCGACGGTCAGCTCCGCCGCGGCGGAAGCCCCGCCCACGCCAGCTCCGCTTTCGGCGAAAAGCAAGACCAACATAAGCGCGGGAACGAAGACTTTGGTTCGTAGCATGGAATACTCGGTGAAGGAGGGTGAGCCGGTATCTCAGTGTCGTCGACGTGTGGCGCCGCGTCGTCCGAAGGACGATCGCGCCAGGGTCCTGGCCCGTCTATTCGAAGGCGCTACCAGGCTTGCAGCCCAACTTCTTGAAGATCAGGGCGGCCGGACAGAAGCCGGTTATCGATGACTGAATCAGATTCAGCCCGACGAAGGCGGTCAAAAGGTACCAGTAGGACGACACGTAGAAGCCGAGCGCCAGAGAGACAAGGATCATGATTCCGGCAAACAGGAACACGGCGCGATCGACGGTCATTTTGATGCACTCCTTTGATTTTATGCTGTGTCGCATAAGTCTTTTGTTGTCTCTGCGTCCGGCTCAGCGAAATCGGTCGACATGAGGATGGGGGTCGAAAGTCACGTCCAGCACGCGCCGCACGATCTCGTCGCGCATCGCATCGGCGAAGGTAGTGGCGACGCGCCGCACTTTCTCGTCGCAATCGAACACGGGATCGATGATCGCGGCGCGTCCCGTCGCCGGATCCTCGGCCAGATACGCAATGCTGCAGGTCTCCTTGTGGAAAATCCCGCTCGCAAAGGCTTCTGCACCGACGGCATTTGCATCATGTTCGCCACCCGCGTCGCGTGTCCCGCATCGCTTGCTGGGCCTCGCGTTCGAGGCCTCCCAGTTTTCGCACTTGCACATAACATTAAACAAATTTAAATTCAAGATTATGAATGTTAAGGACATGATCCCTGCAGCGGAAAAGGCCGCCGAGTTGATGCGCAGCTTGTCGCATCCGCAACGGCTTCTGGTGCTGTGCGCTCTGGGGAACGAGGAGAAGTCCGTCGCCCAGCTTCGTCAGGAATTGGGGATTGGGCAAGTTCCGATGTCGCAGCAATTGATGCGGCTCAGGGCGGACGAACTGGTCGAGGCGCGCCGCGAAGGCACGACCCACTATTACCGGATCAGCCGGCCCGAGGTCTTGGACGTAGTCGAGGCTCTACACGCCGCCTTCTGCGCGGAAGCAACGGGCCAAGCCTGTCGGAACCCCGTCGCCAGAGGGATGGTTTCGAAATGAATGAACCGTTTTTCCGCCGGATCGCTGCCGGCGTGCGCAGGATTCTCGGCGCGGCGGACGCTGGCGGCGCAGCACGTCCCACCGCGATCGATGCTCTGGCGGCCAAGGCGCGGGTTGATGACGGGCGCGCGATCCTCGTGGATATACGCGAGCCGGGGGAAGTCGCCGTCGAGCGAATTCCCGGGGCCGTCCTGCTGCCACTGTCGCTGATCGCAGCCGGAGCGTCCCTTGGAGAAACAGGCGCGAAGGCGGCGATTTTTCTGTGCCGCTCCGGTGCCCGAACCAGCCTTCACGCCGGCCGTCTGCAGCGGCTTTGCGCCGGAGAGGTCTATCTGCTCAGAGGGGGCATCATGGCGTGGAAGGTCAAGGGATTGCCCATGGCGAAGGGCCGGAACTGAATAGTGAACCGCCCCTAGATTCCTGGACGCTTTCTTCGCTAAATTTTGAGGCAAGGAGGCCCCGATGGGCAAAGCGAACTTCACCGAGGACTTCAACGTCGCGCTTCAGGCGCTGCTGGCCGCCGTCTGGCGACACAAGCCGAAGGACCGTGTGCTGGTGCATTCGGATCAGGGGAGCCAGTTCACCAGCATGGAGTGGGCTTCGTTCCTGAAACACCACGATCTGCAGCCCTCGATGAGCCGTCATGGCAACTGCCATGACAACGCCGTGGCCGAGAGCTTCTTCAACCTGCTCAAGCGTGAACGCATCCGCCGCCAGGTTTATCCCTCGCGGGACGAGGCACGCCGGGACGGGTTCGATTACATCGAGATGTTCTACAACCCCAACCGGAGGAACCGCATCCCGGCGCGCGTCGGAAGGCAGTGTTCGACAAGCTGGCGCAAGACCTTGGCGCTCCGGACGCCTGCACCGTTGTCGTGTACGATTATTCCCCGGAGTCCGAGCTGGACGCCGGCAGCTTCGCCGAGGCCGGCGCACGGCTGCGCCTGTCGCCACCGGCGGTGACGCGCGCCATTTCCGCGCTCGAGGACCGCCTCGGCGCGCGCGTCTTCAATCGGGTGACTCGCAGCGTGACCATCACCGATGTCGGCCGAAGCTTCCTGGAAAGCGCACGGCGCGTCCTCACCGATCTCGACGCGGCCGAGAAGGAAGCAGTCGGCGAAACGGCCATGCCGCAAGGCCACCTCACCATCACGGCTTCGGTGACGTTCGGGCAATCCGCGCTTCCACCGGTGGTCTGCGCCTTCCTTGCTCAGCACCCGCGCGTGTCGGCATCCGTTCTGCTGCTCGATCGGGTCGTGAGCCTTGTCGAGGAAGGCATCGATATTGCCGTGCGCATCGGTCACCTGCCAGATTCGAGCCTGATGGCCAAAAGGATCGGCGCGGTCCATCGGGTCCTGGTCACAAACCCGGATTACCTCGCCAGGCGCGGGGCGCCGGTCGCACCCACCGACCTGCGGCTCCATTCCATGATCGCCTTCACAGGCCTCATGCCGAACCGCGAATGGCGCTTCCTGAACGGGCAGAAGCAGGGCAGCCTGAACCTCAACCCGACCTTCGAAATCAACGACGCGGTGACCGCCATCCAGATCGCCGAGAAGGAGCACGGCATCGCCATTGCCCTGTCCTACATGGTGAGCGACCGTCCTCGGCGCATTCAAGCCGCCGGCCCAGCCGGTGCACCTGGTCTATCCGCACGCCCGGCTCGTCGCGCCCAAGACTCGTGCCTTCGTCGATTTTGTGGCTCCTCGGCTGAAGACCACCCTCGATCAATTGATGTGGAGGAGCCCGGACGCTTTTCGACAGGACGCCTCGGGGCGAGCGTCCTGACAGCTGAAAGCCTACACTCCAGTATTCAGTCCGAGCCCGAAGGGCGGACGCCCCAAGAAACCCGGGACGATTGTCTCCGACCTGGGCCGCATCCACCGTCATATCGTTCCCCTCCTCGGCTCGCGCCGCGTCAGGGACCTGACGAAAGCCGACATCACGAAGGCCACGAAGGACATCATGGCGGGGAAGACCCGCGTCACCGTCAAGACGAAGAAGCTGCGCGGCAAGTCCATCGGGAGAGGCGGTGCCGGTACAGCCACGCGGACAATCGGCCTGCTGGGCGATCATGACAATCGGCAGACCGGTGAGAGCGCCGACACGTTCTGGCTCGACGGCCCACTGAAAACCAACACAGTCAAGCAGGCCCGCTTCATGGCGCGTCTGGCGCAGTAGAAGCTCGACGCCTCGGCGCGTGCGCAAACGATCACACATGACATTATCCGGCTCGAAACCGAGGACAGCAAGACTTGCTACGGCAAGACGGGATGGTGCTTCTTCAGCACACCGAATCTCGGCTGGTAGAGCGGCTGGGTCGAGCGTGACGACAAGATCTTTGCATTCTCGCTGAATATCGACATGCCGGGCGCCGCAACTGAGGCGCCGAAGCACGTTGCGATCGGCAAGGCGATGCTGTCGAAGCTCGGCGTGCTCTGATTGCCGCGCCAGCAATTGACTTCTGTAAGGTTGCCCCCAAGTTTTATCCAGCAGAGAGTTCGTTCTGACAGTTGGATTTGGCCTGTTCGAGGGGAGCGGCGGGTTCTGTCGCTGAGCTTCTGGTTTGGCGCAGCGGCAGATCCCGTCGCGGGTGGAAAATTGCGGCGAAGGCGGACGGGGTCTGCCGGCCGTGAGCAGAGTGCGGCCGATCCGTTGTAGTTGGACCGTCACCCGCTCAAGACGGCTCTGGCCTGTCCTGTGCGCGAATTCGCAGCACTGGAAACCATCGCGCCCTTGGGCGATGATCGCCTCGCCGGCTTGCTGGCTCTTGCCGCCAGTTGATGCTTCCGGTTTGTGGTGGTGAGGTCCTCGATCACACCACCAGTGATATTATGTCCCAGAATACGATCCTCGCAGCGAGGGACGCAAAATGACACGAAAGTTTCTCGTCGCGGCAACGCTCCTCACCATCGTGACGGCACTCATGGCTCAGCCGGAGAAGTCAACCGCGCAGGCACTTGCGACAAGCGACGTGCGCGCCATCGCAAAAGAGTCGGTCATCTATGGCTTTCCGCTGGTCGATAATTATCGCGTTCTGTACTCATACTTCGTCGACGCGACGACTCCTGAATTCAAGGCGCCGTGGAACACGCTTTACAATGTCGCTCGGGTCTTCACACCCGACGATAAGGCGATCCAGACTCCCAATTCGGATACCCCCTATTCATTTCTGGGCGCCGACCTGAGGGCTGAGCCGCTCGTCCTGTCGGTGCCGGATGTCGCCAAGGACCGCTACTATTCGCTCCAGTTCATCGACCTTTACACCTATAACTTCGCCTATGTCGGCAGCCGCGCGACCGGCAATGCGGCAGGCAACTTCCTGCTCGCTGGACCAGGCCGGAAAGGCGAGAAGCCGGCCGGCATCAACGAGATCATCCGCTCGGAAACCGACTTTGCCTTCGTCCTGTACCGCACCCAGCTCAAAGGTCCCGACGACATCGAGAACGTCAAGAAGATCCAGGCAGAGTACAAGGTTCAGCCGCTATCGAAATTTCTCGCCAAGCCAGCTCCTGCTGCGGCGCCGAGGGTCGACTTTTTCAAGCCGGTGACGGCGGAAGAAGAGCGCACATCGCTACGCTTTTTCGACGAGCTGAACTTCATCCTGCAGTTTGCGCCGCCCCATTCGAGCGAAGCCGAGCTGAGGGACCGCCTTGCGACGATCGGCATCGTGCCCGGCAAGCCGTTTGATGCAGACCAGAAGTCCGCCGAATTCCGCCAGGCCGTTTCGGAAGGCATGGCGGACGCCTGGAAGGCCCTTGCCGATTTCAAGGCGCAAGAAATCGACACCGGCAAGCGGACCTCCGCCGACGGATTCGGCAACCGGGAATTCCTGAATGGCGACTATCTCGGCCGCATGGCCGCGGCGGCGTTCGGCATCTACGGCAACTCGAAGGAAGAGGCGATCTATCCCGCCTATTTCGTCGATTCCGAGGGGCGGCCGCTCGATGGCGCAAAGCATCGGTACACATTGCGCTTCGGGCCCGGCGAGTTGCCGCCGGTCAACGCCTTCTGGTCACTCACCATGTATGAACTGCCGCGAGCCTGCTCGTCGCCAATCCGCTCAAGCGGTACCTGATCAATTCGGCGATGCTGCAGGACCTGAAGCGTGATGCCGACGGCGGCATCACGCTTCACCTCCAACACGATTCTCCCGACAAAGGCGCGCAGTCCAATTGGCTGCCGGCGCCGGCCGGTCCCTTCTGGGCAACAATGAGGCTATACTGGCCGCAGCCTGCCGCGCCCGACGGGAAATGGAAGGCCCCGCCGCTCGCACGCGCGGCGCAAAACTGAACGAGGCTCCATGATGAACACGAAGCAGACCGTCGCCGCTTTGTTGTTGAGCCTCGCCGGAACACTGCCGGCGCGCGCCGATCCGGCAGTTGCGATCCCGGTTTCGACCGACAATTTCGTTCGTGCCGAGTCGGACCTCTACTTTGCCGGGATCGTCAAGAATGGCGGGTTCGGCAAGTTCGACCACACGCGGGAGCCAGCGCCAATCGACAAGCAGACAGTCATTCGCCTCAACCGGGACACGCTCTACTCGTCGGCGGTGTTCGATCTCGACGCGGGTCCCGTCACGATCACGCTGCCGGAAGCCGGAAGCCGGTTCATGTCGATGCAGGTGTTCGACGAAGACCAATATACCCACGGCGTCCATTACAAGCCGGGCAAGTATACGCTCACCAAGAAGGACATCGGCACCCGTTACGCCGCGATCGCCATCCGCACGCTGGTGAACCCGTCCAATCCTGAAGATGTGAAGAAGGTGCATGCGCTGCAGGACGCGGTCACGGCAAGCCAACAGGCCACCGGCAGCTTTGAGATCCCGAACTGGGATCAGGTCTCCCAGAAGAAGGTGCGCGATGCGTTGCTGTCGCTCGCGACATTGCTGCCCGACACGAAGCGCATGTTCGGCCGCAGGGAAGATGTCGACCCGGTTCGCTTTGTGATCGGCGCCGCCATGGGCTGGGGAGCCAATCCTCCCAGCGAAGCGCTCTATCTCAACGTGACCCCGCCCGAGAACGATGGGACGACAGTCTACAAACTCAAGGTGAAGGATGTTCCGGTTGACGGTTTTTGGTCGATCAGCGTCTACAATGCGGAAGGCTATTTCGCGCCAAACGACCTCAACGCATACTCGTTGAACAACGTCACGGCGAAGAAAGACAAGGACGGCTCCATTGAAATCCAATTTGGCGGGTGCACGGAGAATTCCGTTAATTGCCTGCCGATCGTTCAGGGTTGGAACTACATGGTCCGCCTCTACCGGCCGCACAAGGAGATCCTGGATGGAGCCTGGAAGTTCCCCGCGGCAATGCTCGCGAAGTGAGGCGGCCATTGACGTCGGCCCGGCTTGAGCCGGCGAGGCACCCGACCACCGCCGCGGACGATACCACTCTTGGGAAGAAGATCCACGCAACACCTACGGGAATTTCCGTGCTGAAGGTCCGCTTTGCAGAAGGGTTGCAGTGTACGCTTGTCGGCGCCCCTACAACACCCGCGCCTGGCGCGTGTCACTCTCGGGCGCCGACGGACAAAGCGGGCTCTGCTTGTCGGAATTCCGTGAGTGTGTGGCATTGGGAATCATGACCCTGACGCACGCATCAAGTGCTGGATAGTCACTCGGGATACGTCTCGCCGCGATCCGGTGCATCCTTGTGGAAAAGGATGAAGACCAAAGGGTTGCCCGGCTCAGCCATCGCGTCGCTGCGCTGGCCCGTCACCGCTCCGGCCACGCCGCTTGTGTATTCGGCGACCACTTCACCGAAGCTGTTGCGCTGGATGGCGACCTTCTGTCCGGGCTCCACCTTGTCATTGAGCCTGACCAGATGCTCGACGAGCCCGCCCTCGGTTGCCAGGATCGGGAACGCACTGTTGCCGACGAAGACATTTACGTCCTTGCCTGTACGTCCCATCGGCCCGGCCACGATACCGTAATGCTTGAGGACGTTCATCGTGCCTTCCACGAACAACCCGATCATCTGCAAATTCAGCACACGTGCGGCGCCGATCTCCGGCGTGAAGGCGGGGATGCCCACGTCCATGAAAGCATTGTGCAGGACACCCGGATAAACGTGATTGTCGAAGACCTGGCCGACGGGATAGAGCTCCACCATCGCTCGGACCTCCGGCACGTCCATGCCGGCGATATTGAATGCGGTGACCTCAAAGCCGGTTGTCCCCGTATGGAAGTCGATCGCGGCATCGGCGTTCGGCCGCAGCAGCCGGTTGAACAGCAGCCCGGCATGGCGGCTTGGGGCGGTCGGGCCGTTCTCGTTGCCGGGCCATTCCCTGTTCATGTCGATCAGATCGGCGCCTCGGCCGGCATTGGGCCATCTGCGCTGCATGCCTTCCAGGGCCGCACGGGACACGTCCGTGACAGCCATCACCGTGCCCGACATCTGCGCCGGATCGAGCTGGTTCACCACCGTCTGCACCGTGTGCACGGAGCTCATCTCGTCGCCGTGCACGCCGCTGACCAGAACGACGCGCTTGCCAGGCTTCGCTCCCCTGGCGACCGTAACGGACACATACCAGTGCTGTCCGGTGGGCATCTCGACGCCCTGAAAATACAGAAGATGCTTCCGCCCTGGTTCCAGGTCGTCGACGGCGAGCGCGCTGACGACCTTTTTCCCCTGGATGACATCGCCGGTATAGACCGTTGCGGATGCTGTACGGGATGCAGGACCCGCAGCAGAGGTGGGCGAAGCCTGGGCGTTGGCGGAACTGGCATTGGCAACGAGCCCAGCCGATGCGCCGATCGTTGCAACTGAGGCAATCATGAAGTCGCGGCGATCGAGGCGCTCGCCGGGCCTGTTCGGCATGACGCAGATCCTTTCTATGAGGTCGGCAGCGGCTTCCCGGTGCCGACCGCCTGATAAACCCTACCAAGGGTGGCCCAGTCGATCGGCGAGTTTGAGGCGAAGTGCCAGCGATTCCGCTGCCACCTATGTGCCTGCCCTTCCAAGCATGCTTGAACGCCAGCGGCGCTGCGTGCAATCCGCCACCAGCTTCCGCAGCTTGGCGTTCTCGTCCTCGAGCGGCTTCAGCCGCCGCATCTCCGGCGGCGCTCCCTGCCCGCCGCCGTGAGCAAGGCCGGAAACTCTAACTTCCGGCGGTCCAACGAATGGTCTCGGATCAAGAGTCCATAGCATCTCAGCAAGATGTGACGAAGCGTTCCAGCTTGCCCAGCGTTTGCAGGCCCAGTTCCACGGCGCCGAAGCCCTTCGCGTCCTGGAACTCAGCTTCCGTGCGGAAAACCATGCCCAGCGTCACCTTCGTCGCCCCGTCCTGATCCTCGAACGAGGCCCAGGCGTCGGCATGTTTCGGTCCGTTCTCGCCCCACAGCAGCGTATAGCCAATTCGTTCCTCGGGCCGGACCTCGGTATAGAGATGGTGGTTCGGGAAGACCGTGCCATCGGGCGCGATCATGTCGAACACCCATTCGCCGCCCGTTCGCAGGTCGATCCTCGTCGTCCGGCAGGAAAACCCATCCGGCCCCCACCATTGCGGCAGCGTCTCGGGGTTCATCCAAGTGTTCCAGACGATGGTCCGCGGCGCCTGTATCACCCGCTGCAGCACCATGGTGCGCTCGGCCGCTCCGGTGAGATTGGCCAGCCCCGCGTCGAAGCCCATTCGGTAGCCGGCCTCGATATCGTCGGCCAGCGCGGAAAGCTGTACCGTCACGACCAGCCGGCTGCGCTCCTCCGTGCCTGAGAAAGCGGCCGTCACCAGCGCCGCCGATTGCGTCACGCCCGCGGAGGAGACCACCTCGTAGTTCACGCTGCGCACCGCCGGCTGCAACTCGAGCCAGCCACATTCACAGCGGATATCCGGCTGGCCATCGACCTTGCAGAGCGAGATTTCGCGTCCGCCCACCCTGGTGTCGGCCTCCAGAAACTCGACGGCGACCGAGGGCGTCGGAGCAGACCAGACCGCCCGCGCGGCGGGAGCCGTCCAAGCGTGCCACAGCACCGACAATGGCGCGGCCACAGCCCGCTCGAAGGTCAGCGTCGCAAAGTGGCCTGGCGCATGATCGGGGGCCGCAGGCATGCGGTCAGGGTTCCGTTTCGATGTCATTTCGTGCCTTCCTTCATCGCCTTCATCGCAAATGCCTCCAGCCGGCCGAGCCGGCCTTCCCATATGGCCCGCTGCTCATCGAGCCATGTCCGAACCGGCTCCAAGGCCTCCGGCACGATGGCGCAGGTGCGCACCCGCCCATCCTTGGACGTGGAGATCAGCCCCGCCTCCTCCAGCACCGAAAGGTGCCGCATCACCGTGGGCAGGCGCAGGCCCGTGGGTTCCGACAGGTCCGTAACCCGCGCGGGCCCTTCAGCCAGCCGGGTCAGAATCGATCGACGGGTCGGATCGGCCAGGGCATGGAAAAGCGGCGAGAGTTCAGGATAATACTTAGCCATTTGACTAACTAACCCCGACACACCAGCGCCGCAAGAGAAACTTCGTCAAGTTGCTAAGTGTTTCTTGGTTGGGAGGCCAGGACCGCGAAGCGGCCGGCCTCCTTGCGTGCCGGCGCAGCGCATGGTCTGGACCACAACCTTGGCGGAGGGCTGGCAACCGATTGAGCTCTGGTTGGCGACATTCGAGGCGGATGGGAAGGGCGCACGGTATTCGGCCCGCGTGCTTCACAAGAGCCCCTGCTGATAGCCGCAAGTATGAGGAACTGGGTTTTCGCGAGGACCGAGGAACCAAGATTGAACCAGCTCGCAGCATTTGCGGAGCGATTAAGATTATGTTGCCAGGCAAATGCCCGGATCATCCCTCGCTGCACAATCGCGTCCGACGTGTCTATCGTATTGATAAGCAAAGAGATGGGCTATCAATCTGTGCGGTAATATCCCTGGATGATGGCCGGCCTGCTCTATCTGGGAGCTGGCCTCGGCCTCGCCGCGGTGCACCTGTCCCGAGCCGCTTTGCGGCTGCCAGCCGTCGAGGCGCCGCTGCGGCGGGCGGACATGCCCTGGCTTGCCCTGCCGGAGGCTTCCTTACTCCTCTGCTGCTCATGTTCGGCCTGCCCCTGCGCGGAGCTCGCAATCGTCATACTCGGCGAGGCGATTTCGGTGCAGCTGATGGCGGTCGGCTTCTGGCTGCATCTATCCGAGCGGCACGAGCACCCTCATGCGCACGAACCGAGGGTGCAGCCCGGCGAGCCGCACACCCAC
Source organism: Xanthobacter autotrophicus (assembly GCF_029991245.1). Taxonomy (GTDB): domain Bacteria; phylum Pseudomonadota; class Alphaproteobacteria; order Rhizobiales; family Xanthobacteraceae; genus Xanthobacter; species Xanthobacter autotrophicus_C. The sequence goes on from NZ_JAIVFO010000054.1 coordinate 14,642, forward strand.
TGGCACCGGCACGCGCCGCTGGCGCATCGGCACCCGCATTATCCCGATCTCCATCATCGCCACAGGCACGGGAATTAAAGCCGTCCGCGCCTTCGCTGGTGCGGTTCACCATCGCGGCGGCTCCCGGGAGACGGGTCGTCGCACCCCGCCCGGCGCGTCAGGGCGGACACCGTCACCAGCAGGGCTGCGAGGACCGCGAAACCGGCCCCTGCGGCAAAGGTCGCCGCGGAGCCGATCCGCTCCCACAGCACCCCCGCGACGACGCTCGCCACCAGCATCGCGACGCCGGTCGCGAGGTTGAACAGACCGAACGCCGAGCCCCGCAGCGTCGCGGGCGCGTGCTGGGCCACCAGCTTGGCGAGCAGGCCCTGCGTGAGCGCCATGTGCGCGCCCCACAAGGCGATGCCGAGAAAGGCGCCCCACAGCCCCGGCGCGAAAGCCAGCATCAGGTCGGCGCCGATGAGGACTGCCAGCCCCACCAGCAGCAGGCGCGTGGGCGCGGCCTGGTCGGACCAGGCGCCGGCGGGATAGGCGCCGAGCGAATAGACGATGTTCATGGCCACGAGAACGAGCGGCGCGAGGACCAGCGCCAAACCTTGGTCATGTGCCTTCAGCACGAGGAAGGCCTCGCTGAACCGCGCAAGGGTGAACACCACGCCGATGGCGACGACGCCCCAGAACGTGCCGTCAAGTTGCCGGAGATCGGCGAGGCGCACCGGCGGCGGACGGCCGGTAGCGCCCTCCTCCCCGATGGCGCGATCCTCGACCCCCAGGATGACGCACGCCACCGCGAGTGCGCCGGGGATGAGGGCGAACCAGAACACCGTTCGCATGTCGTCGGCGAACAGCGCCATCAGCGCGATGGCGAGGAGCGGGCCGAGGAACCCCCCGACCGTATCGAGCGCCTGGCGCACCCCGTAGGCGCGCCCGCGGATGGAAGGCGGCGTGACATCCGCCACCAGCGCGTCCCGCGGCGCGCCGCGGATCCCCTTGCCGATGCGGTCGGCGAAACGCGCGGCGAACACCATGGCCGGTGCGCCAGCGAGGGCGAAGAACGGCTTCGACGCGGCGCCCAATCCATAGCCGATGAGGATCAGCGGCTTGCGCCGGCCGATGCGGTCGGACAGGTAGCCGGAAAAGACCTTCACGATGGCGGCGGTGGATTCGCCCACCCCCTCAATGAGGCCCACCACGGCCACGCTGGCCCCGAGGGTCGCGGTGAGAAAGAGGGGCAGCAGCGCGTGGATCATCTCCGAGGAGATATCCATGAACAGGCTCACGAACCCGAGCGCCCAGACGGTTCTCGGAATCGACGGGCGCTTATCGCTGTCTTGAGCACGAGCATGCATCATGGCTCTCAACTTGACGAACCCGACCGGCGCCCACAAGGGCTCATGCGCCCTCGCCCCGTTACGCTGCGCGCACCAGCGTCATCATGCCGGGTCCGTGTGGCCGAGGTGGCAGTGGAGGAACCACGACCACATGGCCCGCGTCGAAGGCGGTGGTCACCGGCGCATGGGCGGGAACGACCACCGTATCGCGCACCGACCCGGAAAAGCGCTGTCCGCTGATGCCCACCACCTGGAAATGATGCCCGTGCAGGTGCATCGGGTGCATCATGGATGTGGGGTTCATGAAGGTCATCTCCGCCCGCTCGCCCTGGCGCACGTCGAAGGGCCGGTGCCCGCCGCGGATGTGGCCGTCAATGACCCGGCGAGAGCCGGGCTCTTCGCCGAACATCACCGTATAGCGCGTGTCAGGTTGCCGTGGCGCGACGGGCTTTGCCGCGGGTAGCTTCAGTTCGAGGGAGAGGTCGGCAAGCCCCAGGGGTATCGGCTCCGTCCGCCTCGTTATCTGAGCTGCGTCTCAACCGGCAGGCCGTGCTTGCTCCAGGCCAGCATGGAGCCGTCATAGAGCATGACGTTCCGGTAGCCGAGCAACTCGTGCAGCACGAACCACGAGATGGCGGAGACATGGGCCGTGTTGCAATAGGCCGCCACCGTCTGCCGGGGACTGAGGCCGACGGCTGTATAAGCGAGGGCGAGTTCCTCCTTCGGGCGATAGGTGCCGTTGGCGGCAAAATTCGCATCGAAAGGAAAGAGGGTCGCGCCGGGAATGTGGCCCGCCTTCGCGATGTTCGGGCGCTTCTCCAGGCCCACATAGAAGCTGAAGAACCGGGCGTCGAGAATGCCCGCATCCTTGCGTGTCTGGAGCGCCTCCATTTGGGCTGTGTCGGCGAGGAATTCGCGACGTGGCGGCCGGGCCTTGAAATTTCCGGTCTTCGCGGCCTCGTCCTCGCCCCACACCTCGCGGTTCTCAGCCACCCATTTCGTTGTGCCGCCGTCGAGGATGGCGACCTTGTCGTGGCCATAATATTTGAGCTGCCAATAGACGTAGGCGGCATAACCCGCATCGTCCGGTCCCCGCCCGCGGTGGGTGAGCACGAGCGGCGTATCGTCGTTCACCCCGGCCGATCGCATGAGCGCCGAGAACGCCTCGGGCGGGAGGTTCATGTCGGTGATTTCCACGCCGCGTTCGGTGGTGGTGCCACGGGCCTGGCGGAAGTCGAGAGGCACCGCGCCGATGAGGTGGCCGCCCTCCTTGTAGCTGGTGTCGTCATTGCGCACATCGAGGACGAGGACCTCGTCCTGGTGGGCTGCGAGCCAGTCACTCGCCACCAGAGGACCAGGGAGATCCAGGGCAACTGCCGGCGTCGCGGGCACGGCCGCGAGGAGCCCCAAGGCAAGCACGCACGATAGCATTTTGAACATTGGCGTTTCTCCCATTTTTTGGTTTGGACTTCGGCGGTGGCCTCGCGTCAGCCCGACGCGACCGGCAGTCCCGCGGCGCGCCATTCCGGCATGCCGTCTTCCATGCGGCGGGCCGAGAAGCCCCTGGCGCGCAGGCGTGCGACCGCCTCCACCGCGAGCAGGCAATAGGCGCCGCGGCAATAAGCAACGATTTCCGTCGCCGGATCGAACTCGGCGAGGCGGGCGTCGAGCTCCTCCAGCGGGATGCTGACGGCGCCGGGCACGTGGCCGAGGTCGAACTCCTCGCGAGGCCGCACGTCGATCACCGTGACGAGGCCCGCCTGCGTGCGTTCCACAAGGTCGGTGCGGCCGACGGGCTCGAGCCCGTCCCGCCCGTCGAAATAGCGTGCCAGCAGCATTCCGACCGTCGCGATGTTGCGTTCCGCCGTCTGCCGCAGCACCGACATGAGCTGGACGATCCCGTCGTCCGCCAGCCGGTAGAGGACGAACTTGCCGTCACGGCGGGCATCCAGCAGGCCCGCGCGACGCAGCTGTTGTAGGTGCTGGGAGGCATTGGCCATGGAGAGCCCGGTCAGCCGCGCCAGCGCCTCCACGTTGCGCTCGCCCTGGGCGAGGTGCTCCAGCAACTCCACGCGGTGCTCGTGGCCGAGGGCGCGCGCCACTGCGGCCAGCTCGGCGAACAGAGCGCGTTTGGGATCCGTTGACTTGCACATGATGGTAGCGATACATCATTCAAGAGATAATTTGAACGTATAGTTATCCTGTCCACGCCGCAAGAGCATCGCGGGGAACCGGCGGAGTCGGAAATGCACGCGCTGCTCATTCTCAATGATCCGCCCTACGGCACGGAACGCGTCTATAACGGCCTGCGCCTCGCCGCCGGCATCCTCAAGCAGGATGCGGGAAACCGGGTCACTGTGTTTCTCATGGCGGATGCCGTCGCCGCCGCGAAGGCGGGCCAGAAGACGCCGGACGGCTATTACAATGCGGAGCGCATGCTGAAGCGGGTCCTCGCCGGCAACGGCGAGGTGCTTCTGTGCGGCACCTGCATGGACGCCCGGGGCTTCTGCGATGCCGATGTGACGCCGGGCGCGCGGCGCAGCACCATGGATGAACTCTCGGCCGTCACCGTTTCGGCCGACAAGGTCCTGGTGTTCTGATGACTGGACCCGCCATTGCGCAGGCGATGCCGCGACGCCGCCTGATCCGGCAGGTCGCGCTGCTCTCCGCCGCCCAGGCTCTGTTCCAGACGGCATCGGTCATGGTGATGACGGTCGCCGGCCTTGCCGGCGCCGCCATCACCCCCGCGCCGGAACTCGCCACGCTGCCGGTGGCGGCCATGTTCCTCGGCACGGCGATCGGCATCGCCCCGGCATCCCTGTGGATGGCCCGCGTGGGGCGAAGGATCGGCTTCGTGGCGGGCGCGCTGCTGGGAACCCTCGGCGGCCTCCTGGGGGCGCTCGGGATCTTTTATGCGTCGCTGCCGCTGCTCTGCCTCGGGACGGGCCTCGTCGGCACCTACCAGGCCTTCGCGCAATTCTATCGCTTTGCCGCGGCGGAGGTGGCCACCGACGCCTTTCGCCCCCGCGCCATCTCCTTCGTGCTAGCGGGCGGTGTAGTGGCCGCCATCGCCGGACCGATCCTCGGGCGCTTCGGTGGCCCTTTGCTGGCGGCGGACTATGCCGGCTCGTTCCTGATCCTCGCCGTGGTTTCGCTGCTGGCAGCGGGTCTCCTGCTGGGCGTGGACATGCCGCGGCCCGCGCGGAGCGCATCGAGCGGCGGGCGCCCCCTGGGCGCGATCATCCGGCAACCCGCCTATCTCGTGGCCCTCTTCGGCGCGGCCACGGGCTATGGCGTGATGATCCTCGCCATGACGGCGACGCCGCTCGCCATGCTGCACCATCATCACGACCTTTCGGACGCGGCGACGGTGATCCAGCTGCATGTGCTTGGCATGTTCCTGCCGTCCTTCTTCACCGGCGCGCTCATCTCCCGCTTCGGGGTGCTCAAGGTGATGCTGGCCGGCGCGTTCCTGCTGGCGGGTCATGTTCTCATCGCCCTGTCGGGCACGCAATTCCTCGCCTTCGCCTCCGCGCTCGTTCTGCTGGGCGTGGGCTGGAACTTCCTGTTCATCGGCGGCACCACGCTGCTCACGCGATGCTACGCGCCGGGAGAGCGCGCGCGGGCGCAGGCGGCCAACGACCTTGTGATCTTCATCGTCGGGGTGGCGACCTCGCTCGGCGCCGGCGCCATGCTTTATCTTCTTGGCTGGCAGATCATGAACGCCGTGCTGCTGCCCTGGCTCGCCCTCGCGGTCCTCGCCCTCGTGTGGCTCGGCTGGCGCGAGCGGCGGGGCTAGACGCCTAGACCTTACACGACGCGATCGCCCGAGCCTTGGCCCCTTGGTTCGCCGCCGGCAGGCGGACCGTTGCCCGCAGCCCTCCTTCCGGCCGGTTGGACAGGCTCACCTCGCCCCCATGGGCGCGCAGTATGGCACGGGCGATGGGGAGGCCGAGACCTGCGCCGCCGGTCTCGCGCGAGCGGGAGGTCTCCAGCCGCTCGAAGGGGTCGAACACCCGCTCCAGATCCGCTTCCGGGATGCCCGGTCCGGCATCGTCGATGGTGACGAAGGCCTCTCCTCCGGCATGGCTGATCCCGACCGTCGCGCCCGCGCCATAGCGCTGGGCGTTCTCCAGGAGGTTGCGCAGCGCGCGGCGCAGGGCCATCCGGCGGAGCGGGAGGACGTGCGGTGTCGACACAACGAGGGTGACGGGCGGGCCCGAGGCGGAAAGCTCCGCCGCAAGATCGGCCAGGAGGCCGTTCAGGTCCACCGGCTCCAGGGGCTCCGCCACCGACACGCCGCGCGCGAAGGCCAAGGTGGCCTCGGTCATCTCCTGCATCTCGTTGAGGATGAGGGTCATGCGCTCGCGGATTTCGTCGTCCTCCACCATCTCGGCCCGCAGCCGCAAGGCGGTGATGGGCGAGCGCAGATCGTGGCCGAGCGCCGCCAGCATGCGCGTACGCTCACCGATCATCCCGGAGAGCCGCTCGTGCATCCGGCCAAGGGCCTCGGCGAGCGCGCGCACCTCGCGCGGACCCTCGCGTGGCAAGGGGGGCGGCTCGGCGCCGAGCCCGAAGGCGTCGGCTGCGGCGGCCAGCCCGCGCAGGGGACCGGTGATCCGCTTGAGGCCCAGCCAGAGCGCGCCGAGAAGCAGCAGCAGCGTCAGCAGGGTCGAGGCGAGCGCCTGCGGCGGCAAGTGCATGCCGGGCCGCTCCAGCCGGGCGGCGGCGTTGAGCCAGAGGCCATCCGCGAGCGGCAGCGAAAGGCGCAGCTCCGCCGGGGCGATGCCGTAGTCCCTCAGCCATCGCATGGGGGCGGGCGGTCCATGGCCGTGATGGGGGGTGTCCCAGCCCTCCTGCGCGCGGGCCCCCGGCCACTCCACCGCGATGTCCGCGCGGCCCTCGGACACCTCCGGATCGGAGGAGAGCGCGAAGCGCAGAGCACGGGAGGTGGCGGCCTCCACCAGTTCGCCTCGCACGGGCGCGGGTGCGCCATCGATGAGCCTGGCGAGCCGCGTTGCGTGCTCGGCCGCCATGGCCCGCTGATCCGCCCGGATGATCGCGCCCCGCTCCGCGGTGAACAGCCAGAAGCTGGCGATCTGGCCGACGATCATGGCCGCCACCGAAAGCAGTGCCACCTGGGCCAGAAGGCTGGTAGGCAGAAGGCTCTTTGCCAGAAGGCTCTTGGGCAGGAGGCGCCTCATCTTGCCTCCCGCACATCGGCGGCGAGGCTGTAGCCGCCCGCCCGGATGGTGGTGATGATCTTCGGCTCGGCGGGGTTCGCCTCGATCTTGCGGCGCAGGCGGCTGACCTGGTTGTCGATGGTGCGGTCGAAGGCGTCGGCGCTGCGGCCGCTGGTCAGGTCCATCAGCTGGTCGCGGGAGAGCACGAAGCGGGGCCGCTCCAGAAAGGCCACCAGTAGCTTGAATTCGGCGGTGGTGAGGGCGACCTCCCGTCCGTCCACCGCATGCACGAGCTGGCGGCTGTCGGTATCGAGCACCCAGCCGGCAAAGGCCAGCTTGCGCCCGCCGAGGGCGCCCGCCAACAGTTCGGTGCGCTCGCTGCGGCGCAGGATGGCCTTCACGCGCGCCAGCAGCTCGCGGGGGCTGAAGGGCTTCACCAGATAGTCGTCCGCGCCGATCTCAAGGCCGACCACCCGGTCGGTCTCCTCGGCCAGCGCGCTGAGCATGAGGATGGGCGGGCCGCCCGCAGCGCTCAGGCGACGCGCCGCCGACAGCCCGTCCTCGCCCGGCATCATCACGTCGAGGATCACGAGATCGAAGCGTCCGCTCCGCAGATGCTCGTCCATCTCGGCCGCCGACTTCGCGGTGGTCGCCCTCAGCCCGTTCTTCTCCAGGTACCGGCCGACCGCGTCGCGGATCTCGCGGTGATCGTCCACGACCAGGATGTGGGGAATGTGAGGGTGCTCTGCCATGGGGCAGGTTTAGCGCCTCCTTGGGCGAGCCGGAAAACCAATTGTCGCGTCCGGTCGCGAAGGCGGGGCTTGCGACAGAGCGATACACTTCGCTCCTTCCGCCGATATCCTCCTGCGACGCAGCCCGCCCATCCTCCTCCCATCGAAATGCACAACCGATGAGGTGAGGACATGAAACGCAAGACGCTCGCGATCCTGGGCGCCGTCGCCGCCGTTGCCGTGGTGGGGGCGGTCTCGATCCCCGCCATTGCCGGCGGCCCGGGCGGCTGTTGGGGCGGTGGCCCCGGCTTCGGCATGATGGGTGGCCACGGCGGCCCGGGCTGGCAGGGCATGGGTGGCCCCATGAACGGCCCCATGGGCAGTCCCATGGGTGGGCGCATGGGCGGTGGCACGGGCGGTGGCATGCATGGGCCCATGGGCCGCTTCGCTGCCGCGCAGGTCTTCATGACCTTTGACGCCGACGGGAACGGCACAGTGACCGTCGCCGAGGCGGAAGCCGGCATCGAGAAGCTGCGGGCGAGCCATGATGGCGACGGCAACGGCACCTTGTCCCGCGAGGAGTTCGGCAAGCTCTTCGCCGAGGTGACGAAGAACATGGCCGACCGCCCCTTCGCCATGCTCGACGCCAATGGCGACGGTCAGCTGAGCGCCGACGAGATGCGCTTTCCCGCCCAGATGATGGCGCGGATGGAGGCGTGGCACGGCCAGCAGGCTGCGCCCGGCGCCAAGCCGGGGAACTGATCCGGAGCCGGGGGCGGCCCTGGGCCGGGGTCGCCCCATCCCCCGATATGGAAAGGCAAAGACATGACCGTCCCCGTCGCCGCCGGATATTCCCGCACCCAGATCGCCCTGCATTGGGCAGTCGCGGCCCTTGTGGCCGTCCAATATCTCTTCAACGATGCCATCGCCGAGGCCTGGAGCGCCCATGTGCAGGGCAAGGCCTATGGGTTCGACCCGCTGGTCCCTGCCCATGTGGCGGGCGGCGTCCTCATCCTCGCACTGGTCCTGTGGCGCATCGCCCTGCGCGCGACGCGCGGCGTCCCGCCGCTGCCCGAGAGCGAGCATCCGGCGCTGCATCTGCTGGCCCAGGTGACGCACCTTGCTTTCTATGGGGTGCTGATCGCCTTGTCAGTCTCCGGGGCCCTCGCCTGGTTCGCCGATGTCCTGCCCGCGGCCGGCGCCCACAATGTGCTGAAGGTGATTTTGCTGGCGCTTATCGTTCTGCACGTCCTCGCCGTGATCTTTCACCAGAGCGTGCTGAAGTCCGGCGTCATGCAGCGCATGGTGCGTCCCGGCACCTGAAGGCGAGTGCGTCGCGGGACCTCAGGCGGGCGACGCCCCATCGGCTTCCAGCCGGCCATCGCGAAGGGCGAAGATGTGGTCGAAGCGATCAAAGATCTTCTCGTCGTGGGTGACGGCGATGATCGCGGCCTCCTGATCGATGGCGACTTTGCGCAAGAGGTCCATGACGATCCCGGCGCGCTTGGAGTCGAGGGCCGCGGTCGGCTCGTCGGCCAGGATGATGCGCGGGCGATTGGCCAGCGCGCGCGCGATCGCGACACGCTGCGCCTCCCCGCCCGAGAGCTTGGCCGGCATCGCCGAGCGTCGATTGCCGACCTCCAGATAGTCGAGGAGCTCGGCCGCCCGTGCTCGGGCCGTCTCGGCATCCTTGCCGGCCAGGCGCAGGACGAGGGCCACATTGTCGGTTGCGTCGAGAAACGGAATCAGATTGTGGAACTGAAAGATGAAGCCGATCTTGTCCAGCCGCAGACGCCTGAGATCCGACCTCAGCCAGCGACCATCCTCGATCACGCGCTCGCCATCGAGCGCCATCGATCCGGACGAAGCGGCGAGGATGCAGCCGATCACGTTCAGCAGCGTCGTCTTGCCGGATCCTGACGGACCCAGCAGAGCCACGACCTGGCGCGGGTAGACCGTCAGCGAGACGTCGCGCAGGGCATCGACACGCGTTGTTCCCGTGCCGAAATGCTTGGAGATGTGATCGAGGCGAACCAGGGGATCACCATTCAATGGCATGTCGCCTAGCCTCCGATCGCTGTGGCGGGATCAACCCGCAATGCCGCGCGAACACCCAGGCCGCTCGACGCGATGCAAACCGCAAGCACGATCAGGCCGAGCCCGGCGACATTGTCCGCCTCGAGGACCACCCGACGCGGGAAATGATCCTTGATGGCCAAGATCATGGCCGTGCCGAGCACAAATCCAATCAGGCCGAGCGCCAGCGCCTGCTGCACGATCATCAGGACGATCGTGCGATCCGGGGCACCGATCAGCTTGAGCGTCGCGATCTGCTTCAGCTTTTCCATGGTCATCGTATAGATGATGAGGGCGATGATCACCGCGGACACAAAGAGCAGGATTGTCGTGAACAGCCCGATCTGGCGTCGGGCGCGATCGACCAGCGACCGGGACAGGATGTCCTCCTGTTCCGCCTGCGTGATGGCCGAAAAGTGTTTCCATCGACGAACCGTCTCCGCCACGGCATCCACTGACGCATTGGGCTGAAGGCGTGCGATGACGGCATTTACCGTGTCGCGACCGGCCCCCGCGGTTCCGCGTGCGATCTGGACGCGGGCCGCGGGAGGACCGAGATCGAACTGCAGCTTCTGCGCGTCCCCCAACGTGATGTAGACAGCCGGGTCGCCGCCGGAATTGACCTGGTGCCGGGTCAGGCCGACGACCGCGAACGTGTTGCGCCCGAGCTCGATCCGGTCGCCGAGAACAAGTCCGCTCGCCTGGTCGGCGACCATCTCGAAATGGCTGCGCACGACGGCGCGTCCTTCCACGATCTCCGGCGGGCCTCCTGGCCTCGTGGGCTCGTAGCCGATGACATAGAGGCGGAGCTTGCGGCTTTGATGATCCGCCTCGACGGTCTGGTAGGTGATGCCGCCTGCCGCGGTCACGCCGGCGATGCGCGCCACCGCTTCGCGAACGTCGCCTGGAATGCGGGATGCTTCGGCGAACGGACCGCGCGAGTTGGCTTCCACGACCCAGAGATCGACCGCCGGCGCACGGGAGATCGTCAGGGCGTCAACGACGATGCCACGATAAATTCCGATCATCGCCATGACCACCCCGAGCAAAAGGGCGAGCCCCAGGCAGGTCAGCAAGAAGCGCCCGAGGTTGTGGCAAATGTCGCGATAGGCAAGGTTCATTGGGCGCCTGCCTCGATGGCGCGCGCGGCGCGGCCCTCCTTGAAGGCCGGATCGACCTGAGTGACCACAAGCGCTCCCTCGGGCAGGCCGCCGACGATCTCGAGCCGCCCATCCTCGGTGCGATGGCGAAAGGCGACGAGACGGCGCTTGAGGCGACCCTGCTCCACGGTCCAGACCTTGCCTTCCCGTCCGTCATAGCCTTGCACGGCGGCTTCCGGAACGAGCAGAGCCTTGTCGAGCGTGGCGACGGAGATCCAGAACTCGACCTGCTCGCCGAGGAAGATGCGAGGCGGAGGATTGTCTCCCTTCACATAGATGCGCCGCTCCTCCGTGACACGGTCGCTTTCAAGGCCGATGCGCACCACACGCCCGGTGAAGGTTTCCTGCGGGCTTGAGCGCCTGCGGGCGTCGACACGCTGGCCCTCCTCGATGAAGCCGGCACGCGCCTCGTCCACATAGGCCAGCCCCCAATAGGTGCCGACCGCCACGAGGGAAAAGATGGGCTCCCCCGGATTGACCACGCTGCCGGCCTCCTTGTGGCGTGCGATGACGATGGCGTCGTAGGGCGCGACCAGCGTGCGATGGCGCAGCATGGTCTGCTCAAACTGCAGCTGGGCGCGCGCATCGGCGAGCTGGGCCTTGGCGCTTGCAAGCTCGCTTTCCGCCACAAGCGCATCCGCATTGGCGACAGCCTCGTCGAGCAGCGTCTCCTCGGCGACTTGCTGGGAGACGATATCGCGTCCCGCCAGGGTTTGCTTGCGCCGGTTGGCCACCTGCTTCTGGGCGAAGACGGCCTTCGCCTTCTGGAGGTTCGCCTCGGCGCGACGGATGTTGACCTCGGCGATCTCCACTGCGGCCACCGCCTTGGCGACCTTGGCCTCCTGCTCCCCCGCGTCGAGGCGCGCGAGCACCTGCCCCTGGGACACGTGGTCACCATGATCGGCCAGAAGCTCGGTGAGGGTCGCACCGACCTCGAAGCCGATCTTGGACAGCACCTGGGCCTCGACGGTGCCGAGACCGAACACCCGGACCGGCACATTTTGCTCGGGAGAGGCGACGCTGACGGCGATGGGTCTGTTGCTGACGAAGAAGATCCCCGCCACAAGCACCGCGACCGCCACGGCGGACAGGGCCATCGTCCTGAGCATCCGTCCTCTGGGGCGCCTTTCGGCGGCGCCCGCGGATGAGGAAGGCATGGGCGGCTGCGCCCCGTCTTGTCCGTCCGACACTTTCACCTCCTGCCAGAAGTCTCCACCGCGTCGCACCGACATCCGGGTGAGGCCGATATCAGCATCATTTCGGACGCGGCACATTGCTCGGACCTCCGGCGATCCTCGGCAGGCTCAATGCGCGCGACGGACGACAATCCCGGCAACATCAGCCTGGCGGAGCAGGCCCGACGAGACAGGCCGGTCGCGACAAAGTCCGTCAGAGGCGGCGGGCACCCGCCCGGGCCGGCGGCGAGGCCCGCCCCGTCACGCTCACATCATGCATCCCATGCCGGTGAGCAACTCGTTGGCCTTCTTCTTCTGGCCATCGCTGAGCGCGGCGTAGAGGTCGCTTAGCGGCTGCTTCATGCCCTTGAGAGCGGCGACGCGGGCTTCCATCACCGCGACGCGGGACTCGAGGCGCTCCATCGGCGTATCGGCGTCAAAGCTGGCTCGCATGGACTGGTGCAGGCCCTGCATGCTTATGAAATTGTTCTTCATCGCCGCCACATAGGCTTCCCACACCTTGGCCTGCGCATCGGTGACGCCGAGCTCGGCCTTCAGGAAGGCGACACGCCCCTCGATGAAGGCGGGCAGCTGGCCGTCGGCATCACCCGTCATCCCGCCACCGCAGCCGCCCATCATGCTCCGGGCCGAGCGATGGAACCCGGGGCCCCAGCCCCCCTGGCCGGGACCCATATATCCCTCACCCTGACCCATCATGCCCGGACCATAGCCGGGCCCACCGCCCATCTGGGCGCTCGCCGGCCCAACGGACAATGCCGCCGCGGCCAGCGCGAACGCCGCGACGCCCGTAACGGAAACAGACTTGATCTTCATGACGCTCTCCCTTCTTGCGGGCGGACACGTCCGCCCCTCCGACCTGCGCCGGGGTTGAGCCCGAACATTTTAGGCCGCGCCTGCGCCTCCTGCCGCATCGATCCACGCGCGGTGCCCCAATCGTGATGCCCGGCGGACGGCTTCCGCGGTCCTGCCGCGCGAACCACAGCGGCGGGCTGGCACACCCGAAACGGTCATCACCGATGGCCGAAATCACCGCGCTACCGGCGATAGATCCCGATCATAAATGCGCTTGCACGCATATGCGCATGAGAGTAACAAATATCCCATGCAATCCCCCCTCACCCTTCTATCGGCCCTGGCCGAACCCACCCGCCTCGCGGCGGTCCGCCTCCTCTGGGACGGGCGCGAGCATTGCGTCTGCGAACTCGTGCGCGTCCTCGGCGTCACCCAATCCCGCATGTCGCGCCATATGGCGGTGCTCAAGCAGGCCGGCGTCGTGGTGGATCGGCGGGACGCCCAATGGGTGCGCTACCGTCGCAATCCCGAATTGCCGGCCGAGCAGGCGGCCATCGTCGATGCCGTCCTCACCAGCCTGGACTCCTCATCGAACAGGAGAGCCGCATGAGCGCCGACCTGTCATTGACCGGGCGCAAGCCGCCGCGGGAGGCAGCGCCCCTGGCCTGGGTGGCGGCGACCGTCGCGGCGATCGCCCTCTGGTTCGTGGTCTATGCCCAGCTCGCGCCGTTCTCCCAATGGCTGGTTGCCCGCCTGCCGGTGGAGCCCGGCAGCCATCTCGCCGAAGCGGTCGCGTTCTTCATCTACGACACGCCCAAGGTGCTGATGCTGCTGACGCTGGTGGTGTTCGCC
>NZ_JAIVFO010000055.1 GCF_029991245.1 Xanthobacter autotrophicus
CAGGGGGCGGGGCGGCTTGTGCGCGGGGTGGCGCGCGACGCAAGGTTGTGCCCGCGGCCCGCCTTAACTTGCCGGGCCGAAAGCGCTAGAAGGCGGGACTCATGCCAACGGCTCCGGTCTGCGACCGGAGCCGAGAGGGCTTCGCCCCGCAACTCGGGTGTTCCCGAGTTGCGGATTTTAAGACCGGTTCCGGCAAAAGCCGGAGCCGAGCGCCGCGCGGGCTGCACCAAAGAGCGGTGAGTGAGGCTCACCGCTCTTTGGTAAAATGCCGATTGCAAGCGCGCGGCGAACGCCCATCTATGGGCTGTCCGCCCCGGCCGCGCCGGGCGGGCTGACGTTTTCGGGGATTGCGACACATGCTGTTGAACCAGGCGGGCGCCACAGGCGCAGGAACGAGCGCTGGCGCTGGCAACGGGGCGGCCGGCGGCGACATCATCGATACCACCACCCAGACCTTCATGGCCGAGGTGATGGAGGAGTCCAAGCGCCGCCCGGTGCTGGTGGATTTCTGGGCGCCGTGGTGCGGGCCGTGCAAGACCCTCACTCCGGTGATCGAGAAGGTGGTGAAGGCCGCCAAGGGCAAGGTGCGTCTCGCCAAGCTCAATATCGACGACCATCCGGTGATCCCCGGCAAGCTCGGCATCCAGTCCGTGCCCACGGTCTATGCCTTCGTGAACGGCCAGCCGGTGGACGGCTTCCAGGGCGCCCTGCCCGAAGGTCAGGTGAAGGCCTTCATCGATCGTCTCATCGGTCCCGCCGACGACGGCCTGGAGGAAGCGCTGGCCGCTGCCGATGGAGCGCTGGCCCAGGGCGACCTCACCGCCGCCGCCGAAATCTTCGTCGGCGTGCTGGGCGAGGAGCCGGACAATCTGAAAGCCCTCACCGGCCTCGTGCGCACCCAGGTGGCCGCCGGCGCGCTGGAGCAGGCCAGGGCCACCCTCGCCATGGTGCCGGCTGACAAGCAGAACGATCCGCTGGTGAACGCCGCCCGCGCCGCGCTGGACGTGGCCGAGCAGGCCGCCGCCCTCGGCGACCTCGCGACGCTGGAAGCCCGGCTGGACCTCGACCCGAGCGACCATCAGGCCCGGTTCGACCTGGCCCTCGCGCTCAACGGCAAGGGCCGGCGCGAGCAGGCGCTGATTCATCTTCTGGATATCGTGAAGCGCGACCGCGCGTGGAACGAGGATGCGGCCCGCAAGCAGCTGGTGCAGCTGTTCGAGGCGTGGGGCCCCACCGATCCGCTCACCCTTTCAGGCCGTAAGAAATTGTCGGCGATCATGTTCGCCTGAAGGACTTAGTTTTTAAGGATTTTTCGCCTTGGCTGCCAATCGCACCTATCTGTCGCCAACGGAAATTCCGCCGGTGATCCCGGTTTTTCCGCTCACCGGCGCGCTGCTGCTGCCGCGCGCCGACCTGCCGCTCAACATCTTCGAGCCGCGCTATCTCGCCATGGTGGACGACGCGCTCGGCGGCGCGCGCCTCATCGGCATGGTGCAGCCCGACGAGGCGGCGCCGGGCTCGGCGCGTGGGCCGGGCGTATACAAGGTGGGCTGCCTTGGCCGCCTCACCCAGTTCGGCGAGACCGGGGACGGGCGCTACCTGATCACGCTCACCGGCATCTGCCGCTTCCGCATTCTGGAAGAGCTTGATACCACCACGCCGTACCGCCAGTTCAAGGTGGATGCCATGGCGTTCGCCCATGATTTCGAGGCGGAGGCCGGCGAGGCGGAGGTGGACCGCGACGCGCTGCTGTCGGCGCTGGCGGCGTTTCTCGACGCCAACAAGCTGGAGGCGGACTGGGACGGCATCCGCGAGGCGGGCACCGAGACGCTGGTGAACGCCCTGTCGGTGATGTCGCCCTATGGCGCGCTGGAGAAGCAGGCGCTGCTGGAGGCGGAAAATCTGAAGGCCCGCGCCGACATGCTGGTAGCCATCACCCAGATGATGCTGGCCCGCATGCCCGGCGACGGCGAAGGTTCGCTGCAATAGCGGCAGGGCTGGGCGAAGGGCACCGCGCGTCGGAGTCGACTGAAAACCGCTTTCGCCTTCGCTCATGGGTGCCGAAGGCGTGCGCGGACCTGTTGCCGCCACAAACGTGATGAACTGGTGCGCCTGAGCGCCCCAGCGTCCGCTCACGGCTCCTCGGCGAACCTCAGGCGGCCGGCGGGGGCGAGGGTGCGGGCGTCGAAGGTGCGGATTTCGATGGCGCCGCCCACGTCGAGGGTCAGCACCACCACGTCGCCGGACACGGCGGTGGCGGTGATCTTCGCGCCCTTGGGCAGAAGCGCGGTCATTTCGCCGGTCGCCATGGGCTTTGCCCGTATCATGCGATAGCCGATGACGCCGAAGACCGCGGCCACCCCCAGCACCATGACCAGCATGGACAGGCTGGAGAAGCGGCGAAACCGCTGGATGATGCGCTCCTGCTCCGGGGTCAGCGCCTCTTCCGGGGTCTCGGTGGGGGACGGGCGATGAAACATGAAGGGGCCGTGGCTCCTGACGGATCGAGAATGGACGCGACCATGAACCAGGCCGAGATGAACCAGGCCGAAACCGGCCTAGAGGACCTGGATGAGGGCTTCACCCTCACGGTCCAGATCGCGGCGGAAGACGCGGGCGAGCGGCTGGACCGTGTCCTGGCGCGCCGGTTGGCGCTTGAGGCACCGGAACTCAGCCGCACCCGCATCCAGCGTCTCGTAACGGAAGGGCGGGTCTCCGTCAGCGGGCGTGTGGTAGGGGACGCGGCGGGCCGGGTCAATGCCGCAGATGTCTATACCCTGTTCCTGCAGCCCCCGGAGGCGGCCGAGCCGGTGGCGGAGAACCTGCCGCTCACCATCGTGTTCGAGGACGCCCACCTGGTGGTCGTCGACAAGCCGGCCGGGCTGGTGGTGCATCCGGCGCCGGGCCACGCCTCCGGCACGCTGGTGAACGCGCTTCTCTACCATTGCGGCGACAGCCTCTCCGGCATCGGCGGGGTGCGCCGGCCCGGCATCGTCCATCGCCTCGACAAGGATACCTCCGGTCTGCTGGTGGTGGCGAAGTCCGATGTGGCCCACAAGGGCCTCGCTGCCCAGTTCGCCGACCATGGCCGCACCGGGCCGCTGGAGCGGGCCTATCTCGCCTTCGTCTGGGGCGTGCCCGAGGCCCATGGCAGCGTGGATGCGCCCATCGACCGGCATCCCAGCCACCGCCAGAAGATGGCGGTGCGCCTCTCCGGGCGCCATGCCATCACCCATTGGGAGGTGCAGGAGGCCTATCTCGGCCATGGCCGCACCAGCCTGCGCAACAAGGGGCAGGTGAAGGGCGAGGTGAAGATGGAGGAAGGCGTCGCCAGCCTCATCGAATGCCAGCTGGAGACCGGGCGCACCCATCAGATCCGCGTCCACATGGCCCATGTGGGCCATCCGCTGCTGGGGGACGAGGTCTATGGCCAGGGCTTCCGCACCAAGGAGACGCTGCTGCCGGAGGCCGCCCGCGAACACCTCGCGCGCCTCGGCCGGCAGGCGCTGCATGCGGCCCGGCTCGGCTTCGCCCATCCGGTGACCGGGGAGACCCTGTCGTTCGAAAGCCCGCTGCCGGAGGATCTTGCGGCGCTTGCCGAGGTGCTGGGCGGGCGTGCATCCGCGTAAATTTCTCTCTCATCCACGTGAGAGGATGAAACCTATCCGCATTCCGCTCGTATCTATATCATGATGCGTCGCGGTCGGCGTCATGCGGCCGCTGAGGCGGTCGCCCAGACGGGGGCCGCGGGAGAAGGAGGCCTCGTCATGGCCCAGCCGAAGTCCATGTCCATTCCGTCCGCCGAAGGCGGGCTCTCCCGGTATCTCGAAGAGATCCGGCGGTTTCCCATGCTGGAGCCGCAGGAGGAATATATGCTCGCCAAGAGCTGGCGCGAGCACGGGGACCGCGATGCCGCGCACAGGTTGGTGACGAGCCACCTGCGCCTCGTGGCGAAGATCGCCATGGGCTACCGCGGCTATGGGCTTCCCATTTCCGAAGTGATTTCCGAAGGCAATGTGGGCCTCATGCAGGCGGTGAAGCGGTTCGAGCCCGAGAAGGGCTTCCGCCTCGCCACCTATGCCATGTGGTGGATCCGCGCCTCCATCCAGGAATATATCCTGCGCTCGTGGAGCCTCGTGAAGATGGGCACCACGGCGGCGCAGAAGAAGCTGTTCTTCAACCTGCGCAAGGCCAAGAGCCAGATTTCCGCGCTGGAAGACGGCGACCTGCGCCCCGAGCATGTGAAGCAGATCGCCACCAAGCTCGGCGTCACCGAGCAGGATGTGGTGGACATGAACCGCCGCCTCTCCGGCGACGCCTCCCTGAACTCCCCCATCCGCGAGGATTCCGAGGGCGGGGAGTGGCAGGACTGGCTGGTGGACGAGCGCCTCGACCAGGAGGAGCAGCTCGCCGAGAGCGAGGAGCTGGACAACCGCCGCGCCGCCCTGTCCGGCGCGCTCTCGGTGCTGAACGACCGCGAGCGCCGCATTTTCGAGGCCCGCCGCCTCTCCGAGGACCCCATGACCCTGGAGGATCTCGCCTCCGAGTTCGGCGTCTCCCGCGAGCGGGTGCGCCAGATCGAGGTGCGTGCCTTCGAGAAGGTGCAGAAGGCGGTCATGGACAAGGTCCGTCAGGTCGAGGCACCGACGGCGGAGGCGGTGGGGGCGTGAGACTTTGCCGGGCGGGAGGTGGCTGAAGCCGCCTCCGCCCCTCACCCCGCCCGGCCGCGGCCGAAGGGGTGCGCCCCGCGCTCGGGGCGGGCGGCGTGCAGCATCATCAGCTCGCCCACATTCTCCGGCGTCAGCAGGCCGACCAGCTTTCCCGAGACGTCCACCACGCCCACGGCCGGGGCCTGGGCGGAGGTGATGAGCTTCAGCGCCGCGTCGAGCTTCGAGCGGGCCTCCACCACCGGCACGTCCGCCTGCATCACCTCGATCACGGCGGTCTGCGGCCCCTGGTCCTTCATGGCGCGGATCATGGCGTCGCGGGTGAGCACGCCGCGCAGGTGGCCGGCGCCGTCCACCACCGGAAATTCCTTCTGGGTGGAGCGGATGAGGGCGTCGGCCGCGTCGTCCACGGTGGATTGCGGCCCCAGCGTCTCGAAATGGGTGATCATGGCGTCCGAGACCAGCAGGCCGCGCGAGGCTTCCTTCAGCTGCACCTGACCGGCCTCCCCGGACGCGGCGAGGAACACGAACACGCCGATGATCATCAGCATGGGATTGGTGAAGATGCCCAGCAGGCCCATGCCGATGGCAAGGCCCTGGCCGATGGAGGCGGCGGTGGCGGTGGCCTTGGCATGGCCCATGTTCATGGCCAGCAGCGCCCGCAGCACCCGTCCTCCGTCCATGGGAAAGGCGGGGATGAGGTTGAACACCACCAGGAAGATGTTGGCGCCGGCCAGCTTCACCAGGATGGAGGTGCGCGGGTCCTCGATCTTGGCGAGGTTGTCCGCCGTGAGGTCGGTGCCGTCGAGGGTGGCGCTGAGGATGACGAGCAGCACCAGCGCGATCACCACGTTCACCAGCGGCCCGGCGATGGCCACCACCAGCTCCTGCGACGGCTTCTCCGGAATCCGCTCCAGATTGGCGATGCCGCCGAACGGCCACAGGGTGATGTCCGGGGTCTTCACCCCGTAGTGGCGGGCGGCGAAGACATGCCCCAGTTCGTGCAGCAGCACGCAGGCGAAGAGCAGCGCCACGAACAGCACGCCTTCCCACGCGGCCGATGCTCCCCCCGACCGGTAATAGGCCGCCCAGATCCACACCAGGAACAGCAGGAACGTGACGTGGATGCGGATCGCGGTCTCGCCGAGCCGGCCGATGGTGAGGGACCAGGGCATGGGGATCTCCTTGGGCGTCGCGCCGGGTGGGTGGGCGCGGCGGGGGGATGGAAACGGTCTGCTTCGGTCTAGACCGGGAATGGAACACGCACACGTTTAATACCAACAGCCCCGGTCTACGACCGGCGCCGAGAGGGCTCGCTCCGCACCTCGGGGGCTCCCGAATGGCCCATCTTAAGACCGGTTCCGGCCGGAACCGGGCGCCGCGCGCGCTTTGGTCTGAAGCCGCGGATGGGGAGGCGAGGCATCGCGCGGGTCGCCAGCACGCCATGCCGGGCGCCGGCGAGCGGACCTGCCGCGCTCCCGGGTTCATCCCGCATCGGGCGCCTCAACCTCTTGATAGTAAGGTTATCTTATTATATATCTTCCTTATCATGACTGATCTTGCTGCCGCGAGCCCCCTCGCCCCCGCGCGTCCTGCATCAAGCGAGCCGCCCCTCGGCTTCGTCCTCGTGGATGCGGCGCGGCTTTATCGCGCGCGTATCGACCGGGCCTTTGAGGGGGCGGGCCTCGGCCTCACGGCCGGGGAGGCCCGCACGCTCGCCTATGTGGATTTCCACCCCGGCCTCCGGCAGTCGGCGCTGGCCGAGAAGATGAACGTGGAGCCCATGACATTGGTGGGCTTCCTCGACCGGCTCGAGGCCGCGGGACTGGTGACGCGCGAAACCGACCCCAGGGACCGCCGCGCCAAGATCGTGACGCTCACGCCCGAGGCGACGCCTCACCTTGCCGGGGTGCTCACGGCGGCCGCCACCGCGCGCCGGGAGGCCACCTGCGGCTTCTCGGAGGCCGAGCAGGCGCTGCTGCGGGACCTCCTCCTGCGGCTGCGCGACAACCTCGCGCGGGAGCATCGTTCGAGGGACGAGAAATGACCGCGGTCCAGCCCGGCACGTCTCCTGCGCCGGGTATCGGCGTCTCGGCCTCGCCGCTCATGAGCGAGCGGGAAGTGTCCGTCATCGGCGGGCTCATGGTGATGCTCGGGCCCATCAGCCTCGCCATGTACACGCCGGCCCTGCCGACGCTGGTCGCGGCCTTCGGCACCAGCATCGCCACGGTGAAGCTCACCCTCACCGTGTTCTTCATGGGCTTTGCCTTGTCCCAGCTGGTCTGCGGGCCGCTCTCGGACGGCTACGGACGGCGCCCGGTGGCGCTGGGCTTCTTCGGCATCTATCTGGCCGGCAGCATCGTCGCCATGCTGGCGCCCACCATCGGCTGGCTCATTGCCGGCCGTGCCCTGCAGGGCATCGGCTGCGCCGCCGGCATTGCCCTGTCCCGCGCGCTGGTGCGCGACCAATACACCGGCCAGGCATCGGCGCGGGTGATGAACCTCATCGGCACCATGCTGGCCATCGGCCCGGCGGTTTCGCCCACCCTGGGCGGGCTCATCCTCGGCACGGCGGGCTGGCATGTGATCTTCATCGCCATGGCGGCCTATGGCCTCGTGCTGGTGGCGGTCCTCGCCCTTCGGGTGCCGGAGACCAACCGCACGCCGGACCGCGCGCTGGCCGCCCCCCACGGGGTGGCGAAGAGCTACCGCCGGCTCATCACCGACCGCGTGTTCATGCGCGCCGCGCTCACCGCCGGCCTCGGTCTCGGCGGAATCTATACGCTGTCGGCGCTGCTGCCCTTCATCCTCATCGAGCGGGTGGGGCTCTCGCCCACCGGCTTCGGCCTCGCCATGCTGCTGCAGACCGGCGCCTTCCTGTCGGGAACCCTCATCGCCCGGCCGCTGCTGCAGCGTCACAGCGCCCACGCCCTGATCCTGCCCGGCCTGCTGCTGGTGCTCGCCGGCGCGGTGGGGCTGGGGCTCGGCCCGTTGGTGCTGCCGCTGACCACCGCCAGCGTCATGCTGCCCATCTCGCTCTGGGCCTGCGGCATCGCCCTGATTCTTCCCGGTTGCACCACCGCCGGCCTCGCCGGGTTCGCGCCCATCGCCGGGGCGGCCTCGGCGCTGATGGGCTTCCTGCAGATCGGCAGCGGCTTCCTTGGCACCTCGCTGTCGGTGCTGTTTCCCTCGCCGCTTGCCGCCATGGTGACGCTGTTGCCGGCCTTTGCCGCCGCCGCTGCGGGCGCGCACCTGCTGCTGGCGCCGCGCCGCGAGGCGGTCGTTTCGACCGGAGCTGCGCCCGTCGATGCCACCGACCTGGAACTTGCCGCCGATCCGCTCGGGGTGGTCGGCGCCGCCGGCGACGAGATCGAGGCCGGAACCTACGACAAGGCCTCCTGAAGCAAGCATTGTGGCCGCGCGATACCGTTCGCGCCACACCGTTCCGCCATGCCGGCGATGTGGCCGGTTGACCCCGGCCGATCCGCGATGGTCAATGCCCGCGCCCGAACCATCGGGCATGGGGGGACATCGTATGAGATTTTTGGGACTAGCTCTGGCCGCCGTGCTGGCGCTTGCCGCCGGGCCGGCCAAGGCCCAGACCGTCAGCTACGCGCAGGCCGCCGGCCTCCTCGCGCAGCATTGCGGCGGGGACATCATGAATCACTGCCGTGGCCTCAACCTCGGCAACGGCGCCATCCATAACTGCCTGGTCCAGAACGCCGCGCAACTGACGCCGGCCTGCGCGGCCAACCATGCCGGCATTCGTGAGATGACCGAGGCCCGGGCCGCGGCCCAGAAGCAGGTCTACAAGACCTGCGACCGCGACGTCGCCCAGTTCTGCCCCGGCCTCGTGCCCGGCGACGGCAACATCGTGTCGTGCCTCCTGGAGGCGTCCAAGGTGGTGAGCGCGACCTGCACGGCCTCGCTTGTCAATGCCGGCTACGCACAGTGAAGGGAGGGCTGAGCATGACCTTGTTCCGTTTCGCCAACATGCGCCTCGGCGCGGCCCTGCTTCTGGCCGGCACCGCCGCCATCCCCGCGCTGCTTGATGCGCGGCCCGCGTCCGCCCAGGTCTTCACCCCCAACGCCCAGATCGTCCAGGGGCTGCAAGCCTCCGTCGACGACGTGCCGCAGGTGTCGGCCGAGGCGCTGCGCGGCCTCGCCCAGGCGCACATGAAGTACACCGGCCCGCCGGAAAGCCGCCCGCCGCTGGCGATCCAGCTCGACCAGCTGGCCCAGATCAACGTGGAGATCGTGTTCGACCTCAACTCCGCGATGATCAAGCCGGAATCCTACCGCACCCTCGGCTCCATCGCGGACGCCATGCACAATCCGGTGCTGCTCGGCTACAAGTTCCTGGTGGTCGGGAACACGGATGCCACCGGCACCCGCGAGCTCAACATGAAGCTCAGCCAGCAGCGCTCGGACGCCGTGGTCGAGGCGCTCTCCACCACCTTCCGGGTGGACCCGCGCCGGCTCCAGTCCGTGGGCCTCGGCGAGGAGGCGCTGCAGGACGCCAGGCATCCCGACGCCGCCATCAACCGGCGGGTGCAGATCTTCAACGTTGGCCGTGCCGGCGCGCTGGCGCAGCAGTAGCGGGGACTGATCCCGAAAACAGCGCCGCCGCCCGGACCAAGGTCAGGGCGGCGGCGCTGGTGTTTCCGGGAAGCGATGACGCTCGAATTTAATGAGAGAGCACGCGCCGGTCAGGCCGGCTTGCGACCCTTGCCGGGCTTGGTGGCGACCTTCGCGGCCGGGGCCTTCGCCACTTCGGATTTCTTGACCTCGGCCTTCACGGCCTTCGCTGCCGGAGCCTTGGCGGCAGAAACCTTGGTGTCAGGAGCCTTGGCGGCGGGCTTAGCCGCTGCCGGCTTGGCGGGCTTGCGGGCCGGAGCCTTCGCCTCGGCCGGCTTGGCCTCCTCGGGCTTGGCTGCGACCTTTGCCGCGGGAGCCTTGGCGGCGGGCTTCGGAGCAGGGGTGGGAGCAGAATTGGACGCGGCCTTGGCGCTGGCCTTCGCCGCTGGAGCCCTTGTCACGGGAGCCTTCGTCACGCTCTTGGCGGGCTGAGCCTCGACCTTCGGCGCCGCGGCCTTCACGGCCTTTGCGGTGGTCGTCACCGGGCTGGCCTTCACCGAAGTCTTGGCAACGCCCTCGGCCGGAGCGACCGCCTTCGGCGCGACGGGCTTGGCGGAGGTCTTTGTGGGGGTCTTGGCCGGGGCCTTCGCCTCGACCTTGATGGCCGGTGCCGGCGCAGCGGCCTTCGGCGCCGTCTTGGCCTTGGCCACGGGCTTCACGGGGGCCTTCGCGGCTGTCTTGGCGGGGATCTGGGCCGGAGCCTTGGCGGCAGGCGTTGCGGCGGCCCTGGGCTGGGCCGGGGCCTGGGTGAGGACGAAGCCGGCCAGCGCCAGGATCTCGTCTTGGCTCACGCTCGAAGGATCCTTCAGCGCCTTCGCCGCGATGCTGCTCACCTTGTCGCTCGTCACTTCCGGCTTCTTCGCCAGCTTCTTGGCCATGACTCAATCTCCGAATTCAACGCGCCGGCGCAGAACCTTCGGTCGAATCAAGACGCCCGCCAGCAGCCGATCCATCTGCGGATAGATTTGCAAAATGGTTAACGGAGGTTTTTCACCATGTTCGCCAGATGGTTGGGGGAAGGCCTTGACGCCGGTGGGAGGGCGTGTCGGCATCGTCTCCGGCCGCAGGATGGGCGAGAGATGCCGGGCGCTTCGCCTCGCGCGGCATGAGATGGCCTGTCACAGCCGCGTCGGCTCCATGGCGTAGGGTCCGATTCGGCACATCGATGCCGCCAGGGCGTTTTCGAGCGAAGCGGATACCGGTTCGCGTGATGAAAGCGCATCGACACCAGATCTTGGAACGTTTTCCGTGCGCCAATCCGAACGGAAATCGTCCCTCTGAACTTGAAGAATGAGCCTGCGTTATCCGATCTGGTTGCGATGCAATCCGATGGGCGCGGGCGCAAGAGAACGCGCAGTGCACCGCGATCGTATGGTGACGCGGGCTCCATCTTTCGGGGCGAGAGAAAGACCCATGCCGATGACCGGACGGCCCACTGTTCTCTTCGTGTGCCCGGACAATGCGGGCACGAGCCTGATGGCGGAAGCCATCGCCCTTCACGGCCACCGCGGGCTGAGGCCGTTCAGCGCCGCCGCCCTGGTGCCCGGCGCGGTCGATCCCGCGCTCATCGATTGCCTCCAGGCCGCGCAGGTTCCCGCCGATGGCCTTTCGGCGAAGCCGGCGGGCGTGTTCGGCCTGTCGGGCGCGCCGCGGCTCGACGTGGTGGTGGCGCTCGGGGCCGGCGCGTGGCGCGCCCTGCGGCGCCAGCCCTTCATCGGTCTCCTGCGCTTTGAATTCTGGCAGCTGCCCGAGGTGGCGCGGGACGAAAGCCCTGCCGCCCGGCGCGCCGCCTATCGCACCCTGCTTCCCGACCTCGACGGCGCCATCGGCCGGCTGGAAGAGCGCATCGCCCTGCGCATGGCCCGCGCCGCCGCCTGATGCAAAAGGCCGATGAGCCTGGCTCACCGGCCTTTGGTCAAATCCCCGGCGCGGAGCCCGGAACGCCTTATACCAATGGCCCATGAGCTTGACTCATGGGCCATTGGTTAAGCCCGCGCGGCACTTGAGCGTAACCCACTTGGCTTCGGTCGAAGACCGAGGCCGATGGGATCAGTCGGCGATCTTGCCGCCCAGTTCGTCTTCGATGTGGATGCGGATGATCTCCTCGAAGGAGCTTTCCGCCACGAAGCCCAGCTCGGTGGAGCGGCGGGGCTCGAACTTGCGCGGCCAGCCCGAGACGATCTTTTCGATCACCGGGTCGGGCGCGCGGGTGATGCGGGCCACCGCCTTGTCGCCGGCCACCTTGCGCAGCGCCTCGATCTGCTCGCCCACCGTCACGGCGAGGCCCGGCATGGTGAGGTTGCGGCGCGGGCCGACCTTTTCGCCGTCGAGGGTCGCGGCATGGATGAGGAAGCCCACCGCCGAGCGGGGCGAGGCGTGCCAGTGCATGACATCCTCCGACACCGGCAGCACGGCGTCCAGCCCCGCCAGCGGCTCGCGGATGATGCCGGAGAAGAAGCCGGAGGCGGCCTTGTTGGGCGCTCCGGGGCGCACGCAGATGGTGGGCAGGCGGATGCCGATGCCGTCGAAGAAGCCGCGCCGCGTATAGTCCGCCAGCAGCAGCTCGCCGATGGCCTTCTGCGCGCCGTAGGAGGTGAGCGGCGTGGGGAAGAACTCGTCGGGAATCGCATCCGGGAAGGGCGCGCCGAACACCGCGATGGACGAGGTGAAGACCAGGCGCGGCGTGTAGCCTTCCATGAGGCGCACGGCGTCGAACAGGTGGCGCGTGCCATCGAGGTTGATGCGGTAGCCCTTGTCGAAATCGGCCTCCGCCTCGCCCGAGACGATGGCCGCGAGGTGGAAGATCACGTCGGGCCTTTCCGCCACCACCACCGCCGCCTCGCCGGGGACGGAGAGGTCCGAGACCCTTGTGTCGATGGGGAAGGGCGCCTGCGGCGGCTTGGGCGGCACCACGTCATGGGCGGTGAGGCGGGTGATGGGCTTGCCGCCCAGGCGTCCCTCGCGGGCGAGGCGTTCGATGAGCTTGCGGCCGACCATGCCGGCGCCGCCGATGACGAGAATATGCATGTGAGGGTCTTTCCTAAGGCGCGTTCGAGCGAAAGGGCTTCCGGATCGCTCGAAGACTGCGCGTTAAGCCGAAGGTTCAGGGCGTGTCGCAGTTCAGCGGGGCGCCCTAGAGCGCCCAGCCGCCGTCGATGATGTGGATCTGCCCGGTGGTGAAGGCGCTCTCGTCGGAGGCGAGATAGAGCGCCAGCGCCGCGATCTCCTCCGGCGTGCCGAGCCGGCCCATGGGCTGGCGGCCGACGAAATCGGCCCGCACGTCGTCCAGCGAGCGGCCGGTCTGGGCCGAGACGGCGGCGATGCGCTCGTCCAGCGAGGGCGACTGGATGGTGCCGGGGCAGATGACGTTGGCGCGCACGCCCTTCAGGATGAAGTCCGCCGCCACCGCCTTGGTGAGGCCGATCACCGCCGCCTTGGAGGCGCCGTAGACATAGCGGTTCGGCACGCCGCGGATGGAGGACGCCGCCGAGGCGATGTTGACGATGGAGCCTTTGCCCTTCTCCAGCATGCCCGGCAGGAACGCCGAGATGGTGCGGTGCATGGCCTTCACGTTGAGGTCGAAGGAGAAGTCCCAGTCCTTCTCCGAGGTGTCGAAGATATTGCCCTGGTGCACGTAGCCGGCGGCATTCACCAGCACGTCCACCGGGCCGACCGCCTTGGCCAGCGCGGCGACGGCCTCGGTGGAGCGCACGTCGAGCTTGTGCGCGGTGCCCGGAAAGCCTTCGAGCTTGGTGGTGTCGAGGTCGGTGGCGATCACGCTCGCGCCCTCGCGCACGAAGGCTTCGGCGATGGCCCGGCCGATGCCCTGTCCCGCCGCCGTCACCAGCGCGGTCTTACCCTGAAGTCGTCCACCCATGGCGTTCCTCTTGAGCTTTTGGGATTGGTGGGGCGATGCCTCACAATGCGGCGCGGATGTCCTCCAGCCGCTGCGTCTGGCGGCCTTCGGCGTCGAAATTGGCGGGGTCGAGCCAGGCCTCGAAGGCGGCTTTCGCCTTCGGCCACTCATGGTCGAGCAGGGCATACCAGGCGGTGTCGCGGTTCAGCCCCTTGATGATCATGTGCTGGCGGAACAGGCCCTCGTAAGCGAAGCCGAGGCGCTCCGCCGCCCGCCGCGAGGGGGCGTTGAGGGCGTTGCACTTCCACTCGTAGCGGCGATAGCCGAGATCCTCGAAGGCATGGCGCGCCATGAGATACATGGCTTCCGTGGCACCCGGCGTGCGCTGGAGCGCCGGGGTGTGGAGGATGTTGCCCACCTCGATCACCCGGTGCGCCGGCTCGATGCGCATGTAGGTGGCGTGGCCCACCGCGCGGCCGCTCTCAACCTCGACGATGGCGAACAGCAGCGGGTCGGCCTTGGTGGCGGCCTCGGCGTAAAAGCGCGTGAAGGCGGCCTCGTCGGGGAAGGGGTCCGCAGAGAGATAGGCCCACAGCGCCTCTTTTTCCGGCCCGTGGGAGAGGGCGTAGAGCGAAGCGGCGTGCCGCCCGGCGTCGAACGGCACCAGGGCGACATGGCGCCCTTCGAGGGTGACGGGCGCCGGCCGCCGGGCCGGGCCGCCCTCCACCGGCGCGCCCAGAGGGACCGGGTCGGGCACCCCGCCGGGGACTGCGCCGGACCTGATGCCCGGCGCCGCCTGTTCGCTCATGGGCCTGCTCGCTCAGTGGTTGTCGCGGGGAACGCCCATGGTCTGGGCCACGCGCTGGTACTTCACCGCCGGCTTCAGAACCATGCCCTCGTCGAACTGCGCCACCATGGAGCGCTGGATCTCCTGCCAGGGGGTCTGGCTCTGCGGCACGGCAAAGCCGCCATGGCCCTGCAGGTCGGCCCGGCGCTGCGCCAGCTCCTCGGGGGAGATGAGGATATTGGCGGTGCAGGTGTTGAGGTCGATGCGCACCCGGTCGCCGGTCTTCAGCAGCGCCAGCCCGCCGCCCGCCGCCGCTTCCGGCGAGGCATTGAGGATGGAGGGCGAGCCGGAGGTGCCGGACTGGCGGCCGTCACCGATGCAGGGCAGGGCATGGATGCCCTTCTTGATGAGGGCGGTGGGCGGCTGCATGTTCACCACCTCGGCGCCACCGGGATAGCCGAGCGGGCCGGTGCCACGGATGAACAGCAGGGTGTATTCGTCGATGCCGAGCGTGGGGTCGTCGATGCGGTGGTGATAGTCCTCCGGCCCCTCGAACACCACGGCGCGGCCCTCGAAGGCCTCGGGGTCATTGGGGTTGGAGAGGAAGCGCTGGCGGAATTCCGGCGAGATCACCGAGGTCTTCATCACCGCGTTGTCGAACAGGTTGCCGTGCAGCACGATGAAGCCGGCATCCTCCTTCATGGGCGCGTCATAGGTCTTGATGACGGCGCGGTCCCAGGAGAGCTTGCCCTTGCAGTTCTCGCCGATGGAACGCCCGTTCACGGTCAGCGCGCCCTCGTGGATCTTGCCCTTCTCGATCAGCTCGGCCACCACCGCCGGCACGCCGCCGGCCCGGTGGAACTCCTCGCCGAGATATTCGCCAGCGGGCTGGAGATTCACCAGCAGCGGGATCTTGTGGCCCACCGTCTGCCAGTCATCCACGTTCAGCGGCACCCCCACGTGGCGGGCGATGGCATTGAGGTGGATGGGGGCGTTGGTGGAGCCGCCGATGGCGGAGTTCACGCGGATGGCGTTCTCGAACGCCGCGCGGGTGAGGATGTCGGAGGGCTTCAGGTCCTCCCACACCATGTCGACGATACGCTTGCCGGTGTCGTAGGCGATCTGGCCGCGCTCGCGGTAGGGCGCGGGGATGGCGGCGCAGCCGGGCAGGGACATGCCCAGCGCCTCGGCCAGCGCATTCATGGTGGAGGC
Source organism: Xanthobacter autotrophicus (assembly GCF_029991245.1). Taxonomy (GTDB): domain Bacteria; phylum Pseudomonadota; class Alphaproteobacteria; order Rhizobiales; family Xanthobacteraceae; genus Xanthobacter; species Xanthobacter autotrophicus_C. The sequence continues at coordinate 15,161 of NZ_JAIVFO010000055.1, forward strand.
GGTGCCCATGGTGTTGCAATGGCCCACCGAAGGGGCGGAGGACGCCACCACGTCCATGAACTCGTCATAGTCGATCTCGCCGGCGGCGAAGCGCTCGCGGTTCTTCCACACCACGGTGCCGGAGCCGGTGCGCTCGCCCTTCCACCAGCCGTTCAGCATGGGCCCGCCGGACAAAACGATGGCCGGGATGTTCACGGTGGCCGCCGCCATGATGCAGGCCGGGGTGGTCTTGTCGCAGCCGGTGGTCAGCACCACGCCGTCGAGCGGATAGCCGTAGAGGATTTCCACCAGGCCGAGATAGGCAAGGTTCCGGTCGAGCGCCGCGGTGGGCCGCTTGCCGGTCTCCTGGATGGGATGGACCGGGAATTCGAACGGCACGCCGCCCATGGCCTCGATGCCGTCGCGCACGCGCTTGGCGAGGTCCAGGTGGTGGCGGTTGCAGGGGGAGAGGTCCGAGCCGGTCTGGGCGATGCCGATGATGGGCTTGCCCGACTGCAGCTCTTCCCGGGTGAGGCCGAAATTGAGGTAGCGCTCCAGGTACAGCGCCGTCATGCCGGGATTGTCGGGGTTGTCGAACCAGAGCTGGGACCGGAGCTTGAGGCCGTGCTTCTCGGGCTGGTCGCCTTGACCGGACATGGGCGTCTCCATGGAAATCTGCGCGTTCCGACGCGCCGGTTTTAATCGATTTGATTTTGGCGATATATGCGCCTCGGCGCGCCGGAAATCAATCGGGATTGGAGCGGTCCAAAACAGAAAAGGGCGGCCGAAGCCGCCCTGTGCCGATCACAATACGCGCCCGTTTCCGGACAACGCCTGCGATCAGGAGGCCGCGCCGACGGTGGCGAGCGCAGCGTCGGCCTCCGCGCGGGTGGCGACCACGGTGGCCAGATCGCCGACGCCGGTGGCGAGGAGAACCTTCTCCACCGCTGGCTCCGCGCCGAACAGGATCAGGCGCCCGCCCCGGCGGGCCAGGGCCTTGGCATTGCTGATGAACAGGCGGATGCCGATGGAGGCGACGAAAGGGGTCGCCGACAGGTCCACCAGGGTCGCCTTGGCGTGGCTCGACATGGCGCTGAACGCCACCTCGATCTGCGCCGTGCCTTCGATATCGAGCCGGCCGTCGAGCACGATCAGAACCTGTTCCGGGCCGAGGGCGTGGGTTTCAATGTTCATGGAGGTGACCGGGCTTGAGGGACGGCGGCGACCGCACGGATCGCGCCAAGGGAGCGTGCCAGGGAAACGTGCCAGGGAAGCTGCCCGCCTCTATTTCATCTGGATGTTTCAGTTTTGTGACGCGGGCCGGGCGTTGCTTTCCCTCGCGTCCGCCGGGAGCCGCCCGCTCGGCAAGGGGTTTGCACCGCGCGGGGAAGCGTATAATCCATCCCGCACCCGCGATGTTCAACGCCTTACGATCCGCGCGCCCCGCGCGCCAGCCGAACCGCCCCGACGCCGGCGACCTGCCCGCCCCGGAGAGTCCCGGTCGCGCCGCCGGTATGGTGCTCGACCGCGTGGTGCTCGATCGCGGCGCCCGTTCCGTCTTCGCCGGCCTGTCCCTCACGCTTGGCGAGCGGCGCATCGGGCTGGTGGGCGACAACGGCTCGGGCAAGAGCACCCTGCTGCGGCTGCTGAACGGCCTACTCCTGCCCGATGCGGGGACGGTCACCGTGGCCGGCCTCGACACCCGCAAGGAGCGCCGCCGCCTGCCGGCGACGGTGGGCTTCGTGTTCCAGAACGTGGACCACCAGATCATCTTTCCCACGGTGCGGGAGGAAATCGCCTTCGGCCCCATCGCCCAGGGCCGGCCCAAGGCCGAGGCCAATGCCGCCGCCGACCTGCTGCTGGCCCGCCACGGCTGCGTCGGCTGGGGCGAGCGGGCGGTGGCGGACCTTTCCGAGGGCCAGAAGCAGCTGGTGTGCATCCTCGCCGCGCTGGCGGCCGGGCCGCGCATCCTGTTGCTGGACGAGCCCTTCTCCAGCCTCGATCTCACCACCCGCCTCGGCTTCGCCGCGCGGCTCGCCGACCTCGACCTGCAGGTGGTCATGGCGAGCCACGACCTGCACCTGTTCGACGGCTTCGACCGGCTGCTGTGGCTGAAGGGCGGCATGGTCGCCGCCGACGGCGCGCCGGGGGAGGTCATCCCGCTTTATGAGGCCGACGCCCGCGCCCGCGCCATGGCGGCGGGAGGCCAGCCGTGATCGCCGGCTATCTCTCCGGCACCAGCCTGCTGCATCGGCTGCCGGCGGGGGTGAAGCTGATCGCCCTCGCCGTCCTGTCGGTCTTCATCCTGCCCATCGGTGATCCGCTGGCGCTGGCCTGCGTGCTCGCGGCGGTGGTGCTGGTCTATGCCGGCTTCGGCCGGCGTGGGCTGCTGCGCGTGCTGGCGTGGCGCAGCCTGCTGCCGCTGCTCGTCATCATCTTCGTGCTGCAGGTCTGGGCCGCCTCCCTGTCGGTGGCGGCGGCGAGCGTGCTGCGCATCGCGGTGATGGTGCTCATCGCCGATCTCGTCACCCTGTCCACGCGGCTGCAGGACATGATGGACGCCCTCGCCGTGCCGCTGAAGCCGCTGGCGCGGTTCGGGCTCGATCCCGCGCGGCTGTCGCTGGCGGTGGCGCTGGTGCTGCGCTTCGTACCGGTGCTGCTGGAAAGCTGGCGGGGACGCGAGGAAGCCTGGCGCGCCCGCAGCCCGCGCCGGCCGGGGCTGGTGCTCGTCGGCGCCTTCTTCTCCGGCGCGCTCTCCACCGCCGACCAGGTGGCGGAAGCCCTCGACGCCCGCGGCTTCGGCATGCCCGATCAGCCCGCGCCGCCCACCCCGCTGAGTTCGTCGCGCCCGAACCCGTGAAGGATCGACCATGGACACCCGCACCCTCGTGCGCATCGCGCTCATCGCGGCCCTCATCGCGGCGCTGGGCTTCGTGCCGCCCCTCTACATGCCGCTGGCCGCCGGCGTGCCCATCACCGCCCAGAGCCTCGGCGTGATGCTCGCTGGCCTGCTGCTGGGGGCGCGGGCGGGCGCGGCGGCTGTGGCGCTGTTCGTCTTCGTGGTGCTTCTGGGCGCGCCGCTGCTCGCGGGTGGGCGCGGTGGCCTCGGCATTCTCGCCGGGCCCACCGCCGGCTTCCTCATCGGCTATATCGCCGGGGCCTATGTGGTGGGGCTCCTCGCCGAGCGGCTGAAGCTGCCGGCTTTCGCGTCGGCCTTCGTCGCCTGCGTGGTGGGCGGCATCGGCGTGGTCTACCTGTTCGGCATCCCGGTGCTGGCGGCGGCGGCGGGCATCGGTCTGTCCAAGGCGGTGATCGGCGCGGCGGTGTTCCTGCCTGGCGACCTGATCAAGGCGGTGGGCGCCTCGGTGCTGGTCACCACCGTGCTGCGCAACTGGTCGGTGGCGGCGCAGCCGCGCCCGTGAGCATCACCCGCCATCTTGCCCGCCACGGCGCCGAGCGCCCCCATGCGCCGGCCCTGACCTGCGAGGGCGAAACCCTCACCTTTGGTGCCCTCGCCGCGCTGGTGCAGCGCTGTGCCGCCCGCTTCGCGGCCGCGCCGGAAGGTGGCATCGCGCTCGACCTGCCCAACGGCGCGGCGCTGGCCGTGCTGTTCCTCGCGGCGGCCCATGCGGGACGGGAGGGGCAGGTGCTTGATCCCGCCTGGCCGGCGGGACAGCGGGCGGACATCCTCGCCCGCATCCGGCCGGGCGTGCTGGTGTCGTGCGGCGCGGATGCGGATGTGCGCTTGTCCCCAGCCCAGGGGCTGGCGGGCCTTGCCGAGGTGGTGGGCGTTGGCACGGACGCGGTGACGGTGCCGCCCCATCCGGACCTGCCCTTCTACGTGGGCTTCACCTCCGGCTCCACCGGCCTGCCGAAGGGCTATCGCCGCGCCCATCGCTCCTGGATCGAGAGCTTCGACGCCGACACGCGCGAATTCGGCATCGGCTCCGACGATGCGCTGCTGGCGCCGGGGGCGCTCACCCATTCCCTGTTCCTCTATGCGCTGGCACGGGGCCTCGATGCCGGCGCCCATGTGATCCTGTCGAAAAGCTTCCGCCCCCGCGCGGTGGCGGACCTCGCGCGCCGGCACAAGGCCAGCGTGCTCTATGGCGTACCGACCCAGCTCGCCTTGCTGCTGGACCATCTGGAGGCGGAGGGCGCGACGCTGGACCCCGTGCGCCTCGTGCTGTGCTCCGGCGCCAAATGGCCGGCGGGGCGCAAGGCGCTGCTCTCCCGCCATCTGCCCAAGGCCGGTTTCGCCGAATTCTACGGCGCGTCGGAACTCTCCTTCATCACCGTGGCGAAGGGCGGGGAACCGGTGCCCGAGGGCTCCGTGGGCCGGGCCTTCGATGGCGTGCGCCTCGCCATCCGCGACAAGGCCGGCCGGCGCCTGCCCGTGGGGCGTACCGGCCTCGTGTTCGTGGAAAGCCCCTTCTTGTTCCTGGACTATGCCACCGGCGACAGCCCGGACCTCCTGCGCCACGGGCCGCAGATCAGCGTCGGCGACATGGGGCGTCTTGATGCCGCCGGCTTCCTCACTTTGGCGGGGCGGGCCAAGCGCATGATCGTGACTTCGGGCAAGAACCTTTATCCCGAAGAGGTGGAGCGGCAGCTGGAGCTGCACCCCGCCATCGCCGCCGCCGCCGTCATGGGCGTGCCCGATGGCAAGCGCGGCGAGCGGCTGGTGGCCTTCGTCCTGCCGGATGAGGGGGCACAGATGACGCGGGCGGATCTCGTGGCGTGGCTGCGGCCGAGGCTGGCCCTGTTCAAGGTGCCGCGCCTCTATGCGCGGGTCGCCCGCTGGCCGCTGACCGCCTCCGGCAAGACCGATTTCGCCGCCGTGGCCCGCCTGTGGCCGCACGATTGCGAGCTGATTCCATGATCGGCGTCGCCCTTCTCGGTGCCAAGCGCACGGCGGTGGTGCCGCGCAGCGGCGCGTTCCGCCATATGGAGCCCTTCGCCCTGGCGGCGGCCCTGATCGGCCCGCTGCTCGCCGAGGCCGGCCTCGCGCCCGACGCGGTGGACGAGGTGATCCTCGGCAATGCCCTGTCCGGCGGCGGCAACGTGGCCCGGGTGGCGGCGCTCGCCGCCGGCCTGCCGCAGCACATTCCGGCGCTGACGCTGGACACCCAGTGCTGCTCGGGCCTCGACGCCATCCGCATGGGCGCGGCCCGCATCGCGGCCGGGGAGGCGCGCTATGTGCTCGCCGGTGGCGTGGAGAGCTTCAGCCGCGCCCCGCTGCGGGCCCATCGTCCGCGCCGCAAGGAAGACGCGCCGCTGTTCTACCGCCAGCCGGCCTTCACCCCCTGGCCGGAGCGCGAGCCGGACCTTGCCGTCGCCGCCGCCGCGCTGGCGCGGGCCGAGGGCATCACCCGGCAGGCCCAGGAGGCCTTTGCGATGGAAAGCCATCGCCGGGCGCTGGCCGCCGCGCCGCCGGAGGGCGAGATCGTGCCGGTGAACGGCATCGTCATGGACCCGTTCGCGCGGGCCCTGTCCCCGGCGCTGCTCGCGCGCCTGCCGGTGATCGCTGGGGATGCGGCCGATGGCATCACCGCCGCCACCACGGCGGTGGAGGCGGATGCGGCGGCCCTGGTGCTGCTCGGGCCGTGCGGCGAAGGGCAGCACGGCGAAGGGCGGGTGCAGGTGCTGGGCGCGCTGGCGCGGGGCGGTGATCCGCTGATGCCGGCGCTGGCGCCGGTGGCGGCGGTGGAAGCCCTGTGCGCGCGGCTTGGCCTTGATGCGCGCCAGATCGAGCATGTGGAGCTGATGGAGGCCTATGCCGCCCAGGCCCTCGCCGGCATCGGGCGGCTCGGCCTTGATCCGGCGCGGGTCAATGCGCAGGGCGGCGCGCTCGCCCGTGGCCATCCCATCGGGGCATCGGGGGCGGTGCTGGCGGTGCGCGCCTTCCACCGGCTCCGGGCGGCGGGAGGCCGGGCGCTGGTGGCCATCGCCGGGGCGGGGGGCATCGCCAGCGCCATGGTGGTATCACGGCAAGACGAAACCCTCCGGCCGTGGCAGGATTGAAGGATGAAATCTGGAAAGGACCCTGGAGCGGACATGGACGCGCCACCGCACACCACTGGCCCCGATGGGCCGCAGGTTCCCGCTTCGGTGGCGGGGCAGGCGCTGGTGTTTGCGCTCATCGACGTCCTCGACACGCTGAAGGAGGCGATCGAGGAGCGCGATCCGGTGGAGATGGTCCATGACGCGCGCAAGGCCATGAAGGAATTGCGGGCCTTGCTGCGCCTCGTGCCCGGCGAGACCGCCCTGGCCTTGCGCCGGCACACGGCAGAGGTGGCCCGCGCCCTGTCCGGCGCGCGGGACAAGGCCGCGGCCGGCGAGGCCATCGACGTGATCGAGGCCGCCGGCCTTCTCCTCGCCTGCGACGCGGCGGATGCGCGCGCCGCCATCGGCCCCGATGCGGCGGAGCCGGAGGAGGCCGAGCGGCATCGCGCCGCCCTCACCGCCTTCGGTGCCGAGGCGCGGGCGGCACTTGCGGGCGACTTCGGTGCCGAGGTGGCGTCGGCGGACGTGGGGGCCGGGCTGGCGAAGGCCTATCGCCAGGCCCGGCGCGCCCATTTCGCCGGCCCGCCGGCCATGCATGAGGTCCGCAAACGGGTGGTGGCCCATCGCTACCAGATGGGCTTCATCGCCGCCGCCTTCGGCGGGCGGGGTGGGAAGCGCGCCCGCAAGGCCCAGCGCCTGCGGGACATCCTCGGCGCCTATCAGGACATCGAGATCCTGCGCCCCATGCTTCTGGCCGCGCCCGATCTGGCGGACGGGACGCGGCAGCGGCTCGACTTCGCCATGGGCCGCGCCCAGAAGCGGCTGAAGAAGAAGGCCCGCCGCCGGCATGGCGCGCTGTTTCGGCTTCGGCCCAAGGCCTTTCTCGCCCGCTACCGGGATCGACTTTGACCTGTCGCATCGATTTGATGCGGGTCATGGTGCCGTAATCGGTGCCGCGCATGCTGGCGCGCCATCAAAGCGCCCCGAGCACGGGCAAGGAACAGGATGTGCGCCGGCGGCGACCCGCCCGGCGGCTCCCGAGTATGTGAAGAGACCGGCCGATGCCCCTCGACTCCCGCCTTCCGTCCCTGACCCTTGTCCCGACCACGCCGCCCGAGGCGCCCGGTGGGGTGGCTTCGAAGGCCGGGCCGGTCGCCGCCTCTCCGGCTGCCGCTCCGCCGGCTTCCGTGCCGGAGCGTCCCGCCATGGACTTCTCCCAGTTGCCCCATCCGGGCCGGATGCTGGCGCAGATGTGGGCGCGGGCCGCCTGCCATGACGACGAGGATTTCGACCGGGGCTCCGGTCCCGAGGCATTCCGCGCGGTGGATCGGGCGGCGGCGGCGCTGGTGGCGCGCGCCACGTCCGGCCTGTCGCCGGCGGCGCTGTCGCTGGCCTATCTCGACTGGTGGATGCATCTGGCGGCCGCTCCCGGCAAGCAGGCCGAACTGGGGCTGAAGGCGTGGCGCAAGGTGGCGCGGTTCGGCTCCTATGCGGTGGCCTCCAGCTTCGACCGGACCTTCCCCAATTGCATCACCCCCCTGCCGGGCGACGAGCGCTTCAGCGCCCCGGTGTGGCAGGACTGGCCGTTCCGCTTCTGGTACCAGGCCTTTTTGCTGAACCAGCAGTGGTGGCACAACGCCACCCATGGCGTGCCCGGCGTGAAGCCCCACGACGAGGCGCTGGTGGCCTTCGCCGCGCGGCAGCTGCTTGACGTGTTCTCCCCCTCCAATTCGCCGCTCACCAATCCGGAGGTGATCCGCCGTACCCGTGAGAAGGCGGGGGCAAATTTTGTGGAAGGCGCGCGCAACGCGCTGGCCGATCTCGCGCGCAAGGCGAGTGACCAGCCGCCCGTGGGCGCGGAGGCTTTCGTTCCGGGGCAGAACGTGGCGGTGACACCGGGCGAGGTGGTCTTCCGCAACCATCTCATCGAGCTGATCCAGTATCGCGCCACCACGAATGACGTGGCGGCCGAGCCGGTGCTGATCATTCCGGCCTGGATCATGAAATATTACATCCTGGACCTGTCGCCCGAAAATTCGCTGGTGCGCTACCTGGTGTCGAAGGGCCACACGGTGTTCTGCATCTCCTGGCGCAACGTGACGCAGGAGGACCGGGACCTCGGCTTCGACGATTACCGCACCGAGGGCGTCATGGCGGCCCTCGACGCCATCGCGGCCATCGTGCCTGGCAGCAAGGTGCATGCGGCGGGCTATTGCCTCGGCGGCACGCTGTTGTCGGTGGCTGCCGCCGCCATGGCGCGGGCCGAGGACACGCGGCTCGCCTCGGTCACCCTGCTCGCGGCGCAGACGGATTTCTCGGAGGCCGGCGAGCTTCAGCTCTTCGTCGATCCCAGCGAACTCTACATGCTGGAAAGCATGATGTGGGACCAAGGCTATCTCGCCGCCGGGCAGATGGCCGGGGCGTTCGAGATGCTGCGCTCCAACGACCTCGTCTGGTCGCGCCTCGTGCACGAATATCTCATGGGCGAGCGCGCGCCCATGAACGACCTCATGGCCTGGAACGCGGACGCGACCCGCATGCCCTATCGCATGCATTCCGACTATCTGCGCCGCTTCTTCCTCGACAACGACCTTGCCGCCGGCCGCTATCGCGTGAACGGGCGGCCGGTGTCGCTGCTCGACATCAAGGTGCCGCTGTTCGCGGTGGGCACCGAGCGGGACCATGTGGCGCCGTGGCGCTCGGTCTACAAGATCCACCAGCTCACCGACACCGACGTCACCTTCGTGCTCACCTCGGGCGGGCACAACGCGGGCATCGTCAGCGAGCCGGGGCACAAGCGACGGCATTTCCGCCTTCACGAGACGAGGTATGGCGACATGCACCTCGGCCCGGATGAATGGATGGAGGCCAACGCGCCGCAGGACGGCTCCTGGTGGTCCGCCTGGGAAGCCTGGCTTGCCGCCCGGTCCACCGGGCCGGTCGGCCTGCCGCGCATCGGCGGCCCCGACTATCCGGCGCTCGGGCCGGCGCCCGGCACCTATGTGATGCAGCGCTGAGGGATTTTCTGCCTCGAGCCTGGTGTTACGGCACCAGCACGGCGGCGCCCTTCAGGCGGCCGTGGCGCAGGTCGTCCAGGGCTGCGTTGGCCTGCGCCAGGGGGTAGGGCGTCACATGGGTGGTGACGCCCGCCTTGGGGGCCAGCGCCAGGAACTCGTGCGCATCCGTCCGGGTCAGGTTCGCCACCGACAGGATCTTCCGCTCCTCCCACAGCCAGCGATAGGGGAAGGAGGGGATGTCGCTCATGTGGATGCCGCCGCACACCACGCGCCCGCCCTTGCGCACCGCCCGCAGGGCCTGCGGCACCAGTTCCCCCGCCGGGGCGAAGATGAGGGCGGCGTCCAGCGGCTCGGGGGCGGGGGCATCGGACGGACCGGCATAGACGGCGCCGAGGGAGCGGGCGAAGTCCTGGGCCGCTTCATCCCCCGGGCGTGTGAAGGCGTAGATCTCCTGGCCCTGATGGCGTGCCACCTGGGCGATGATGTGCGCCGCCGCGCCAAAGCCGTAGAGGCCGATGCGCCGGCCCTCCCCCGCCATTTTCAGGGTGCGCCAGCCGATGAGGCCGGCGCACAGCAGCGGTGCCAGCGCCGTGTCGTCGCCCCCTTCGCCGAGGGGATAGACGAAGCCGGCATCCGCCACCGTATGGGTGGCGAAGCCGCCGTCCCGGGTGCAGCCGGTGAAGGCGGGGGCGTCGCAGAGGTTTTCCTCCTGCGCGGCGCAATAGGGGCAGGTGCCGCACGCATGGCCGAGCCAGCCCACGCCCACCCGTTCGCCGAGCCGCAGGTGGGACACGCCCGCGCCCAGCGCCGCCACCCGTCCGACGATCTCGTGGCCGGGCACGATGGGCAGCACGCTCTGGGGCAGTTCGCCGTCCACCACATGGAGGTCGGTGCGGCAGACGCCGCAGGCGGTGACCGCGATCACCACCTCGCCCGGCCCCGCGACGGGGTCCGGCCGTTCCTGCGCCACCAGCTTCTCCCCGGTGCGCTTCAGGACCATGGCGAGCATGCGGACCTCCCTGAATAAGACCGATGGCGGGTGAGAGAAGCTCACCCGCCATCGGTCAAGCCCGCGCGGCGTTTGAGCGTCACCCGCTCGGCATCGGTCGAAGACCGAGGCCGATGGTATGAGGGGGGAGGTTGGCACCCTTGCGCCTGATGCGCCAATGATCTCGAGCAAGCCGTTACCGGCGCAAGCTGCGCCCAAGCCGCGCCGAAGCGTCAACTGCCGCCGATGAAGATGCCCGCCGCCAGCACCAGCGCGCCGCCGAGCACCACCTGGAACACTGAGCGCCAGAACGGTGTCTCCATGAAGCGGTTCTGGATGAAGGCGATGGCCCAGAGTTCCACGAACACCACGACGATGGCGATGGCGGTCGCGGTCCAGAACTCGGGGATGAGGTAGGGCAATGCGTGGCCAAGGCCGCCCACCGCCGTCATGACGCCGGAGGCGATGCCGCGCTTGATGGGCGAGCCGCGGCCGGAGATGACGCCGTCGTCATGGATCGCCTCGGTGAAGCCCATGGAGATGCCCGCGCCCACCGCCGCGGCCAGGCCCACCAGCAGGGTGGTGTGGGAATTCTGCGTGGCGAAGGCGGTGGCGAAGATGGGGGCCAGGGTCGAGACCGAGCCGTCCATGAGGCCGGCGAGGCCCGGCTGCACCCAGGTGAGCACGAACTGGCGCCGGGCCTTCTCGTTCTCCTCGGCGCGCTTGTCCACCGGCAGGTAGCGGTCCGCGAGCGAGCCGGCGATCTCCTCGTGCTGCAGCTCGGTCTTGTAGAGGCTTTCCAGCAGCTTGAGGGTGCCGGGGTCGGACGCCTTCTTCTGCGCCTGAAGGTAGAAGTTGGCCGATTCGTCCTCCATCCGCCCGACTTCCGCGCGGATGCGCTCGATGCCGAGGTTGGCCACGGCCCAGACCGGACGGCGATGGTAATAGCCGGCGATGCTCTCGCGGCGGATCAGCGGCACGTGGGGGCCGTAGCGGCGCTCATATTCGCGGGTGAGGCTGGTGGCATGGCCGCGCTCCTGGGCCGCCATGGCCTCAAACACCTTGGCGGTGTCCGGATAGTCCTTGCGCAGGGTCTCGGCATAGTCGGTGTAGGTGTAGGCGTCGTCCTCCTCCGAGGAGATGGCGAGGGCAAGGACTTCCTGCTCCGACAGATCGGAGAAGCGACGGCGGCCGGGGAAAAAGCGCGGCATCCCGGATGACTCCAAATTAGAATATTTCTAATATCATTAGAATAGCGATGGTCCGCAAAGGCAATGCGACCGCATGGCCAGACGCCGGATGGTCACCGGCGAGGAGAGATGCATGCCCGGGGCGGTACGGAGAGTGATGGGCGTCGGCCTGGCGCGCAACCGCTACCTCCTGCTGACGGCCGCCGTGCTGCCGCTGGTGGCCGGCCTCGGCCTGCTGGCGGTGGGGCAGGACCGCGCGGCATTCTTCGCCTTCGTGGCCGGCACCGTGCCGGTGCTCGCGGTGCTGGTGTTCGACATCGCGCGGGCGCTGGGGGAGGGCCGGTTCGGCCTCGATCTGCTCGCGGCCCTGTCCATGGCGACGGCGCTCGCCTTCGGGGAGCCGCTGGCGGGCAATGTGGTCGCCCTGATGTATGCGGGTGGCCAGCAACTGGAGCGCTTCGCCGAGGGACGCGCCCGCCGGGAGATGACCGCGCTTGCCGCCCGCGCCCCCCGCTCCGCCCTGCGGCGGGAGGGGGACACCCTCCGCGAGGTACCCATCGGGGCGCTGAAGGGCGGCGACCTCATCGTGGTGCGGCAGGGCGACACCATTCCCGCCGACGGGCGCATCGGCGGCGGGCCGGCCGTGCTCGACCAGTCCTCCCTCACCGGCGAGGCCCACCCGGTGCGGGTCGAGGAGGGGGAGGAGGCGCCCTCCGGCGCCGTGAACGTGGGCGGCGCGTTTGATGTGCGCGTGCTGCGGCCGGCGGACGAGAGCACCTATGCCGCCATCGTCCGCCTGGTGGAGGCGGCCGCCGCCAGCCGTGCCCCCATGGCGCGCCTCGCCGATCGCTATGCGCTCGCCTTCCTGGTGGTGTCGCTGGGGCTGGCGATTACGGCGGCGGTGCTCTCCGGCGATCCGCGGCGGGCGCTGGCGGTGCTGGTGGTGGCAACCCCGTGCCCGCTCATTCTCGCGGTGCCGGTGGCGCTCATGGCCGGCCTGTCGCGGGCGGCCAGGCGCGGGGTGCTGGTGAAGAGCGGCGGCGCGCTGGAGAAGCTTGCCGCCGTGCGGGCGCTGGTGATCGACAAGACCGGCACCCTGACCCACGGCCGGGCCCAGCTTCAGGAGATCCGCACCGCGCCGGGCTTCCCCGCAGATGAGGTGCTGCGCCTCGCCGCCGCCCTCGATCAGGCCTCCGGCCATGTGGTGGCGGCGGCGCTGGTGGCGGCGGCCAAGGCCCGGGGCCTCGATCTCGCCGTGCCCGATGGCGTGGCGGAAGAGGGCGGCGTCGGCGTCACCGGGCGGGTGGAAGG
>NZ_JAIVFO010000056.1 GCF_029991245.1 Xanthobacter autotrophicus
GGTGTGGAACGCGGGGGAGGGGCGGTGGATCGGCTGGGAGCGCAAGCGCGGCAAGCTCCACGAGCTGAACCGCCTGCTGCGTGGTGCCGCCGACACCACCTTCGCCCCGATCGACGGGAGCTCTCCGAACGTGCCCGAGGACGTGCGCTATGTGGTGACGCTGGACGCCGACACGCGGCTGCCGCGCGACACGGTGCGCCGCCTCATCGGCAAGATGGCCCATCCGCTGAACCAGCCCCGTTTCGACGCGGCGTCCGGGCGGGTCGTGGAAGGCTACGGCATCCTCCAGCCGCGGGTGACGCCGTCGCTGCCGTTGGGCGGCGAGGGATCGCTGTTCCAGCGCACCTTCTCCAGCATGAGCGGCATCGACCCCTATGGCTCGGCCGTGTCCGATGTGTACCAGGACCTGACCGGCGAGGGCTCCTACGCCGGCAAGGGCATCTATGACGTGGATGTCTTCGAGGCCGCGCTGGCCGGGCGCGTGCCCGACTCCACCCTGCTCAGCCACGATCTGTTCGAGGGCGTGTTCGCGCGCGCGGGCCTTGCCTCCGACGTGGAGGTGGTGGAGGAATTCCCCGCCCGCTACGACGTCAGCGCGCTCAGGCGTCATCGCTGGGCGCGTGGCGACTGGCAGCTGCTGCCGTGGATCGTCGGCTTTGGTCCCCAGCCGGCCCATGTGGCCCACGGCTTCGGCGATATTCCGGCCATGGGGCGCTGGAAGATGCTGGACAATCTGCGCCGCTCCCTGTCCGCCCCCCTCGTGGTCGCGGGCCTGATGGTGGGTTTCACCCTGCCGTGGACCGCCGCGCTGATCTGGACCTCGTTCCTGCTCCTCACCCTCGCGCTGCCGAACCTCATTCCGGTCGTCGCCGCCATGGTGCCCGGCCAGCGCGGGATCGCCATCGGCAGCCACCTGCGGGCGCTCCTCGGCGATCTGCGCCTGGCGCTGCTCCAGTCGGCGCTGCAGGTGGTGTTCCTCGCCCATGAGGCGTGGCTGATGGGCGATGCCATCGTGCGCACCCTCTGGCGGCTCGCCGTCACCCGCCGTCACCTGCTGGAATGGGTTCCCGCCGCCCAGGCGACCTCGGCCCGGCGCCTCGACCTTGCGGCCTATGGCCGACGGATGGCCGGGGCCTTCATCATCGCCGCGGCGGCGCTGGCTGTCGGTGTGTTCGCGGGGCACGGCGCCTGGCCGCTGGCATTGGCATTCGCGGCCCTGTGGGTCGCCTCGCCGGCGGTGGCGCGTTTCATCAGCCGCTCGCCCCAGCCGGCGGACCTGTTGCAGATGTCGGACGCCGATGCGCGAACGCTGCGGCTGACGGCCCGCCGCACCTGGCGGTTCTTCGAAACCTTCGTCACGGCGGCGGACCACATGCTGCCGCCGGACAACTTCCAGGAAGACCCGGCGTCTGTCCTGGCGCGCCGGACCTCGCCCACCAACATCGGGCTCTACCTGTTGTCGGTGGCCAGCGCCCGCGACTTCGGGTGGGTGGGAACCCATGAGGCCATGGACCGGCTGGATGCGACCCTTGCCACCATGGGCCGCCTCGCGCGGTTCCGCGGCCATTTCTACAATTGGTACGACACGTCAGACCTGCGCCCGCTCGACCCGAAATACGTCTCCACCGTGGACAGCGGCAATCTGGCCGGGCACCTCGTCGCCCTCGCCAATGCGCTGCGCGCGTGGCGAACCGGCGCGCAGCCGCACGCGCAGCGCCTCGGCGGCATCGCCGACGCGCTGGATTTGACGCGCACCGAGGCCGCCCGCCTGCAGGACGGGCGGCTCACCCAGACGGTGACGCTGCCGCAGCTGGACCAGGCCCTCGCCGCCCTGATCGACGAGGTGCGGCGGGAACCAGAACCGGGCGAGGACCTCTCCCGCCGGCTGGAGGACCTCGCCACGGCGGGGGACACCATGGTCGACATCGCCCGTGCGCTGGCCACCGAGCGCGGGGATACGGCCGGCGCGGACATGCTGTTCTGGGCGCAGGCGAGCCTTGATGCCATTGCCACCCATCGCCGCGATCTCGCATCGGCCGATGCTGCCGAGACCGCTCTGGCACTCCGCCTCGTCGTGCTGGAGGACACCGCCCGGGCCATGGCGCTGGCCATGGAATTCGGCTTCCTCATGGACGGCGACCGCAATCTCCTGTCCATCGGCTATCTGGTGCCGGAGGGGACGCTCGATCCGAGCTGCTATGATCTTCTGGCGTCCGAAGCCCGGCTTGCCAGCTTCTTCGCCATCGCCAAGGGCGATGTTCCGGCCCGCCACTGGTTCCGCCTCGGCCGCTCGGTGACGCCGGTGGCCCATGGCGCCGCGCTGATCTCCTGGTCCGGCTCCATGTTCGAATACCTGATGCCGTCGCTGATCATGCGTGCGCCGGCCGGCAGCCTGCTCGACCAGACCAACCGGCTGGTGGTGCGCCGGCAGATCGACTATGGCGCGAGCCGGCGGGTGCCCTGGGGCATCTCCGAATCCGCCTATAACGCCCGCAACCTGGAACTGACCTACCAGTATTCCAACTTCGGCATCCCGGACCTGGGGCTGAAGCGCGGGCTCGCGGACAGTCTGGTGATCGCCCCCTATGCCACGGCGCTGGCCGCCATGGCGGAGCCGGCCGCCGCCTGTGCCAATCTCGCCCGCCTCGCCGAGGCCGGCGCCTGCGGCCGCTATGGCTTCTACGAGGCCCTCGACTATACGGCGAGCCGGGTCCCGGCGGGCGAGAGCGTTGCCATGGTGCGGGCCTTCATGGCGCATCACCAGGGCATGACCATCGTCGCCATCGCGGACGCGCTCATGGGCGGCATCATGCGGGCGCGCTTTCATGCCGAACCCATGATTCAAGCCAGCGAATTGCTGCTGCAGGAACGCACGCCCCGCGATGTGGCGATGGTCCGCCCCTGGTCGGCGCAGGTGCGCGCGACGGATCGTGTGCTGGATCTGGAACCCGCCGCCACGCGCGTCTTCACCTCCGCGCGGCAGGCCACGCCCGCCACGCATCTGCTCTCCAACGGGCGCTATGCCACCATGCTCACGGCGGCGGGCTCGGGCTACAGCCGCTGGGGGGATTTTGCCGTCACCCGCTGGCGGGAGGACGCCACCTGCGACGATTTCGGCTCCTACGTCTTCCTGCGGGACGTGCGCAGCGGCGAGGTCTGGTCGGCCGGTTTCCAGCCCAGCGGCGTGGAACCGGACGCCTGCCTTGTGACCTTCCATGAGGATCGCGCCGAATTCGCCCGTCGCGACGGCACCCTGGAGACCACGCTGGACGTGGTCGTCTCCGCCGAGGATGACGCGGAAGTCCGCCGCGTCTCCATCACCAATACCGGCAACCGGGTGCGGGAGGTGGAGGTCACCTCCTATGCCGAGCTGGTGCTGGCGCCGCAGGCCTCGGACATGGCCCACCCGGCCTTTTCCAAACTGTTCGTCGAAACCGAATATGTCGCCGATATCGGCGCCATCCTGGCCACGCGCCGGCGGCGGTCGCCATCCGAGCCGGAGATCTGGGCCGCCCACTTCAGCGTGCTCGAAGGCGAGGAGGTGGGGGCGACGCAGGTCGAAACCGACCGGGCCCGCTTTCTCGGCCGCGGCCATGGCGCGCGCGCGCCCATCGCCGTCATGAACGGCGGCCCGCTGTCCCATACGGTCGGCACGGTGCTCGATCCGGTCTTCGCCCTGCGCCGGCGGGTGCGGATCGAACCGGGTGCCATGGCGCGCATCTCCTTCTGGACCATGGCCGCGTCCAGCCGCGCCGCGCTGCTGGACGGCATCGACAGGCATCGCGATGTCACCGCCTACGGCCGGGCGGCGACGCTGGCCTGGACCCAGGCCCAAGTGGAACTTTATCATCTGGGGATCACGGCAGGCGCCGCCGCCGTGTACCAGCGGCTCGCCGGATACGCGATCTATGCCGCGCCGACACTGCGTCCCGCCTCGGACACGATCCTGCGCGGTGGCGGCCCGCAGTCCGGCCTGTGGGGGCAAAGCATTTCCGGCGATCTGCCCATGGTGCTGCTGCGCATCGCCGACATGGACAACCTGGATGTCGTCCACGAATTGCTGAAGGCGCAGGACTACTGGCGCATGAAGCAGCTGGCGGTGGATCTCGTGATCCTCAACGAGCGCCGCTCCTCCTATGTGCAGGACCTCCAGACCGCGCTCGAAACCCTGGTCCGCACCAGCCAGTCGCGGCCGCAGGTGGGGCGTGAGGCCGGGCGCGACGGGCCGGCGGGACGGGTGTTCGTGCTTCGCGCCGATATCATCGCCGCGGAGATGCCGGCGCTGCTGGCCGCGGCGGCGCGCATCGTGCTCGTGGCCCAGCGCGGCAGCCTTGCCGAGCAACTGGACCGGATCGTCGAGACCGCGGTTGCCGTGAAGCCTCACCCCAGGCGCCCGGCGACGGCTCCGGCCTCGGCCCCGACCGTTCCGGATCTCGAATACTTCAACGGGCTGGGGGGCTTCGCCGACGGCGGGCGGGACTATGTGACGATCCTTGGACCGGGCCAGTCCACGCCGGCGCCGTGGATCAATGTCATCGCCAATCCGGCCTTCGGCTTCCAGGCGGCGACCGAGGGCAGCGGCTCGACCTGGTCCCTCAACAGCCGGGAAAACCAGGTCACGCCCTGGTCCAACGATCCCGTCGCCGACCGCACGGGCGAAGCCTTCTACCTGCGCGACGAAGAGACCGGCGCGGTGTGGACGCCCACCGCCCTGCCCATGCGGGACGAGGCGGCGACCTATGTGGCCCGCCACGGCCGCGGCTTCAGTTCCTTCTCCCATACGGCGAACGGCATCGCCGCCGATCTCGTCCAGTACGTGCCGCTGGACGGCGCCATCAAGATTTCCCGCCTCACCCTGCGCAACCTGACCAGCCGGCCCCGGCGCATCTCGTTCACCGCCTATGCGGAATGGGTCCTTGGCCCATCGCGCTCGGCCACGGCGCCGTTCGTGGCCACCGCCATCGATGGCGAAACCGGCGCCCTGTTCGCACGCAACCCGTGGAACGCGGATTTCGGCGGGCGGGTCGCCTTCCTCGACATGGCCGGGCGCCAGAGCGAATGGAGCGGAGACCGCCGGGAATTCATCGGCCGCAACGGCACGCTGGCCGATCCCGCCGCCCTCAGGGGCGCGCCGCTCTCGGGGCTGGTGGGCGCCGGTCTCGATCCGTGCGGGGTCCTGCGCACGCAGATCGAGCTGCGCCCGAACGCCAGCATCGAGCGCGTCGTCTTCCTCGGCGAGGCGAGCGACGCGCCGGAAGCCCGCGACCTGATTGCCCGCTTCCGTGCCGCCGACCTCGATCAGGTCCTCGCCGAGGTAACGCGGAGCTGGGACGACATTCTCGGCGCGGTGGAGGTCCGTACCCCGGACCGCACCATGGATATCATGCTGAACGGCTGGCTGCTCTACCAGACGCTGGCCTGCCGGGTGTGGGCGCGCGCCGCCTTCTATCAGGCGAGCGGCGCCTATGGCTTCCGCGACCAGCTTCAGGACGGCATGGCGCTGGTCGCCATCCGTCCCGACATGACCCGCGCCCATCTGCTGCGCGCCGCCGCGCGGCAATTCGTGGAAGGCGACGTGCAGCATTGGTGGCTGCCCCATTCCGGCCGAGGGGTGCGCACCCGCATTTCCGATGATCGCACCTGGCTTGCGTTCGCCACCGCCCACTATGTGACCGTGAGCGGGGACACCGGCGTTCTGGATGAACGGGTGCCGTTCCTGGAGGGCCAGAGGCTGAATGCGGGCGAGCACGAGAGCTTCTTCCCGCCTGCCGTATCGGATGAAACCGCATCGGTGTTCGAGCATTGCGCCCGCGCCCTCGACCACAGCCTTGCGCTGGGCGGCCACGGCCTGCCGCTGATGGGCACCGGCGACTGGAACGACGGCATGAACCGCGTGGGTGAGCAGGGCGCGGGCGAGAGCGTCTGGCTCGGCTGGTTCCTGCATGCCGCCCTGACCGCCTTCGCTCCCCTGGCGCAGGCGCGGGGCGAAACCGAGCGCGCGGCGAGATGGCGCCAGCATGCCGAAAGCCTTGCCGCTGCCCTCGATGGCGAGGCATGGGACGGCGACTGGTATCGCCGCGCCTTCTTCGATGATGGCACGCCGCTGGGCTCGGCCGGGAATGCGGAATGCCGCATCGATTCCATCGCCCAGTCCTGGGCGGTGTTGTCGGGCGCCGGTGATCCGGCGCGGGCGCGGCGGGCCATGGCGGCCATCGAACGAGAGCTGATCCGGCCCGGCGAAGGGCTGGCGCTGCTGTTCACCCCGCCGTTCGATACCTCGTCGCCGGATCCCGGCTACATCATGGGCTATCCGCCGGGCATCCGGGAGAATGGCGGGCAATATACCCACGCCGCCTTGTGGTCGGTGATGGCCTTCGCGGCGCTGGGCGAGGGGGACAAGGCGGCGGCCCTGTTCTGGATGCTCAATCCCATCAATCACGCCCGGACCCGGTCGGACGTGCTGCGCTACAAGGTGGAGCCCTATGTGCTCGCCGCCGACATCTATGCCGAGCCGCCCCATGCGGGGCGTGGCGGCTGGACCTGGTACACCGGCTCAGCCGGCTGGATGCAGAGGGCCGGGCTAGAGAGCATTCTCGGGCTGCGCAAGGAAGGCAACCAGCTGTGCCTCGATCCGTGCATTCCCAAGGATTGGCCGGGCTTCGAGCTGACGATCCGCCATGGTGCGGGGCGTTATCACGTCGTCGTGGAGAACCCGGACCGGGTGAGCCGCGGCATTGCCTCCGCCACCCTCGATGCCATTGCGCTGCCGGTGCGGCCACTGCGCATTGGTCTCGATGAGGCGCGGCAGGATCATTCCATTCACGTCAGGCTGGGATGATGGACGCCGTTTTTCGGCGGGTGATCTCAAAACCGTGCGCGCCGTATGGGCGGCGCGCACCCGTGACTGTCGCCTGCTTTTTCTGGGATTGAGAGGTCTATTCACCGATCAGCTTGGTTCAATCTGATCGGATCGCGTTCTTATACCAACGGTCCCGGTCTTTGACTGGCGCCGAGCGGGTTAAGATCCGCAACGCGGGTGTTCCCGAGTTGTGGATCTCAAGTCCGGCCCTGCCGAAGAAGAGCCGGCGCACAAGTCCAATCATTGATTAATTTCTACCCCTCAAGGGCGGCATGGTATATGGTGTTGTTCATGGATACATTTTCTCCCGCGCTTCACGAGCGCATTTCCAGTTCCGACCGTCGCCGGCAGCTCGAAAACTCGATCGCCCAGGCCATGGATCGCTACAATTCCGATTTCGAGGCGATCCGCGCCAACACCGCACGCCTGCGCGCCCTGCGGGAGGCCCGTGAAGCGGAAGCCGAAGCCGTCGTGGTGGTGGCGCCCATCCGCAAGCGTCGCACCAAGGCGCAGGCCAAAGCGATCTGAAACGGAACACCGGGGCCGGCTGAAGCAGGGCCCTGGATTTTGTCCGGGCCTTGGATATTTGTCTCCAGGACATGGCACGACTGCCCTTCGCGCCAGCGAAGCCGCGACGGTCGATTGCCCGACAGTCTGCATCCGATCATAGGCCCCGCCTGCATGTCGATCATGCCGCGGATGCGCAATCCCAATTCAATCCCGCCCAATTCAATCCCGCCCAAAGCAGATCCCGCCCTTCGGCCGGTGCCCAACCCGCGCGGCGCCTGGGCGCTACCCTCTCGGCGCCGGCCAAAGACCGGGACCTGGTATGAGCCGCCGGCGAAGCAGGTTGCGGCCTCCTCATCGAGAGTGAAGACTTCGCACGCCTCGCGGCCGAGCCCCCGCGCGCGCCTGCGGATGGGCGTCCGCCGCGCGGACAGGGTTCAGGCATTCCCGTCGTTCGCAGGCCGGCCTGTGCGCCTATTTTCCGGTTGGGACGAGGCCGGGTAGGTCGTTCGCCTGAAGCTGCAGGCGGGTGCGGCGGATGTGGCTTTCAAGCAGGTGCTGCACGTCCACGCCGTCGCGCCGCCGGATGGCCTCCATGATGAGGCGATGCTCGCTGTGGATGATCCACTGGCCCTCCTTCCCGATGAGGTGGGAATAGGCGCGGCGATAGTGCTGGGTGGTGTTCCAGAAACGCTCGATCATGGCCAGCAGCGTGGGCATGGCCGCCGCCTTGTAGCTGAGCAGGTGGAATTCCCGGTCCAGCTTCAGGAAGTCCTCCACCTCGCTTGAGGCCTCGATCTGCGCGCACAGTTCCGCGAGACGGGCGACGGTGGCCGCGTCCATGTTGCGGATGCTCTCGCTGAGGGCCAGGGGCTCGATGCGCTCGCGGATCTTGTAGATCTCCACGCACTCGTTGATGTCGGTCTTGGCGATCCACGCGCCGGAATTCGGCACCAGCACCACCAGCCCCTCGCTTTCGAGATCCCGCAGGGCCTCGCGCACGGGGATGCGGCTGGTGCCGTAGCGCTCGGCCAGTTCCTCCTGCCGCACGCGGGTGCCGGGGGCGTAGAGGCCGGCGAGGATGCCGGCCCGCAGGTCCGTGGCGATGGCGTGGCTGCGGACGCCCTGGTCCTTGTCCGGCCCGTCCGGGGATTTTTCCGTTCTCATGGCGCGCTCTGCTGGAGGGTCCCCTGAATCGCAAGGGGACCCATGCGGCTCGTTCTGTTTGGATACCATGCGTTCGTACTTTCCAGCAAATGTATCCAAATAGCCGATTATGTCGCCATATCTTCCCTATTATCGACGTATTTGGATACATTGCTGTTGACAGCGTATCTGCAGACCACTATCCGTCAGGAAAACGGCGCAGATCGTTCGGCAGGGGAAGGACGCGAGGGCGAGGGGGCTGCGGCGACCGCGACGGTGGCCGCTTCCCTGCGGATTTCGCGACCCGTCCCGGCCGAGCGGCGCGCCCCTCCCTCCAGCGGGTCGGGTCATGAGCATTGAGGGCGGGCAATCCCAGGAGATGGCCGCGCGGGGGCTTCCGGGCCTGCGCGGCACCGATCATATCGGCTTCACCGTCCCCGATATCGACGAGGCGGTGCGCTTCTTCGTCGAAGTCATCGGCTGCATTCAGGTCTATGAGCTTGGTCCGTTCCAGGCCGAGGACGACTGGATGGCGCGCCAGCTCAATGTCGATCCCCGCACCATCATGAAGAAGCTCGTCTTCCTGCGCTGCGGATTCGGCTCGAACTTCGAGATCTTCCAGTACATCGCCCCCGAGCAGCGGACGATCCAGCCGCGCAACAGCGACGTGGGCGGCCATCACCTTGCGTTTTACGTGGACGACATGAATGCCGCCGTCCGCCACCTCGAAGCGCACGGCGCCCGCATCTGCGGCGCGCCGGTGACGCGCGAGAGCGGCCCCAGCGGCGGGCAGACCTGGGTCTATTTCCTCACCCCCTGGGGCATGCAGTGCGAGCTGGTGAGCTTTCCGGACGGCAAGGCCTATGAGCGCACCACCGCCCTGAGGCTCTGGCACACCGCCGATCCGGGCGGCTGAGCCATGGCTCGCGCCTCGATGTCCCGTTCTTTCGCGCAGGGGATGTTCGCACCCCTGACGTTTCCAGCGTTTTCGGAGCTGCCGTGATGGCGACCCATATGGACCTAAAACCCGCCGCCCCCTGGCGTGAGCTGACCACCTCCCGCGACGATTGGAATACAGCCGATCCGGCGCTGCTCGGCACCATGCTCACCTCCATGGTGCTCATCCGCGCCTTCGAGGAGAAGGTGCTGGAGCTGGCCGGGCAGGGGCTGGTGCACGGCCCCGCCCATTCGGCCATCGGGCAGGAAGGCGGCGCCACCGGCTCCGCCGTGATGATGCGCGCTTCCGACCAGGTGAACGGCTCCCACCGGGCGCACCACCAGTTCCTCGCCAAGTCGCTGGCCTATGTGGCGCCGGATGGATTGTCCCCCACCGCCGCCATCGGTGGCGACGTGCGCGACCTGTCCAAGAAGACCATGGCGGAAATCCTCGGCCTCGCCCAGGGCTTTTGCAAAGGGCGCGGCGGCTCCATGCACCTGCGCTGGGGGGATGCGGGCAATCTCGGCACCAATGCCATCGTCGGCGGCGGCGTGCCGCTGGCGGCGGGGGCGGCCTTCGCCCACAAGCGCGCCGGTACCGGCGACGCGGTTTTCACCTATTTCGGCGACGGCGCCACCAATATCGGCTCGGTGCTGGAGACCATGAACCTCGCGGCGGCCTGGAAGCTGCCTTTGTGCTTCTTCATCGAGAACAACCGCTATGCGGTCTCCACCCATGTGGAGGAAGCCACCGCCGAGACCCGCCTGTCCGCGCGCGGGCTGGGCTTCGCCATCCCCTCCTGGAAGGTGGATGGCATGGACCCGCTGGCGGTGGCGCTGGCCAGCGCCGAGGCGCTGGAGGTGATGCGCTCCGGTGGCGGGCCCACGCTCATCGAGGCCGATGTCTACCGCTTCTTCCACCAGAACGGACCGCTCCCCGGCAGCGCCTTCGGCTATCGCACCCGCGAGGAGGAGCAGGAGTGGCGCCGGCGCGATCCCATCGATCTTCTGGCCCGCGAGATGGCCCTGCGCCAGCTCATCGGCGAGGACGAGGTGGCGGCGCTGCGCGCCCGCGCCAAGGCGCTCATGGAGGATGTGGCCGGCGAACTGGTGGAGCAGGTGGACGGCAAGCGCCGCATCATCCCCGCTTTGTGGCCGTCGCCCGATTTCCGCGACTTCGGCGTGCGCGGCGACCTCTCCGAACTCGATGGCGTGCGCACCGAGGAACTGGAGACCTTCACCGGCCGCATCGAGCCGCAGGCCCGCTTCGTGGACGTGGTGGCGGACGTAATGCACCGGCGCATGGGTGAGGACGACCGCATCGTGGTCATGGGCGAGGATGTGCATCGCCTGAAGGGCGGCACCAATGGCGCCACGCGCGGCCTGAAGGAGGCCTTCGGCGACCGGGTGCTCGGCACCCCCATCAGCGAGAACGCCTTTGCCGGCCTCGCCGGCGGCATCGCCATGGACGGGCGCTATGTGCCGGTGATCGAGTTCATGTATCCCGACTTCCTGTGGGTGGCCGCCGACCAGGTGTTCAACCAGATCGGCAAGGCGCGGCACATGTTCGGCGGCGACATGGCGGTGCCGCTGGTGCTGCGCACCAAGGTGGCCATGGGCACGGGCTATGGCTCGCAGCATTCCATGGACCCGGCCGGCATCTTCGCCACCGCCGTGGGCTGGCGCATCGTCGCCGCCTCCACCCCGTTCGACTATGTGGGCCTGATGAACAGCGCGCTGGCCTGCCAGGACCCGGTGCTCGTGCTGGAGCACGTGGACCTCTACAATGCCAAGGGGCCGGCACCGGTGGACGACCTCGATTACTTCATCCCCCTCGGCAAGGCGAAGGTGGTGCGTCCCGGCTCGGCCATGACCATCCTCACCTATCTGTCCATGGTGAAGTCGACCCTGGATGAGGTGGAGCGCCTGGGCGTGGATGCGGAGGTCATCGACCTGCGCAGCCTCGACCGCGCCGGCCTCGACTGGGAGACCATCGAGGCCTCCATCGCCAGGACCGGCAACGTGCTGGTGGTGGAGCAGGGCTCGGTGGGCACGTCCTATGGCGGCTTCCTTGCCGCCGAGATCCAGTCCCGCTGCTTCGATGCCCTCGACCAGCCGGTGCAGCGCGTCCATGGTGGGGAGGCCTCGCCGTCCATCTCCAAGGTGCTCGAAGCTGCCGCCTGCGCCGGTCCCAAGGATATCGAGGCGGGCATCCGCCGCGTCATGGCCGAGCAGGGCCTCGCCCTCGCCTGATCAGGAGCCCCACATGCCCAAGGAAATCCTGATGCCTGCCCTCGCCGCCGGAATGGAGGAGGGCCACCTCGTCCGCTGGCTGAAGAGTGAGGGCGAGGCCGTGAAGCGCGGCGACCTCCTCGCCGAGATCGAGACCGACAAGGCCGTGATGGAGATGGAGGCGGAGGACGAAGGCCGCCTCGGCCCCATCCTGATCGCAGACGGATCGCGCGGCGTGGCGGTGGGCACCCTCATCGCCTCCATCCTCGCGGACGGGGAAACGGCGCCCGCGCGGGCCGCGTCGCTCGCCGTCGCGCCGGCCGTGGCGGCGCCCGTGGTGGCGGCTGTTCCGGCAGGTGCTGCATCTTCCAAGCCGGCACCCTCCACACCTGCACCCTCCACACCTGCACCCCTCGTTCCGGCAGCGCCGGTCCCGAGCCTTGCGGCGCGGGCACCGTCCATCGCCGCCCTCGTCGCCGCGCGCAAGGTGGTGGCCTCGCCGCTGGCCCGGCGCCTTGCGGATGATCTGGGCGTCGACCTCGCAGCCCTCTCCGGCAGCGGCCCCAAGGGGCGCATCGTGCGGATCGACGTGGAGAAGGCCCGCCACCAGCGGGCTGCGCCCGCCGCGCCGCGTCTTTCCACTGCTGCGCCGCGTCTTTCCCCCGGGGCGGGGCAGGGGGGCCTCAACCATGCGTGGCTGCGCCAAGGCGAGGGCCGGCCGCTGGTGCTGGTCCACGGCTTCGGCTCGGAGCTGAACGGCTGGCGTCCCTTCCTCGCCGGCGCGGCGCTGTCGCGGCCGGTGCTCGGCATCGACCTGCCGGGCCATGGCGGATCGGCCGGGCACGGCGCCGCGCGCTTCGAGGCGCTGGTGGCGGCGGTGGGCGAGACGCTGGAGCGGCTCGGCCTGTTCGATCTCGATCTTGTCGCCCATTCCCTCGGCGCGGCGGTGGCCGTGGCGCTCGCGGCGGAAGGCTATCCCGACGTGCGCTCCCTGTTCCTGCTGGCCCCGGCGGGTCTGGGGCCGGACATCAACGGCGCCTTCGTGTCGGGCCTTGCCCGCGCCCGCACCGCCGAGAGCCTCGCGCCCTGGATGGGCGAGCTGGTTGCCGATCCCGCGGTGCTCACCCCCGCCTTCGTGCGCGCCGCCGCCGCGGCCCGCGCCGACGAGGCGCTGGTGGCGGCCCAGCTTCGCCTCGCCGCCGCCCTGTTCCCGGACGGGACCCAGGCCTTCAGCGTGCGCGCGGAGCTGGAGCAATTGCGCATTCCGGTCACCGTCGTCGCCGGCACCGAGGACAGGATCATCCCCCCCGGCCATATGCGGCGGCTGCCGGGCATGGTTGGATTGCACCTGTTCTCCGGCGTCGGCCATATGCCGCAGCTGGAAATCCGCGACGCGGTGTGGCGCCTGCTGGAACGCCACTTGCGCGCGGCGGGTTGAGACCGCAGAGTTCAAGAAAAATCAGGTGAAACGAAGCAAAACACCGTCACAGGGAGGATTTATCATGAAGATCCGCACAGGTTTCCTCGCGCCCATCGCCGCCGTGCTGTTGGCCTCCACGGCGGGCGTGGCCAGCGCCGAGCCGCTGAAGGTCGCGGTGATCGAGACGCTTTCCGGCCCGCAGGCATCCACGGGCCTGCTGTTCAAGACCGCCGCGAAATACGGCATCGACAAGATCAACGCCGGCGGCGGCTATGGTGGCGAGCCGATCGTCCTGCTCGAATATGACAACCAGGGCGGCCCGGTGGGCGCGGCCGACAAGGTCAAGGCGGCCATCGCCGATGGCGCCCGCTTCATCGTGCAGGGCGCCTCCTCCGCCGTGTCGGGCCAGATCACCGAGGACGTGCGCAAGTACAATATCCGCAATCCCGGCAAGGAAGTCATCTTCCTCAACGTGGGCGGCGAGGCGCTGGAGCTGACCGGCGCCAAGTGCCACTTCCACCACTTCCGTTTCAATCCCAACGCGCAGGTGCGGGTGAAGCCCATGGTGCTGGCCATGAAGGATGCGGGCATCCTCGGCACCCGCGTCTATGCCATGAACCAGAACTACAGCTGGGGCATCGACATGGAGGGCGCCATCGTCGCCAACGCCCCGCTGGGCGGCTACACGGTGGTGGAAAAGACGCTCCACGACGTCAACAAGATCCAGGACTTCTCGCCCTACGTCGCCAAGATCGCCGCCGCCAATGCCGAGACGGTGATGACCGGCAACTGGTCCAACGACCTGCTGCTGCTCATGAAGGCGACCCGCGGCGCGGGCCTGAAGGCGCGCTTCGCCACCGCCTTCCTCGACCAGCCCGGCAACATCGCCAATGCGGGCGAGGTCGCTGTCGGCCATGTGGTGTCCCACCCGTTCAACGCCGAGGCCAGCGAGGCCAGTGCCGCCTTCGCCGAGGACTACAAGGCGAAGACCGGCCACTACCCGGTGTTCATCGAGCCGCAGACCGCCTTCGGCGTGGCCATGGTGGGCGAGGCGCTGAAAAGCGTGCCGCCGGCCAAGGACGGCAGTGTCGATATCAACGCCGTCGCCAAGGCCATCGAGACCGTCAAGGTCAAGACGCCCATGGGCGAGGCCAGCATGCGCGCCGCCGACCATCAGGCGCAGATTCCCATGGTGGTCTCCATCGTGGCGGAAGACGCCAAGTTCAAGGTGGACGGCACCCCCCTCGGCTTCAAGCCGATGAAGGTCTTCACCGCGGCGGAGGCCTCCTCCCCGGTGCAGGAGGCCTGCAAGATGACGCGGCCCAACTGACGGGCCAGGGGGCACACCCCATCATCTGCCGTCATGCCCCGGCGCGTCCGGGGCATCCACCCGGCCGCGCCGGGGGATGAGGGTGAGGGAAGCGAGGGGATAATCTGATGGAACACCTGCTCGTGGCGATCCTGAACGGCACGATCTACGGATTGCTGCTGTTCATGGTCTCGGCGGGACTGACCCTCATCTTCGGCATGATGGGCGTCCTCAATTTTGCGCACGCCTCGTTCTACATGCTGGGCGCCTATGTGGCCTATGCCCTGTCGGGCGTGCTCGGCTTCGCGCTGGCGGTCATCGTCTCCCCCCTCGTGGTCGGCGCGGTGGGGGTGGTGGTGGAGCGCTATTTCCTGCGCCGGGTCCACCGCTTCGGCCATGCCCACGAGCTGCTGCTCACCTTCGGCCTGTCCTTCATCATCGCCGAGCTGATCAAGCTGTTCTTCGGCAATTTCCCGGTGGACTACCGGGTGCCCGCCGACCTCAGCTTCTCCGCCTTCCGCATCGGCGGCACCGACTATCCGGTCTACCGGCTCATCATGGGCGCGGTGGCGCTGGCCATGTTCGGTGTCATCTACGCGCTGCTCACCACCACGCGGGTGGGCATCGTGGTGCGCTCGGCCATCTTCCGCCCGCGCATGGCCGAGGCGCTGGGCCATAACGTGCCCCTCGTCTTCATGGGCGTGTTCGGGGTGGGCGCGGCGCTTGCGGGTCTTGCCGGCGCGCTGGCGGGGGCGTTCTACACCACCAATCCCAACATGGCGCTGGAACTGGGCGTGCTGGTGTTCGTGGTGGTCGTGATCGGCGGCCTCGGCTCGCTGGAAGGGGCCATGGTCGCCTCCCTGCTCATCGGAATTGTCACCTCGCTGGCGGTGGGCATCGACGCGAGCTTTGCCGACCTGCTCGGGATCATTGGTCTCGGCGACTGGGCGCGCGCGGTGGGCGGCCCCCTGACGCTGCAGGTGTCGAGCCTTGCCGCAACCATTCCCTTCGCGCTCATGCTGCTGGTGCTGCTGGTGCGTCCCTCGGGCCTGTTCGGCGACAAGAGCTAATCCATGCGCACCAAGGTCCTCCTCCTCGTCCTTGCCGTCGCGGCGCTGGTCGCCGCCCCGGCCGTCCTGTCTCCCGGCCTCGTGAATGCGTCGATCCAGATGCTGATCGCCGCCCTGTTCGCCTCCGCCTTCAGCCTGTTGTGCGGGCAGGCGGGGATGCTCTCCTTCGGCCATTCGGCCTATTTCGGCATCGGCGCCTTCGCCACCATCCATGCCATGAATGCCTTCAACGGCGTCGGCCTCCTGCCCACGCCGCTGCTGCCGCTGATGGGCGGCTTCATGGGCCTCCTGAGCGGCATCGCCGCCGGCTGGTTCGCCACCAAGCGCACCGGCGTCTACTTCTCCATGATCACGCTGGCGCTGGCCGAGCTGCTGCACGCTTTGGCGCCACACCTGAAGGAGGTGTTCGGCGGCGAGGCGGGCATCTCCGCCATGCGCATGCCGGCCTGGGGCTTCACCTTCGGCAGCAATGTGGAGGTCTATTACCTCACCCTCTTCTGGGTGCTGCTCTGCCTGGTGCTGCTCTATCTCTACACCCTGACGCCGGTGGGCCGGCTGACCCTCGGCCTGCGCGAGAACACCCACCGGCTGCGCTTCCTCGGCTACAATGTCCACAGGCTGGGCGTGCTGGTCTTTGCCGTTTCGGCCATGTTCTCGGGCGTGGCGGGCGCGCTGCAGGCGCTCAACATCGAGGCGGCGAATTATGTCGTGCTCGACATGCAGCTCTCCGCCTCGGTGGTGCTCAACAGCTATATCGGCGGCGTGAAGGTGTTCCTGGGGCCGGCCATCGGCGCTGCGCTCATGTCCTTCTTCGGCTATGCGGTGTCGGACCTCACCCGCTCCTGGCTGCTCTATCAGGGCGTGCTGTTCGTGCTGGTGATGATGTTCCTGCCCGACGGCCTCGTGGGCGAGTTCGCCAAACGGGTCCGCGAGGGGCGCTTCGGCCTGGGCTGGGAGCGGCTTTCGGCGGGAGTGCTGTTCGTGGTGGCGCTGGGGTTCGCCATCGTTGGCTTCGTGTGCATGGTGGAGCTGGCGCAGCGCTTCTTCTCCACCGACTACCGCTCCATGATCGTCGGCACCCCATGGCCGCCGGTCACCCTGTTCGGGCGCGAATGGCTGCCGTTCTCGGCCGTCACCTGGGGGCTGCCCCTGGGCCTGATGGCGGTGGGCCTCGGCCTCCTCAATTTTGCGTCGCGTCGCCTGGATCCTGAGCGCGGAGGCGTTTCATGAGCACGCCTGTCCTGTCCCTCCACGGGGTCCGCAAGTCCTTCGGTCCCATCGAGATCATCCGCGGCATCGCACTCGACGTGGTGCCGGGGGAGCGCCATGCGGTGATCGGGCCGAACGGGGCGGGCAAGTCCACCCTGTTCCATCTCATCTCCGGCCAGTTGACGCCCACGGCCGGCGAGATCTTGCTGGATGGCCTGCCCATCGGCGGCATGCCGCCCCATCTGGTGAACCGGCAGGGGCTGGCGCGCTCCTTCCAGATCACCAACATCTTCCCCGGCCTCTCGGTGTTCGAGAATTTGAGGCTGGCGGTGATGCGGCGCTTCGGCCTTGAATTCGTGTTCTGGCGAAGGGCCTCCCGCCTCAAGGCGGTGACCCATCTGGTGGACGAACTGCTGGCCCAGGTGCGGCTGGAGAAGCGGGCCGGGGTGCTGGCCAGCGAACTGTCCTATTCCGAGCAGCGCTCGCTGGAGATCGGCATGACGCTGGCGAGCGATCCCAAGGTGATCCTGCTGGACGAACCCATGGCGGGCATGTCCCACGAGGAGACCGAATACACGGTGGGCCTCATCCGCGAGATCACGAAGGGGCGCACGCTGCTCATCGTGGAGCACGACATGGACGTGGTGTTCTCCCTCTCCGACCGCATCAGCGTGCTGGTCTACGGACAGATCATCGCCACCGGAACGCCGGCCGAGATCCGCGGCAACCTCGCGGTCCGCGAAGCCTATCTCGGCGAGGAGGCCAGCTGATGCGCGACACGCCCCTTCTCACCGTCGACGGCCTCCACGCCCATTACGGCAAGAGCCACATCCTGCACGGCGTCACCTTCGAGGTGGGGCAGGGGGAGGTGGTGAGCCTGCTGGGCCGCAACGGCTCGGGCCGGTCCACCACGCTGAAGGCCATCATGGGCCTGGTGCCGCCCACCGGCGGGCACATCGTGCTGCGCGGCAAGGACCTCACCGGCGCCCGCGCCTTCACCATCTGCCGGTCCGGCATCGCCTACGTGCCGGAGGAGCGCGAGGTCTTCCTCAACCTCACCGTGGACGAGAATTTGCGGATGGGCGAGCAGAAGGGCGCGGAGGGCGCCGCGCGCTGGACCATCGAGCAGATGTTCGATTACTTCCCGCGCCTGAAGGAGCGGCGCAACACCCGCGCCGGCAGCCTTTCCGGCGGCGAGCAGCAGATGCTCACCATGTGCCGCTCCCTGCTGGGCAACCCGCTGGTCATCCTCATCGACGAGCCCACCGAGGGCCTGGCGCCGAAGATCGTGACCGTGGTGGGGGAGGCCATCGCCGATATCAACCGGCGCGGGGTGTCGGTGCTGCTGGTGGAGCAGAAGCTCACCATCGCCCTCAAGGTGTCGCACCGGGTGTGCGTCATGGGCCACGGCCGCATCGTCTTCGAGGGCGCGCCGCAGGCGCTCACCTCCAACGCGCGGCTGATGGAGGAGTGGCTGGCCGTTTGACGGCGCAGGCCTCGTCGCTGCGGTCTTAACGACGCTGGAGCCGGTGATCTGCTCACGCCGCCCGCAGCGCAAGGCGTTCGATGCGCTGGCGCGGATGCAACCGGCCGCGCTGACCCTTTCCCGGTCAAGCGGCCCGGCCGGAGCTGCCGTGACGGCGCCGGAAAGGCCAAGGGTCAGCGCACTTGCCCGGCGCCCCGGCTCAAGACTTGGCCTCGCTCAAGACTTGGCGTCGACGATCTTGCGCAGCGCGTCGTTGATCCGGTCCTGCCAGCCGGGGCCGCCCTCCTGGAAATGCTCCAGCACCTCGCGGTCGATGCGGAGCGTGACCATTTCCCGCCCGCTGGGAATAGCCGGAGCCTTGGGGGGCGCCTCCACTGGCTTGGTGGTGGCCGATTTGAACGCCGCTTCAGCGGTGTCTCGCACCGAGCTTCCGGTTCGGCGAAATGGCGGTCTTGGCATCGATCGTTTCCTCACTCGTCCTGTGTCTCGGCGGCCGTATGCCCGCGCCTTCCCGCCGCAAGTTGACCGATTCGGTCAGTCGCAGACCCTGCCATGGGCGCGGGTTGCTATAAAGGCACGACGGCGAAGGTCAGCGTGGCGGCGACCAGGGCGGCGACCCCCAGCAGGGCGAGGGCGGCAACCGGCCAGCGGCGCAGGACGGCGTCGGCTGCCACCGCCCCGCCCATGATCGTCCGGCCCGTCGCACCCAGAAAGCCGAGGGTGTGCAGGATATCGCCGGCCGGCACCTCCGGCACGCGCGGCGCTTTCCAGGCGAGGAGCGCTGCCACCGCGAGCCCGACCGCCACGGGCCACAGCCCCTTCATGAGCGCCGCGGGCGTGAAGGCCACGCCAGCCGGCAGGCCCGTCACCGCCTCGAACAGCAGGAAGGGCAATACCAGCGCCAGCCCGGCGAGGGCGAGCGCGGGCAGGATGAGGCCGCGCGGCGGCGCTCCTTCCGTGCCGCTGCGGGCGACCAGCAGGGCATAGCGCGCCATCAGCAGGGTGCTGCCGGCGGCGGACAGGGTGAGCAGGGTGCCCGCCACCCCCTCTGGCACGATGAGCTTGATGGCGTATTTCGCCATGGCGCCGCCGGTCAGCGGCAGGCCGGCAAGGCTCAGGCCCAGCAGGCCGGCGACCCCCGCCACCGCCCATGCCCGCCGGGGCGCGGAGGCCATGGCCACGCCCACCGCGAGGAACATGGCGCCCTTCAGCAGCATGTGGTTCGCCGCATAATAGGCGGCGATGGTGAAGGTGCCGGCCGTCCCGTTCAGGATGCCGGCGCCGATCACCGCCGCCACCACCCCCATCTGGCTCACGGTGGAATAGGCGAGGGCGCGCTTGGGGTGTCGCTGGGTGAGGCCCACGGCGACCCCGTAATAGGCCGTGAACAGGCCGGCGCCGCACAGCACCGCGCCCCAGCCGGGCAGGGGCACGCTCTCGGGCAGGAAGCGCAGCAGGCCGATGACCCCGGCCTTCACCACCACCCCCGAGAGCACCGCCGAGCCGGGCACCGGCGCCACGGAATGGGCCAGCGGCATCCACACATGCAGGGGGAACAGGCCCATTTTCAGCGTGAAGCCGAGGAGGACCAGCACCAGCACCGGCGTCTTCCACGGCGAGGTGGGCAGCAGGGCGACCGCGTCGCGGATCTGCGGGTTGGCGTCGGCCGTGCCGGAGGCGAGCATGACGAAGGCCGCGATCAGCAGCGCCTCGCCGAGCACGGTCAGGGCCAGATAGAGCGATCCGGCGCGCCGGGCCTCAAGGGTATCGTCGTGGGCGGCGAGGCCGTAGGCGGAAAAGCTGACGAGGGCATAGGCGAGATAGAAGCTCGCCACATCCGCCACCAGGAACACGGCGAAGGACCCCGCCATGGTGAGCAGCCACCAGACCATGAAGGCCGGCCGCGCCGGGTCCTTGCGCAGATAGGCCATGGCATAGGCGCCGGCCGTCATCCACAAGAGCGAGGACCCGCCCAGCAGCAGCGCGCCCGGCGCATCGAGGGCGAGGGTGAAGCGGAAGGGATCGGGCGCCACCAGCACCGACAGCCCCCGCGGCACCGCCAGGGCTGCGATCAGCGCCGGAAGCGGGACGAAGACCAGAAGATGGGGCAAGGCGCGACGCACCGCCGGCACCAGCGCGGCGAACGCCAGCACCAGCGGCAGCGCAATCGCCACCACCATCAGCGCCTCGGAGAGGACCGGCAAGGCGGGTTCGAGGGCGGAGAGATCGAGCGGCGGGGAGAGGGTATCGCCGGTCATGGCAGCAGTCCCTCCCAGGTCACGGGGCGGCCGATATCCAGGAAGGGCAGGGGGGCGAGCGGCATGAAGCCGACCAGCATGGCCCCGAAGGCGAGGGCGAGGGCGATCAGCGCCCGCCAGCGGCACTCCCGCGCGTCGGGCAGGCCTCTTCCTGATGCTGCGTCGCTATCTGGATGCTGCAGGGCGATCACCACCACCCGCAGCACATAGCCGCCCGCCAGCAGCCCGCCGACAAGCACGACGGTGGCGATCCACCACGCGCCCTGCTGCAGGGCCGAGGTCAGCAGCATCACCTTGGCGACGAAGCCGCCGGAGGGCGGCAGCCCCATGAGCGACAGGCCGCCGAGGCCGAAGGCGGCGACGCTCACCGGTGCCACCCGACCGACGCCGCCGAGCCCGGACAGCCGGTCATGCCCCATGGTCTCCGCGATCAGGCCGGCGGCCAGGAACATGGCGGCCTTGGACAGGGCGTGGGAAACGAGATGCAGCGTGCCGCCGGTCCAGGCGAGGGCGCTCCATGGCCCGTCGTCGGAGGCGGCGAGGGGGAACATGAGGCACAGGTAGCCGATCTGCGCCGCCGTGGAATAGGCGATCAGCAGCTTCAGCCGCTCCTGCGCCAGCGCCACCACCCCGCAGAACACGATGGCCGCCGCCCCGCACAGGGCGAAGACCGGGCCCGCCACCTGGGTCAGGGGCAGGGGCGCAAGGTCCGACCAGAGCCGCACCAGAAGGAACAGCGGCGCCTTGATAACCACGGCGGAGAGCACCGCGCTCGCCGCCGGTGGCGCCCCCGAATGGGCGGGCGGCAGCCAGAGGTGGAGCGGGAACAGGGCGGCCTTGGCCATCAGCCCCGCGCTCATCAGGGCGAGCGCCGCGCCGGCGGTTGCGCCGCCCGTCCCCTGTGCCATCAGGCCGGCGAGGTGGGCGATGTCCAGCGTGCCATACAGCCCATAGATCAGCACCACGCCCAGCAGGTAGAGCACCGAGCCGAACAACGCGAACAGCAGGTAGGTGAGCGCGGCTGAAAGCTGCCCCGCCTTGCCTTCCAGGCACACCAGGGGCACGGCGGCGAAGGTGAGCAGTTCCAGCGCCACATAGAGGGTGAAGAGGTCCTGCGCCAGGAAGGCGAGGTTGAGGGCGCAGGCCAGCGACAGCAGCAGGATGAAGAAGGTGGCCGGCATGCCGGCGGAGCCGCGCGCCTTGACCTTGCGCGTCATGTCCCCCGGCCCGGTCATGGCGAACAGGCCGGTGAACAGCAGGACCAAGGCGGCCATCAGCATCATGGCGGCGGAAAAGCCGTCGGCCCGCAATCCCACGCCCAGCGGCGGGGCGAAGCCGCCGACCACATAGCCCAGCGCCCGCCCGCCCTGCGCCACCCGCTCGGCGATGCCGGCGGTGATGGCCACGTTGACGGCGAGCATCCCCAGGGCGGCGCGTTCGCCGGTCCGCGGCCCCAGCAGCAGGAGCGGCACGAGGCCGAGGAGCGGGGCCGTGATCGCGAGGACGAGAAGGGCGCTCACGTCTCCTTGTCCCCGTCACCGCCGCGCGCGGCCTCGGCCTGAACGGCGCAGAGCCGCACCAGCAGGGCCACGGCGAGGGCGGTGGCGCAGAAGGCGACCACGATGCCGGTGATCACCAGCGCCTGGGGCACCGGATCGGCGCCGAACCCCGCGCCCGCGCCGCGCCGCGCCACCACGCCGAACATCAGGAAGACCCCGCCGCCGAGGATGTTGAAGCCGAGGACGCGGCCGAGGGCGCCGGGCGCCGTCAGCAGCCCATAGACGCCGCAGCCGACCAGGGCCGCCCCGGCGAGACCGAAGAGAAGGGCGCCGGTCACGGGCGTTCCTCTCCGGCCGGCGGGCCGAGCACGATGAGGCCGAGGGTGACGGCAATGGATACGGTGATGGCCACCTCCACGGCGATGATGACTGCTTTCTCCGCCCCCGGCGGATAGCCCAGGAAGACGCCCGCCGTGGCCCAGCCGGCAAAGCCCACCGCCAGGAAGCCGAACGGTCCGGCCAGCAGCAGCAGGCGCAGGCCCCGGCTTTCCGCCGCCGGGGTCCGGATCTGGTCGCCCATGACCAGCAGGAGGCCCATGGCGGCGAGCACCGCCCCGCTCTGGAACGCGCCGCCGGGATGATCGGCGCCGGCCCACAGGAGATAGAGCCCCACCAGCACGCCGATGGGCGCCAGCACGCGGGCAAGGAAGGCGGAGGGGGCCGGCGCCGGCTCCGGTGACAGGGGGGCCGGCCGCCCCCGGCAGGCCGGATCGCGCGACAGGGCCCACACGCCCACCAGGGACAACAGCAGCACCACCTTCTCCAGCAGGGTGTCGAGGGCGCGGAAGACGAGCAGCACCCCGGTGACCGGGTTGCCGAGATCCGTGGCGGGCAGGGCGGCGGCCACGTCGGCGGCGCGGGAGGGCGCCGGCTCCGGCAGGGCGAGCACCACCGCCGCGAGCGCGGCCGCGATGGTGATGGAGACGACGGCCGCGAGCGGCTTCAGCATGCGATTTGGTGCCGGCGTTAGCGGCTCCGCGGGCAGGGCGCGCACGCAGCGCAGCAGCACCACGCCGGAAATGCCGCTGCCGATGGCGATCTCGGTCAGCGCCACGTCCACGGCGGCGAGGCGCACCCAGGCGAGGCCCAGCAGCAGTCCGTAGCCGATGAAGGCGATCACCGCCGGCCGCGCCGCGCCGGTGGTCACCACGCCTAGCGCGCCCGCGAGGAGCACGAGGCAGAGCACGGCATCGAACACAAGGCTCACGGGTGACCCTCCTCGGGCGGGGCGGCGTCCTTGGTGGCTTTGGTCTCGGCCATCACGGCCTCCGCCATGACCTGTGCCACCGCGCCGGAGGCGAGCTGGGCGAGCAGCCAGACCGCCACCATCTTGGCACCTTCGAGGACATTCGCCGCCTGTGGCAGCAGCCCGAGGACGATAAGCGCGAGGCCTACATTGTCGGCCTTGGTGAGGGCGTGGATGCGCGACAGCGTCTGCGGCAGGCGCACCAGGCCGAGGGTTCCTGCGGCGAAGAAGGCGATGCCGGCCGCGACGAACACGAGGGTGAAGGCATCCGCGATCAGGCTCATGGCCGCGGCACCGCCGGTGGCGTCCCCGCTTTCTGCCGCGCGGGTCCGAAGGCGGCGCGATAGGCGCAGGCCGCGAGGGCAGCGAGCAGGGCCAAAAGCAGCGCGGTATCCAGCAGTGCGGGATCGCCCGTGGCCGGCGTCAGCAGCAGCAGCACGGCGATCCCCGCCGCGCCGAGCAACTGGACGGCGAGCATGCGATCCACGTCGTTGCCGGCCCGCCACAGCGCTGCGAGGCCGGCCGCGGCCAGGAGCAGAAGCAGCGTCGCCGCCGCGAAGAGCAGGTCAGCCATGGCGCGGCGTGTCCGCCATGGCGAGGAAGGCTAAGGCATCCGCATCCAGCGCCGCAGCCACCGGGGCGGTGATATCGAGGCAATGCACCCGCAGCTCCGGACCCTGTCCGGCCAAGGGCAGCGTGCCCGGCTGGAGGCTGGCGAGCGCCCGAAAGGCATCCCGCGCGAGGCCCTGCGGTACGGCGCAGGGCACCACCAGCACGCCGGGGTGCACCTGCGGCGGGCGGGCCGCGACGCGCCGTGCCACGTCCCACCCGGCGCGCAGCGAGCCGGCGAAGAAGCGGGCGGCATAGGCCAGCGTCGCCGCTGGGTTCAGGTGCACGGCCGGCAGCAGGTGCAGGCTGAGGGCTGCGGCCAGGCCCGATATGATCGCGCCGGCGGCAAGGTCGATCGCGTGAACGCGGCCGAGCATTACCCATCCGGCGAAGAACGAAAGCCAGCGTGCCGCGCCGTGCGCGCTGAAGAGTTTGCCCATTCCGGCCTTCCCAGCCTGCGTCATTCGCCCGTGATGCTGCTTTGCAACATGGCGGGCATCTTAGCTGCCGGCTGCGCGGGACGGAAGGCACAGGCTACGGTTTGCGCGAGAGGGTTGCGGCGCGGCGGCAGTGGTGGTGGGGCCTGCGGGCGTAGCGAACAGCCCGCGTTACGGCAGCTGGAACAAAGCGCGGCCTGCGGAGTCTTCCTCGCGCCGTCCGCGCGCGGACCTAACGGGGGCAAAAATGCGCTTCGCCGTCCAATCCCGCCTCGAATACGAGGTGAAGTCTCCCGCCGTGTTCATCCTCAACGTCGAGGCTGCCGCCTTGCGCCGGCAACGCATCATCGCCGAGCGGCTGCAGCTGACGCCGGGCTATGCCATCGAGCGGCTTGCCGAGGATGAGGGCGGCAGCCGGTTTTTGCGGGTGATCGCCAATCCGGGTCCCTTCACCGTGGCCTATGCCGGCGAAGTCGAAGTAAACATGATCGAGAAGGAACCCGCCGGCATCGCCGAGGTGCCGGTGGGCGAGCTGCCGCTGGAGATCCTGCCCTACCTCAACCCCAGCCGCTTCTGCCAGTCCGACCTTCTAGGGCGCTTCGCCCGCCGCGAGTTCGGCGAGCTGGAGCCCGGCCACAACCGGGTGAGTGCCATCTGCAGCTGGATCCACGATCACGTGGACTATGTCCGCGGCTCCAGCGACGCCCAGACCTCCGCCTACGACACCATGGTGCTGCGCGCCGGCGTGTGCCGGGATTTCGCGCATCTGGGCATCGCCTTCTGCCGTGCCCTCAATATCCCCGCCCGCTTCGCCAGCGGCTACGCCTGGCAGCTGGACCCGCCGGATTTCCATGCGGTCTTCGAGGCCTATCTCGGCGGCGAATGGTATCTGTTCGACGCCACCCGGCAGGCCGCCCTGCAGGGGCTGGTGCGGATCGGCGTCGGCCGGGATGCCGCCGACGCGGCGTTCGCGACCATCTACGGGGACGCGGAATTCAAGGGCATGTCCGTGGGCATCGACGCCGTTGCTCCCGACGCGGAGGAAGAGCCGACGGTCCGCGCCGTCGCCGTCGGCTAGCGCCTGCCCCACTGTACAGGCCGCTCCGCCAGCCCGCGGAGCGGCTTGTCGCTTCCCAGGCTATGAGGCTGTTGCGGCGGTCGCGCGCATTGGATGACTCCAAGCTGGCCGTGGTAACAGGGCCTCTGCTCCATTAAGAAGACCTCCTCAACCCCATCCGATGGCTCCCGTTCGACGCCTGACGACATTGCCAGATAGGCGGAACCAAGCCCGTGCCCTTCATGACGACAAACCCGGCGCTGGCTCGCGCGCTGGCAGAACGAGACTACAACGACCCGACGCCGGTGCAGCTCGCCGTGCTCGCCCCCGAGGCGTCGGGGCGCGACCTTCTGGTGTCCGCGCAGACCGGCTCGGGCAAGACCGTGGCCTATGGCCTCGCCATGGCGGACACGCTGCTGGGCACGGACGAGCGCTTCGGACCCGCCACGGCGCCGCAGGCGCTGGTGGTGGCCCCCACCCGGGAACTGGCCCTGCAGGTCCAGCGCGAGTTCGAGTGGCTTTATGCGGCGACCGGCGCGCGCATCGTCTCCTGCGTCGGCGGCATGGACCCGCGCCAGGAGCAGCGGGCGCTGAGCCGGGGCGCCCACATTGTCGTCGGCACCCCCGGCCGCCTGCGCGACCATCTGGAGCGGGGCCGGCTCGACATCTCCGCTGTGCGGGTGGTGGTGCTGGACGAAGCCGACGAAATGCTCGACCTCGGCTTCCGCGAGGACCTCCAGTTCATCCTCGACGCCACCCCGCCGGAGCGGCGCAGCCTGCTGTTCTCCGCCACCCTGCCGCGCGGCATCACCATGCTGGCCAAGCGCTACCAGCGCGAGGCGCTGCGCATCGAGGTGGCGAGCGCCGAGGGCGGCCACGCCGACATCGAATACCGCGCCATGCGCGTGGTGCCGAAGGAGATCGAGCACGCCGTCGTCAACGTGCTGCGCTTTTATGATGCGCCCAGCGCCATCGTGTTCTGCAACACCCGCGAAACGGTGCGGCACCTGCACGCGACGCTTCAGGAGCGGCAGTTTTCGGCCGTCGCCCTGTCCGGCGAGCTGAGCCAGAACGAGCGCAATTCCGCGCTGCAGGCCCTGCGCGACGGCCGGGCGCGGGTCTGTGTCGCCACCGATGTGGCGGCCCGCGGCATCGACCTGCCGAGCCTCGGCCTCGTCATCCACGCCGACCTGCCGAACGATGCGGAAAGCCTCCAGCACCGCAGCGGCCGCACCGGCCGGGCTGGCCGCAAGGGCGTCAGCGTCCTGCTGGTGCCCCCGTTCCGCCGCCGCCGCACCGAGGACATGCTGCGGGGCATGGGCCTGGCCCCGGCCTGGTCGGGACCGCCCACGGCCGACGAGATCCGCAAGCTCGACCACGAGCGCATGCTGCGCGACCCTCTCCTGACCGACGAGCCGAGCGAGGAAGATACCGCTGTCGCCCGCACGCTGCTGGAACAGCAGCCGGCGGAGCATCTGGTGGCGGCGCTGGTGCGCCTGTATCGCGCCGGCCTGCCCTCACCGGAGGAGGTCGCCGACCCCGGCGAGCCGCGCGGCCGCGACCGTGCCGCCGCGCGCGGGCTTGGCGGACCTTCCGGCGCCGGCGGCGGGGCCTGGTTCCGGCTCAATATCGGGCGCCGCAACAAGGCGGACCCGCGCTGGCTGCTGCCGCTGATCTGCCGGCGCGGGGGCGTGACGCGCGATGACATCGGCGCCATCCGCATCTTCGACGAGGAAACCGCCTTCGAGGTCAGCGCCGCCGCCGTCGACCGCTTCAGCACGGCCGCGCGCAAGTCCGATGGCTCGGATGTGGTCATCGAGCCGCTGCCCGGTGGACCGGTGACAAGCCGTCCCGAACGGCCGGCGCCGCGCTGGAAGGGGCCTCAGGACAAACCCGGGTATGACAAGCCGGGGCAGGACCGGCCGGGCCGGGGCAAGCCGTTCCGCGACAAGGCCGCACCGGGCAAGGGCGGTCATGAGCCGCGCGCCGGGAAGCCCCCGAGCCGCGGCCCCGCCGAGCGCGGTCCCAACGCCTTCGCCGGCAAGCCGCCGGGAAAGAAGCCGCGCCGCCCCTGACCGCCGCCTTCCGGTGCGGAAGCGAACCCGCATCGGCGCGCCTGAGGACGGCCCCGCAAGCGGCCGCTCCGGCGCTCGCATGAGTTGGTGGTGTCCCAATCTGAAAATCTGCCGCAGCAACCGGGGGCGGTGCCAACCCTCTCGCGCTTGCGGGGGAGGGCAGGGT
>NZ_JAIVFO010000057.1 GCF_029991245.1 Xanthobacter autotrophicus
CCTTGGGGGCGGGAGCCGCGCTGGCATCTTCGCCGTCGGCGAGGATGGTGGCGATGGGGGTGTTCACCGCCACGTCCTGGGCGCCCTCGGGGACGAGGATGCGGCCGAGGATGCCTTCGTCGATGGACTCCACCTCCATGGTGGCCTTGTCGGTCTCGATCTCGGCGAGGACGTCACCGGATTTTACGGTGTCGCCTTCCTTCTTGAGCCACTTGGTGAGATTGCCCTTCTCCATGGTGGGAGACAGGGCCGGCATGAGGACTTCGATGGCCATGGCTGTCAGCTCTTGCTCGGCGCGCCCGCGGGTGCGGCCGGCGAGGAGCCGGCCGGGGCCACGGGGGGCTTGAAGGTGAGGTTCGTGTAGGCGGAGATGGCGGCGACCGCGACGGTCACGGACACGAAGAAGGCGATGGCCGCCTTGCCGGTCCGCACCGCGTCGGCGTCAGCCTCGCGGCCCCGCCGCTTCACGGCGAAGGGCCAGAACGCCAGAAGGGCGTAGCTTCCCGCGCCGCCCCCCTGCCCGGCCGCGCGGTTGGCGGCGATGGTCTTCAGGCCGCCGCGCACGGCGACGGCCCAGGCGCTCAGCGCCGCGAGGAGCGCGAGGCCGGCGAGGATATGGAACAGCGCGGCCACGGCCCGCCGCTCAGCGCAGGATGTCCGTGTACAGCTCCGACACATCGGGCTCGGGATCGTTGGTGGCGAAGTCCGCCGCCTCGTTCACGATCTCGCGGACCTCGGCGTCGAACTTCTTCAGCTCGTCCTCGGTCGCCCCGTGGCTTTCGAGGAGACGGTTGCGGACCTGCTCGATGGGGTCGTGCTCGGTGCGCATCTTCTGGACCTCCTCCTTGGACCGGTACTTGGCCGGGTCCGACATGGAGTGACCGCGATAGCGGTAGGTCTGCATTTCCAGGATGTAGGGGCCATTGCCCTCGCGGGCGAAGGCCAGCGCCCGCTCGCCGGCGGACTTCACCGCCTGCACGTCCATGCCATCCACCTGCTCGCCGGGGATGTTGAAGGAGGTGCCGCGCTTGGAGAAGTCCTGCTGGGCCGAGGCGCGGGACACCGAGGTGCCCATGGCGTACTTGTTGTTCTCGATCACATACACGACCGGAAGCTTCCACAGCTCGGCCATGTTGAAGCTCTCGTAGACCTGGCCCTGGTTGGCCGCGCCGTCGCCGAAATAGGTGACCGAGACCGCGCCGTTGTTGCGGTAGCGATCGGCGAAGGCGAGGCCGGTGCCGAGCGAGACCTGGGCACCGACGATGCCGTGGCCGCCGAAGAACTGCTTCTCGATGCTGAACATGTGCATCGAGCCGCCCTTGCCCTTGGACAGGCCGCCGCGGCGGCCGGTCAGCTCGGCCATGACGCCCCGCGCGGCCATGCCGGTGGACAGCATGTGGCCGTGGTCGCGATAGCCGGTGATGACCTGGTCACCCGGCTTCATGGCCATCTGCATGCCCACCACCACGGCCTCCTGGCCGATGTAGAGATGGCAGAAGCCGCCGATGAGGCCCATGCCGTACATCTGGCCGGCCTTCTCCTCGAAGCGGCGGATGAGCAGCATCTCGCGGTAGGCGAGAAGATCCTGGTCTTTGGTGAAGGGGGCCGGGGCCGCGGGATCGGCGACACGGGCGGAAGGCTTTTTGGCCATCGGCATCCTCAGGAAGCGCTGGAACTGCGTCTTCCTATCCCAGCTCCCGGTGCCTTCAAAGCGCCAATTTTTCCGTGCTGCGCTGCAACACGTTGCAAACTCTTGATTCTGCTATAATGAACCTGAAAACGGTTCATATGCATTGTGAACTTAAATATAGTTCATTTGCTGCGAAGCAGCACCAGGTCCTTGCCATTTATGAAGTTGAGTTGACGCCGCGCCTCCTCGTCCAGCATGTCCGGATCGAGCTGGTTGGGGGCGAGCAGGGAGACCTTGTTCTCCATCGCCCGGCGCTGGGCCTTGAGCCCGGCAAGCTCGGATTCCAGAGCCTTCATCTCCTGCTCATAGTTGCGCTTGGCGACGAGCCCATGATCGCCATTGTAGGCGTGATAGGCGAAATAGCCGATGAGCGCCGCCGCTCCCAGGTGGAGGGCGAGCGTGGCGAGGATGGATTGAAGGCGCGAGCGGCTTTGCATGGCCGCATCCTCGCCGCTTCGGGTTTCCGCCGTCTTAAGGCGCGGCCGCCCTGTTGCGTCTTCGAGCCGGAGGGCGTTCATTGCCGGCAGCGTGAGGCAGTGTTGAGCCGGCACGGCAGGCCGCGCGCAACGCTTGTCCCTTTTCTCGAAGTTCAAAGCCGGACACAGGCAACGCCGTGGAATGGACCGACGAGGGCATCGTGCTGGGGGTGCGGCGGCACGGCGAGGGCAATGCCATCGTGGAATTGCTCACGCGCCTGCGCGGGCGCCACCTCGGCATGGTGCGGGGCGGGGCCTCGCGGCGGCAGGCGCCCCTGCTCCAGCCGGGCAACACGGTGAGCGCCACCTGGCGGGCGCGTCTCGACGAGCACATGGGCAATTATGCGCTGGAACCCGCGGTGGTGCGCACCGATGTGCTCATGCGCGCGCCCCACGCCGCCTTCGGCTTCACCCACATGGCGCAGATGCTGCACCTGCTGCCGGAGCGCGATCCGCACGAGGGCCTGTTTCTCACCCTCGGGGCCATCCTCGACGCCTTCGAGGAACGCGCGGCGGCCGGCCGGCTGCTTGCCCGCTTCGAGCTGGCGCTGTTGGCGGAGCTGGGGTTCGGGCTGGAGCTGGAAACCTGCGCCGCCACCGGAGGGCGGGAGGACCTGGTCTATGTCTCGCCGAAAAGCGGGCGGGCGGTCTGCGGGCAGGCGGGCGCACCCTATGCGGACCGCCTCTTTGCTCTGCCGCGATTCCTGGTGGATGGAACCGCCCCACCGGCGGAGGATGTGGAGGAGGCGCTGCGCCTCACCGGGCACTTTCTGCTGACGCGGGTGCTTGAGCCGCGCGGGCTCGGCCTTTCCGATGCGCGCGCGGCTTTTGTTTCAGCCTGGCGCCGGGAGAGCGGGCCAAGCCGAGATCATCACCAGCCGCGGTAGCGGCGCGGACCCACCCAAACATTCCGGCACTTGGTCACCCAGTGGGGGCGCCCGTTCCACCAGCGGCGCTCCTGCCAGCACCGCCGCGCCCAGCGCACGTCTTCCACCTGGGCCTGGGCCTGCGCCTGACCGGCGAAGGTGGAACCGCTCCCCATCAGCGAACCGGCCGACGCCGATGGCACGGCACCAAGAAGCGCCAACGCAACAATACCGCCCGCCGCAAGAGCTGCCGTCTTCATTTTCGGACCTCCACATGGTACGAGGCGTACTCACCGCCCGGCCTTATGATGCTGTAACGTCGCTGGGGCGTGATTTTGTTCCATCCTTGGTATTTCTCGTCTTTCAGCAGCAGTTGATCTCTTGTCCACGGCGAAGTTTCGCCACGATTTACCGTGGGGAATGGCAATGAATTCATTTCCCGTTCAGCATTTTGGCGATGGCACGCTTTTCATCGGGCGCTTGTGAGACGCCCCGATGATGCGGCCGGCCTCCAAAGGCGGCTTGTGGCTCGCCCGCGCGCGCGGTACTGGCAGGCATGGCCACGCGCACACTTCCACCCGGCGACGGGCACATCGAGAAAGTCACGCTCAAGGACGCGCTGGAAGAGCGCTACCTGGCGTATGCCCTCTCGACCATCATGCACCGCGCCCTGCCCGACGCGCGCGACGGCCTGAAGCCGGTGCAC
This sequence comes from Xanthobacter autotrophicus, assembly GCF_029991245.1. Classification (GTDB taxonomy): domain Bacteria; phylum Pseudomonadota; class Alphaproteobacteria; order Rhizobiales; family Xanthobacteraceae; genus Xanthobacter; species Xanthobacter autotrophicus_C. Next base: position 3,739 of record NZ_JAIVFO010000057.1, read on the forward strand.
CGGCGCATCCTGCACGCCATGCGCCAGTTGCGGCTCGATCCCGGCCAGGGCTTCAAGAAGTCCGCCCGCGTGGTGGGCGACGTGATCGGCAAGTTCCACCCCCACGGCGACCAGTCGGTCTATGACGCCCTGGTGCGCCTCGCCCAGGATTTCGCCCAGCGCTACCCGCTGGTGGACGGACAGGGCAATTTCGGCAACGTGGACGGCGATAACGCCGCCGCCATGCGATACACCGAGGCCCGCCTCACCGAGACCGCCCGGCTGCTGCTGGACGGCATCGACGAGGACGCGGTGGACTTCCGCCCCACCTATGACGGCTCCGAGGAAGAGCCCGTGGTGCTGCCGGCGGCGTTCCCGAACCTGCTCGCCAACGGTTCGCAGGGCATCGCGGTGGGCATGGCCACCTCCATCCCGCCCCACAACGCCGCCGAACTGCTGGACGCGGCGCTCCATCTCATCGACCACCCGGAGGCCCCCGCCTTCGACCTGCTCCAGTTCGTCCCCGGCCCGGACTTCCCCACCGGCGGCGTGCTGGTGGAGGACCCGGTGGGCGTGGCCGAGGCCTATGCCACCGGCCGCGGCTCGTTCCGCGTGCGGGCGCGCTGGGAGAAGGAGGAGACCGGGCGCGGCACCTATGTGGTGGTGGTCACCGAGATCCCCTACGGCGTCGCCAAGTCCCGGCTGGTGGAGAAGATCGCGGAGCTGCTCACCGACAAGAAGCTGCCGCTGCTGGCCGACGTGCGCGACGAGAGCGCCGAGGACATCCGCCTGGTGCTGGAGCCCCGCGCCCGCACCGTGGATGCCGAGGTGCTCATGGAGAGCCTGTTCAAGCTCACCGAGCTTGAGGCCCGCATCCCGCTCAACATGAACGTGCTGGTGCGCGGGCAGGTCCCCAAGGTGCTCTCCCTCTCGGAAGCGCTCCGGGAGTGGCTCGACCACCGCCGCGACGTGCTGCTGCGCCGCTCGCGCCATCGGCTGGAGCAGATCGCCCACCGGCTGGAGGTGCTGGGCGGCTACCTCATCGCCTATCTCAACCTCGACGAGGTGATCCGCATCATCCGCGAGGAGGACGAGCCCAAGCAGGAATTGATGCGCACGTTCGAGCTGACCGACGTGCAGACGGAAGCCATCCTGAACATGCGCCTGCGCTCCCTGCGCCGGCTAGAGGAGATGGAGATCCGCAAGGAGCACGACGCCCTCACCAAGGAGCAGGACGGCCTGAACAAGCTGGTCGCCTCCGAGGCGGCGCAGTGGAAGAACATCGCCAGGGAAATCCGCGAGACCCGCAAGACCTACGGCCCCGAGACCGCCATCGGCCGCCGCCGCACCACGTTCGCGGCGCCCCCCACCTTCCACGAGGATGCCTTCACCGAGGCGCTGGTGGAGCGCGAGCCGGTCACCATCGTGGTCTCCGACAAGGGCTGGATCCGCGCCCTCAAGGGCCACGTGCAGGACCTCTCCAACCTCCAGTTCAAGGGCGACGACAGCCTGGGCCACGCCTTCTTCGCCGAGACCACCTCCAAGGTCATGGTGTTCGCCTCCAACGGCCGCTTCTACACGCTGGACGCCGCCAAGCTCCCCGGCGGGCGCGGCCACGGCGAGCCGGTGCGCCTGATGATCGACCTGGAGCAGGAGGCGGAGATCGTCTCCGTCTTCGCTTATCAGGCCGGGCGCAAGCTGCTGGTGGCCTCCAGGCAGGGACGCGGCTTCATGGTGGGCGAGGACGACTGCCTCGCCAACACCCGCAAGGGCAAGCAGGTGCTCGTCACCGATCCGCCGGACGCGGCGCTGGCGGTGCGGTTCGTGGACGGGGACTGGGTGGCGGTGATCGGCGACAACCGCAAGCTGCTGCTGTTCCCGCTCAACCAGGTGCCGGAAATGACCCGCGGGCGCGGCGTGCGCCTCCAGCGCTACCGCGAGGGCGGCCTGTCCGACCTCAAGGCCTTCTCCATGGCCTCAGGCCTCACCTGGGAGGACACCTCCGGCCGCACCTGGACCGTGACCGACCTGCTGGAATGGCAGGGCGAGCGCGCCTCGGCCGGCCGCCTGCCGCCCAAGGGCTTCCCCCGCAGCAACACGTTCAGCTGAGCTGATGGCCATCCCGCCCGCCGATCCTGTGCCCGCCGATCCCGCGCCGGCGGTTGGTGCGGCGCCGGCTTCGGCCTTCGACCGCCTCATCGCCTTCGCCCGGACCTGCGTGCGCGAGCGGGAAGTTGCGCTGGTGGTGATCGCGGCGGCGATGGGCCTCCTCGCCGGGCTCGCGGCCAGCGCCATGAGCCGGACCACCCAGTGGATGCACGAGGTGCTGTTCCAGCTCGCCCCCGGCGACCGGCTCAGCGCCGCGCCGGCCCTGTCCTCGCCATGGATGGTTCTCGTCCCGGTGGCGGGCGGGCTGGCCATGGGGCTCATCGCCCTCGCCCTGAAACGCTGGCGTCGGCGCAATTTCGTGGACCCCATCGAGGCCAATGCGCTGCACGGCGGGCGCATGTCGCTCACCGACAGCATCATCGTCTCCGTTCAGACCATGGTCTCCAACGGCTTCGGCGCCTCGCTGGGGCTGGAGGCGGGCTATTCGCAGATCGGCGGCGGCATCGCCTCGAGGCTCGGCCGGGCCTTCCACCTGCGGCGCAACGATTTGCGCATTCTGGTGGGCGCGGGCGCGGCGGCGGGCATCGGCGCGGCCTTCGACGCCCCGCTCATGGGCGCCTTCTACGGGTTCGAGATCATCATCGGCAGCTATTCCATTCCCGCCGCCGCCCCGGTGCTGGCGGCAACCGTCTCGGCGGTGATGGTGGCGCGGCTGCTCGGGGGCCATGTGGACCCGCTGAACATCCCGCCCGATGTGCTGCTCCAGCCCCTCGACATCCTGCCCATCGCGCTGCTCGGGCTGCTGGCGGCGGGAGTCGCCATCCTTATCATGCGTCTGGTCACGGGCGTGGAGATGGCGTTCGGCAAGAGCGGAATCCCCGCGCCGCTGCGGCCCGCGGTGGCGGGCCTCGGCGTCGGTGCGCTGGCGCTCTACAGCCCGCAGGTGCTCTCCGATGGCCATGGCGCGCTGCACCTGCAGGTGGATGGCCCGGTGCTGCTCTCGGTGGCGGTGATCTTCGGCCTGAAGATCCTGGCCTCGGCCCTGTCCATCGGCTCGGGCTTTCGCGGCGGCCTGTTCTTCGCCTCCCTGTTCCTCGGCGCGCTCATGGGCAAGCTCTACGGCGGCGCGCTCGCCCTGCTGTGGCCCGCGCTCCAGCTCGATCCGGCGGTCTGCGCGGTGGCCGGCATGGGGGCGCTGGCGGTGGGCATCATCGGCGGGCCGCTCACCATGACCTTCCTGGTGCTGGAGATGACGCGGGACCTCGCCCTGTCCGGCTATGTGCTGGCGGCGGCGGTGGTGACCTCCCTCGCGGTGCGGGAGACCTTCGGCTACTCCTTCTCCACCTGGCGGTTCCACCTGCGCGGCGAGAGCATCCGCAGCGCGCAGGACGTGGGCTGGATGCGCGAGCTGACCGTCGCCCGCATGATGCGCACCGACATGGCCACCTTCCCCGAGCACGGCACCATCGGCGCCCTGCGCACGGCCTTCCCGCTGGGCGCGCGGCGGATGGTGGTGCTGGTGGACGGGGCGGGCGCCTATGCCGGGCTGGTGCGGGTGGTGGAGGCCCATGCGGCCGAGCGCGATCCCGCGGAGGCCGTCGCAAGGCTCGCCACCCATCACGACGACATGCTGCTGCCGGCCATGAACGTGAAGGAGGCGGCGCTGGCCTTCGATGCCGCCCGGGCCGAGGACCTCGCCGTGGTGGACGACCCCACCACCCGCCGCCTCATGGGCCTGCTGGGCGAGGCCCACGTGCTGCGACGCTATACCGAAGAGCTGGACAAGGCCCGGCAGGGCCTTGGCGCCGAGGTCTGAAGCGACAGCGGCAGGAGGAGGCTGTCTTCAGCCGCCTCTGGGAAATTCGAGCCCCATCTCGCGATAGCGCTCGGGGTCGTCCGCCCAACTCTCGCGCACCTTCACGAACAGGAACAGGTGCACCTTCTGCTCGATGATCCCGGCGATCTCCGCGCGGGATTCCGAGGAGATGGTCTTGATGGTGTTGCCGCCCTTGCCGAGCACGATCTTGCGCTGGCTTTCGCGCTCCACATAAATGGTCTGCTCAATGCGCACGGAGCCGTTGCGCAATTCCTTCCAGCTCTCGGTTTCCACCGTGGAGCGGTAGGGCAGCTCGTCGTGGAGGCGCAGGAACATCTTTTCCCGGGTGATTTCCGCCGCCAGCATGCGCATGGGCGCGTCCGACACCTGGTCCTCGGGATAGAGCCAGGGGCTCAGCGGCACCTGCTCGGCGAACCAGCGGCGCACGTCGGCGACACCATCACCGGTCAGGGCGGAGACCATGAACACCCGGTCGAACGCCAGCTTCTCGTTGATCTGCGCGGCGAGCGCCAGAAGCGTGTCGCGGCGGATGATGTCGATCTTGTTGAGAATCAGCGCGCGCGGCTTGCGGATCTCGGCCAGCGGGGCGAGCAGGGCCTCGATGTCCTCGTCCATGCCGCGCTTGGCATCCACCAGCAATGCGATCACGTCGGCGTCGGCGGCATGAGTCCAGGCGCTCGACACCATGGCGCGCTCCAGCCGGCGCTTGGGGGAAAAGATGCCGGGGGTGTCCACCAGCACCAGCTGGGCCGCGCCATCCAGCGCGATGCCGCGCACGATGGCGCGGGTGGTCTGCACCTTGTGGGAGACGATGGACACCTTGGTGCCCACCAACTGATTGGTCAGCGTGGACTTGCCCGCATTGGGCGCGCCCAAAAGCGCGACGAAGCCGCAGCGGGTCGGCCCCTCCAGGGGCGGCAGGATGCGCGGCGCGGCATCGTGCTCTTCGTCGAAATCGTCGTCCTCGTCGTCGAAGTCATCGTCGGACAGGGCGCCGTCCGGCAGCTCGTCCTCTGGCAGTTCGTCTTGGGGCAGCTCGTGCTCGACGTCCCGTGGCGCGCCTTCGGCCGCGCTCAGATCGCCACGGGCCGGAGCACCGTTGCCGGGGCCGCTCTCATCCGGGCTGTTCTCATCCGGACTGTTCTTGGGGCCCTTGGGACCCTTGCCTGCCGGTGCCATCACGACTCGTCCTTTTTCCACACGCCCTCACGGACGAGGAAAGCGGCGGCTGCCGCCTTCTGCGCATTCTGCTTGGACGCCCCGTCCGCCTGTTCGGACGACAGGCCCGGAAGATCCACCGCCACCGTGAAGCGGGGGGCATGATCGGGACCGGAACGGATCACCTCGCGATAGGAGGGCGGCGGCAGGCCACGGGCCTGCGCCCATTCCTGCAATACCGTCTTGGCATCGCGCAGGGGCCGGCGGGGCGTCTCCAGCCGGGGGCGCCAGAAGCGCTCCACCACCTGGTGGGCCGCCTCGTAGCCGCCGTCGAGGAACACGGCCGCCACCACGCTTTCCGCCACGTCGGCAAGGATCGCCCGCCGCTTGTGCGCGCCGGACTGGCTCTCGCCGGGGCCGAGGCGGATGAAGGGGCCGAGATCCATGTCCTGCGCCACCTCGGCGCAGGCCTCCTCGCGCACCAGTTCGGCGAGCCGGCGCGAGAGGTCTCCCTCCTCCCCTTCCGGGAAGGCGAGATAAAGCATGTGCGACACCACGGAGCCGAGCACGTGGTCGCCCAGGAATTCCATGCGCTGATAGGACCGCAGCCGCGGGGCCTCGCCCTTCACCGCGCTGATGTGGGACAGCGCAAGCTCAAGCACCGACTGGTCGCGGAAGCGATAGCCGATCCGCTCCTCCACGGACGCGAGATCAGAGCCCACTGCGTTCAATGTACCCGAGAGAACAGCCGATCCCATCGCACCGTCCAAGGCCACGTCCAAACCTGCCACGCGGAAGCACCCTCGTCGATCGAGAAGAAGATCACCTGCGCCTTGCCGATGAGGTTCTCGAAGGGAACATAGCCGACCTGGCTCAACACGCGGCTATCTGCCGAATTATCGCGATTATCGCCCATCATGAAGTAGTGGCCCAGCGGAACCTCATAGACCGGCGTGTTATCATAGAAGCCATTGTCCACGAGATCGAGGGTCTCGAAGGAGACGCCGTTGGGCAGGGTCTCGCGCCAGCGCTTCACCGGCACCTTGCGGCCGGCGCCGTCATCCTCGGCCACGTCGGCAAGCCGCTCGCGCTGCACCGGCGTGCCGTTGATGTGCAGCAGGCCGCCGATCATCTGGACCTTGTCGCCGGGCATGCCGATGACGCGCTTGATGTAATCCGTCTCGTTGTCGCGCGGCAGCTTGAAGACCACCACGTCGCCGCGTGTCGGCTCCGAGCCGAAGATGCGGCCGGCAAACAGGTTGGGCGAGAAGGGAATCGAGAAGCGCGAATAGCCGTAGCTGTACTTGGAGACGAAGAGATAGTCGCCGATCAGCAGCGTGTCCTTCATGGACCCGGACGGGATGTTGAAAGGCTGGAACAGGAAGGTCCGGATCACCAGCGCGATCAGAAGCGCATGGACGATCACGCGGACGGTTTCGAGGAAACCGCCGTCCTTCTTGGAGTCGCTGGTCGCGGTCATCTGGTGTCCAAAAAATCCCGGATGGGGCGCAGGGTAGTTGAAACTGCGCCGAAACTGAGGACAGACACCCGATCAGCGTCTGTGTCCACAGGCCCAAGGTGGCTTGATGGCCCCTATAGAGGCTTCGTCGGCTCCCGGCAACGCACGTGCTGGGGCCTCCCGCAGGGTCAGACGCCCGCCTTGGGTACCGCCGATATGATCACATAGGCCGCCGTCAGAGGCCCCTCGTCGGTCAGCGACAGGTGGATGTGCGGCTCATAGCCCTGCGGCACCAGCGCGGCGAGGCGGCGGGCGGCGCCGCCGGTGAGCACCAGGGTGGGCTGGCCGGACGGCAGGTTCACCACCCCCATGTCGCGCCAGAACACGCCATGGCTGAGGCCGGTGCCCAGGGCCTTGGAGCAGGCTTCCTTGGCGGCGAAGCGCTTGGCATAGGTCTCGGCGCGCCGCTTGCGCCGATCCGCCTTGGCCCGTTCCTCGGGGGTGAAGATCCGGTCGAGGAAGCGGTCGCCGAACCGCTCGATGGAGCGGGCGATGCGCCGGGCGTCCGAGAAATCCGAGCCGATGCCGATGATCATGCCGCCGCGCCGTCCCCCATGGCCGCCCGGCCCGCCGCAATGGCGGCCCGCATGCGCGCGATGGCCTCATGGAGCCCCACGAAAATGGCTTCGCCGATGAGAAAGTGGCCGATGTTCAGCTCCACGATCTCCGGAAAGGCGGCGATGCGCTCGGCGGTGGCATAATCGAGGCCGTGGCCCGCATGGACCTCCAGGCCCAGTTCCGCCGCCTGCCGCGCCCCGGCCTTCAGCCGCGTGAACTCGGCCTCGGCCGCCGCGTGCCGGCCTTCCGTGCAGGCATCGCACCACGCGCCGGTGTGCAGTTCCACGATGTCCGCGCCCAGGTCCGCTGCCGCCGCGATCTGGGTCGGGTCGGCCGCGATGAACAGCGAGACGCGAATGCCCGCCGCCTTCAGCCGGGCGATGCGGGGGGCAAGCTCCAGGCGCTGGCCGGCGGCGTCGAGCCCGCCTTCGGTGGTGCGTTCCTCCCGCCGCTCGGGCACCAGGCAGCAGGCGTTGGGGCGGACGCGGCAGGCGATGGCCACCATCTCTTCGGTGGCTGCCATCTCGAAATTCAGCGGCAGGGCGATCTCGGCCTTCAGCCGGTCCATGTCCGCGTCGCGGATATGGCGGCGGTCTTCCCGCAGGTGGGCGGTGATGCCGTGGGCTCCGGCGGCCTTGGCAAGGGCGGCAGCGCGCACCGGGTCCGGATGAGCGCCGCCGCGCGCGTTGCGCACCGTCGCCACGTGATCCACGTTCACTCCAAGCCGCACCGGCCTCAGCACCGCCATCGTCCCTGCTCCCTGCTCCGCAGCGGCCTTATAGCCGGTTGCCCGTGCGCCGGCACGGTCAGCCATTCACGCGCTCCACCTGGGCGACCACCTCGCGGGCCTTCAGGTCCGCCATGATGGTATTGAGATGCCTTAGATCGAAGACCTCGATGTCGATGACCATCTCGTGGAAGTCGGCCGAGCGGGCGCGCATCTGGAGGCCGTCGATATTGCCGCCGCGGTCGCCGATGGCGCCCGCCACCTGGGCCAGCGAGCCGGGCGCGTTGCGGGCCGTCACGATGATGCGGGCGGGGAAGCGACCGTCCGACAATTCGTCCACGTCCCAGCGCACGTCGAGCCAGCGCTCGGGCGCATCCTCGAAGCTCTGCAGGGACGGCGACTGGATCGGGTAGATGGTGATCCCCTCGCCCGGCGTCAGGATGCCGACGATGCGATCGCCCGGCACCGCGCCTCCCTCCGGCGCGAAGCGCACGGGCAGCTCGCCGTTGATGCCGCGGATGGGAATGGCGTCGAGGCGCTCCGCATCCGCCCCCTCACGCGACTTGGCCGCCTCGGGGATCTTGAACTTGAGGTTGTGGCCGCGCTTCAGCTCGAACCAGCCTTCCCCGTTCACCTGCCGGTCGGTGCGATCTTCCGCGCGCGGCGGCGACCAGTCGGGATAGACGGCGCGGATGAGATCGTCGGTCTTGATCTCGCCCCGGCCCACGGCGGCAAGCACGTCCTCGGCGGCGGTGCGGGCAAGGCGTGGCGTCCCCTTGGCCACGGCGTCGTCCGAAAACACCTTGCCCGCCTTGGCAAACGCCCGCTCGGCGATCTTGCGGCCGAGCCCGGCATATTGGGCGCGCACGGCGGTCCGGGTCGCCCGGCGCACGGCGGCGCGCGCCTTGCCCGTCACCGCGATGGTCTCCCACGCGCCCGGCGGCGTCTGCGCCTTGGAGGTGATGATCTCCACCTCGTCGCCGTTCTTCAGCTCCGACACCAGGGGCGCGATGGAGCCGTTGATCTTGCAGCCCACCGCCGTATTGCCCACGTCGGTGTGCACCGCATAGGCGAAATCGATGGGCGTCGCCTTGCGCGGCAGGGCGATCAGCCGCCCCTTGGGGGTGAAGCAGAACACCTGGTCGTGGAACAGCTCAAGCTTGGTATGCTCCAGGAACTCCTCGGGCGAGAGGCCCTGCGACAGGTTCTCGATGGTCTTGCGCAGCCAGGCATAGGCCCGGCTCTCGTGGGAGAGCATGGCCCCCGGCGCCCCGGACGCGTCCTTGTAGAGGGCATGGGCGGCGATGCCGTATTCGGCGATCTCCTCCATGTCCCGGGTGCGGATCTGCATCTCGACCCGCTGCCGGCGCGGGCCGACCACGGTGGTGTGGAGCGAGCGGTAGTCGTTGGGCTTGGGGGTGGAGATGTAGTCCTTGAAGCGGCCGGGCACGATGGCCCACTTGGTGTGGATCACCCCCAGCGCGCGATAGCAGTCCTCCACCGAGCCGACGATGACGCGGAAGCCGTAGAGGTCGGACAATTGCTCGAAGCCGATGGCCTTGCGCTCCATCTTGCCCCAGATGGAATAAGGCCGCTTCTCGCGCCCCTTCACTTCCACCGTGATGCCGCGCCGCGCCAGCTCGTCCTTCAGCTCGCGCTCGATCTCCTGCACCACCGCGCCGTTGCCCTGCCGCAGCTCGGAAACGCGCACGGCGATGGATTCGTAGGCCTCCGGCGAGAGCTGGCGGAAGGAGAGGTCCTCCAGTTCCTCGCGCATGTCCTGCATGCCCATGCGGGCGGCGAGCGGCGCGTAGATGTCCAGCGTCTCCTGCGCCACGCGATCGCGCTTCTCCGGCGGCACCCATTTCAGGGTGCGCATGTTGTGGAGGCGGTCGGCGAGCTTGACGAGGAGCACCCGCACGTCGTCGGCGATGGCCAGCAACAGCTTGCGCAGGTTTTCCGCCTGCTTAGCCTGCTTGGAGACGAGGTCCAGCTTCTTGATCTTGGTGAGGCCCTCCACCAGCGTCGCGATCTGGTGGCCGAACAGGCGCTCGATCTCGGACTTGGTGGCGCTGGTGTCCTCGATGGTGTCGTGCAGCAGCGCCGAGACGATGGTGGCATCGTCCAGCTTGAGATCGGTGAGGATCGCCGCCACTTCCAGGGGATGGGAGAAATAGGGGTCGCCGGACGCGCGCAGCTGGCTGCCGTGCGCGCGCATGGCATACACATAGGCGCGGTCGAGCAGCGCCTCGTCGGTGTTGGGATTATACCGTCGAACGCGCTCGACGAGTTCGTATTGGCGCATCATGGCCGGGAACGATCCGTCGCAGCACGGGCGGGGCAGGTTCAGCGCGCCCGCCCCATCCTTCTTGAAACCTAGATATCATGGCGAGGGGGGCCACGCGCAAGGCGCTCATGGCGCTTCTTCGCGGGAAAACGCTGCGGCACGACGGCGTTGAGCCTCGCGCAAGCCTGCGCCGAGGGCGGCGGCCAGGGCACCAGCGCGGGAAGATGACCGCGCGCGGCTACCGCTTTTCATCCGCGCGCCCGCCGATTATGGATGGGGCAACGCGCCACAGGCGCCCCGCCCCAGACGCCTCAATGCCCCTTGCCCCGCAGTGAGCCAGCCCCAGAAAAGCCCGCACCCATGAGCGCGCCGCCATGAGCGACCTGTTCGGCCTCGCCTTTCCCTTCTTCGGGCTGATCTTCCTCGGCTATTTCTGCGGCTGGCGGGTCAAGCTGCCGGAAAGCGGGCTCGCCTGGCTGACCTTCTTCGTCATCTATGTGGCGCTGCCGGCGCTGTTCTATCGCATCGTGGCGCAGACCCCGATCCATGAGCTGGCCAATCCCGCCTTCATCCTCGCGGTGGTGGCGTCCACCGCGACCACCTCCCTCATTGCCCTGGCCATCGGCCTGTTCTTCCGGCGCGGGCATGTGGGCGAGGCCGCCATCGCCGTCACCATCGGCGCCTATGCCAATGTGGGCTACATGGGGCCGGGCCTGACGCTGGCCGCCCTCGGCCAGGCGGCGGCGACGCCGGCGGCGCTCATCTTCGCCTGCGACAGCCTCCTGTTCTTCACCATCGTGCCGCTGCTGATGACCATGCGCGGACGGGGCGAGGGCCTGCTCCACACCCTGGGCCTTATCGCCAAAAGGGTGCTCACCCACCCCTTCAACATCGCGACCATGCTGGGGGTCCTGGCAGCAGCGCTGGAGTTCCGCGAGCCGGAGCCGCTGTCGCGCATGCTGGATTTCCTGCGCAATGCTGCCGCGCCCTGCGCGCTGTTCGCGCTCGGCGTCACCGTGGCGCTCCGGCCCCTGAAGCGCGTGCCGGTGGAGCTGGGGCCGCTGCTGGTGCTGAAGCTGGTGCTGCACCCGGTGATCGCGCTGGTGTCGCTCAGCCTGTTCGGGCCGTTCTCGCAGGTCTGGAGCGAGACGCTGCTGTTGATGGCGGCGCTGCCGCCGGCGCTGAACGTGTTCGTGCTGGCGCGGCAGTACCACGTCTTCATGGAGGAGGCGTCTGCCGCCGTCCTCCTCGGCACCCTGTTCTCCGTGGTGACGGTGACCGGCATGCTCTACCTGCTGCGCGGGCACCTCATCCCGCTCAGCCTGTTCTGAACCACCGGTGGTGCGCGTCAGGCAGCCTTGTCGCCGATGCCGAGCCGCATCAGGGTGCGCCGCAGGGGACCCACCCGATCGAGCAGATAGAGGCCGAAGCCGCGCACGCCCTGGACCGGCAGCAGGTCGGACAGCAGCGAGCGGTTGAGCAGGTCCACCGCCCGCATGCGGCCGAACACGTCGCGCTGGCGCGCCGCCGCGTAGCGCGACAGCAGGGCCTCCGAGCCCACGTCCCCGCCCACCGCGAAGGCATCCGCCACGAAGGCCACCAGCGCGCCGGCGTCGCGCAGGCCGAGGTTGAGCCCCTGGGCACCGATGGGCGGCATGATGTGGGCCGCCTCGCTGATGAGGGCGATGCGGTCCGCCACCAGGCGCTCCGCCGTCTCCGCCGCCAGCGGGAAGGCGCCGCGGCCGCCCTCCATCTCGAACCGTCCGAGCACCGAGGAGGCCCGCGCCTCCAGCTCCCGCGCCAGCGCCATGTCGTCGAGGCCGAGCAGGCGGATCGCCTCCCGCTCCGTGACCACGCAGACGATGGACGAGCGGTCCCCCGTCAGCGGCACCAGCGTGAAGGGGCCGGTCTCGGTGTGGAATTCGGTGGAGGTGTCCTCGTGCGAGCGGGTGTGGCGCACGGTGGCGGTGAAGGCCACCTGCGGATAGGCCCGGGTGCGCATGGTTATGCCCGCCGCCGCCCGCACCCGCGATTGGCGTCCATCCGCCCCCACCACGAGGCGGGCGCGCAGGGTGGAGCCGTCGGCGAGATGCAGGGTGAGGGCGTCGGGCGCAAAGTCGATGCGCTCCAGCGCGGTGCGGACGATGGAGAGGTTGGGCTGCTGCATGGCCTTGGCGAGCAGGCCGTTGCGCAGCGCGTCATTCTCGATGTTGTAGCCGAAGGCGGGAAGGCCGATCTCTGCCGACCGGAAGGTCACTTCCGGCGCCCGCACCAGCCGGCGGGTGGCATCGGCGATGCGCATGTCGCGCAGCGGCGCGGAGCGGGGCTCCAGCTCCGCCCACAGGCCGAAATCCTCCAGGATGCGCACCGAGCCTTCCAGCAGCGCCGTGGTGCGATGGTCGGCCCCGCGATCAGGGCCGGTGACGAGAACCGCGGGCACCCCCCGTGCAGCAAGCCCGAGAGCGGTGGCGAGCCCGGCCGGACCTGCGCCCACCACGATCACCTCGTGAATACGATCGTGGTGGATGTCGCCGTCGTGGATGTCCTCTTGCGCCATCGCAGCCTCCCCGCCGCCGTGTCACCGGCGTGTCGCACACTAAAACCCGCATAGGGCGGAGAAAAGGCCGCCCGGCCCCGAGTCAGTCCGTCAAGATGCCACGCCGCAAAGCCCTGGCGTATGATCCGTCACGACCCTGCGGCGCGGCGTGTTGCCCCATCGGCACGCGCGGCGCCTTTTGCGCGGTGATCGCCACCGGACATCTTGCGGCACGCGCGACTTCCCCCATTCTGGCGCGGAATCGGTGCTGGGGGATCGGATGCTGGACTGGATTTCGTCACCGGAGGCCTGGGCGGCCCTCGTGACGCTCACGGCCATGGAGATCATCCTCGGCATCGACAACGTGGTGTTCATCTCCCTGGTGGTGCAGAAACTGCCCGCGGCCCAGGCGCTCCGGGCGCGGCAGATGGGGCTTTCCGCGGCACTGCTCCTGCGCATTGCGCTGCTGTTCGCGCTCACCTGGCTCATCGGCCTCCAGCAAAACCTGTTCACCGCCTTCGGCCATGGCTTCTCCTGGCGCGACATCATCCTGATGGCCGGCGGCGCCTTCCTCATCGCCAAGGCCACCCAGGAAATGCACGGCGCGCTGGAGGGCGAGGACGAGCCGGAGGCCGCCGACAGCCCGGCCACCCACGCGCAGCGCGCCTTCATGGCGGTGGTGGCGCAGGTGATCCTGCTCGACCTCGTATTCTCGGTGGACTCGATCCTCACCGCCATCGGCATGGCGGAGCATCTCGCCATCATGGTGCTGGCGGTGATCATTGCCGTGTCCATCATGTTCGCCGCCTCGGGCCCGCTCTCGGCCTTCATCGCCGCCCATCCCACCACCAAGATGCTGGCGCTGGCCTTCCTGGTGCTCATCGGCGTCACGCTGGTGGCGGACGGCTTCGGCGCGCACGTCCCGAAGGGCTACATCTATGCGGCCATGGCCTTCTCGGTGATGGTGGAGATGCTGAACGTCGCCGCCTCCGGCCGGCGCCGGCGGCGGATCGCGGCGCGGCACGCGGAGGAGCAACAATGACAGGCAAGGTCCTCGTGGTGACGGGCGGCAGCCGGGGCATCGGCGCCGCCTGCGTGATCAGGGCCGCCCAGGCGGGCTATGGCAAGATCGCGCTCAACTACACCAGCGATGCCGCCGCCGCCGAAGCCACCGCCGCCGCAGCCCGTGCCCACGGCGCCGAAGTGGCGGTGATCAAGGGCGACATGGCCGTCCCCGCCGACATCGCCCACCTGTTCGACGAGACCGATTCCCGCCTCGGCCCGGTGACCCATCTGGTGAACAACGCCGGCATCACCGGCCGCGCCTCGCCCTTCGCCGATGCCGATCCCGCCGAGATCGCCCGCGTCATCGACCTCAACGTCACCGGCGCGCTGCTGGTGGCGCAGGCGGCGGTGAAGCGCATGTCCACGGCGCGCGGGGGCAAGGGCGGCGCCATCGTCAACATCTCCTCCATGGCGGCGACGCTGGGCTCGCCCGGCGAATATGTCTGGTACGCCGCGAGCAAGGGCGCCATCGACAGCTTCACCATCGGCCTCGGCCGCGAGCTGGCACGCGAGGGCGTCCGGGTGAACGGGGTGGCGCCGGGCCTCATCGCCACCGACATCCACGACACCAGCGGCGTTACCGGCCGGCTGGACCGGCTGGTGCCCACCACGCCCATGGGCCGGGCCGGCACCGCCGACGAGGTGGCCGACGCGGTGCTGCACCTGCTGTCGGATGCGGCGAGCTACACCACCGGCGCCATCCTGAAGGTCTCCGGCGGGCGCTGAGGGTGCTTGCGGGCGCCGGACGCCGGCCTATGATCCCCGGCGTCGCGGCGAAAAAGGGGTCTGGCATCATGGTCCATGCGGTTCGGGTGCATCAGACGGGCGGTCCCGAGGTGCTGACCTATGAAACGGTCGAGGTGCCTGCGCCGGGACGCGGCGAGGTGCAGATTCGCCACACCGCCATCGGCCTCAACTTCATCGACGTCTATTTCCGCACCGGCCTCTACAAGGCCGCGAGCCTGCCTTTCATCCCCGGCAACGAGGGTGCCGGCGTGGTGGAGGCCGTGGGCCCCGACGTGAACGACTTCCACCCCGGCGACCGCGTCGCCTATGCCATGGCCATCGGCGCCTATTCGGACGTGCGCAACGTGCCGGCCGCCGTGCTGCTGCACCTGCCCGCTTCCATCGACGACCAGACCGCCGCCGCCATGATGCTGAAGGGCATGACCGCGCAGTATCTCGTGCGCCGCACCCATCACATCAAGCCGGGCGACGTGATCCTGGTCCAGGCGGCGGCCGGCGGCGTGGGGCTCATCCTGTGCCAGTGGGCCAAGCATCTGGGCGCCACCGTGATCGGCACCGTGGGCTCCAGGGACAAGGCGGAACTGGCCCTGTCCCACGGCTGCGACGAGGTGATTCTCTACCGCGACGAGGATTTCGTGCACCGGGTGAAGGAGATCACCGCCGGCAAGCTGTGCGACGTGGTCTATGACGGGGTGGGACAGGCGACCTATCCCGCCTCCCTCGACTGCCTGAAGCCGCTGGGCCTGTGGGTGAGCTTCGGCAACGCCTCCGGCGCCATCAAGAACTTCGACCTGCTCCAGCTCTCGCAGAAGGGCTCGCTGTTCGCCACCCGGCCGACACTCGCCACCTTCGTGGCCAAGCGCCACGACCTGATCGCCACCGCCAACGACCTGTTCGAGGCGGTGCTGACCGGGGCGGTGAAGATCCCGGTCCACCAGACCTATGCGCTGAAGGACGTGCAGAAGGCCCACAAGGACCTCGAAGCGCGCAAGACCACGGGCTCCACCCTGCTGCTGCCGTAGGCTACCACCTCTCTAGAGCGTTTTCCGCTCGCCCTGGCTCACGGAAAACGCTCTAGAACCTTGCGTGAACGCATTTTCTTCACGCGAACCGGTACCCACTTCGCTCGAAAATGCTCTAGCGCGGCGCCGCCGCGTCCATCAGATGGCGGGCGGCATAGAGTTCCGGATAGAGCCGCTTGCGGAACTGGCTCGCCGCTGGCTCCGTGCTCGCGAGCAGCCGGTCGATGGCGCCGGCCTGCTCGGTTTCAGCCCAGGGACGGCGGGGCGTGGGCCGGTCGTCGAGCCAGAATGGGCTCCAGTCGAACGTGGTCTCGATCAGCTCCCGCGCGAAGGCGCCGCCTTCCGCCAGCGCGCCCTGCAGCACCACGTCGATATAGGACTGGACCAGCGGAAACGCCGCGTCGGGCAGAACGAGATCGTCCGGCGCGCCGGCCTCCCGGTTCATGTCGATGCCTTTCGGCACATAGATCCACACCCGGCCGGAGCGCGGCAGGCCCTGCCAGCCCACCGCCTCCACCAGGGCCGGGTCCACCTCCACCCGCCGGTAGCCGCCCTCGCGCCGGTCGAAGGCGGCCATCTCCTCGGCGTCCCGCACCGGGAAGACCACGCCATTGATGGAGGACGGCTCTTCCCCCTCGCGGCGATGGCGCAGCCCCATGGCGGTGAACCCCGCCCCGGACCGCGCCCCGCCGCGGGCAACGAAGGCCCGCACCAGGCCGAATTGCGCGGAAACCCGCGCCGGGACCGCGACCACCTGCCGCCGCGACGTGGACGTGCGCGACGGCTCGCTGATGAGGGTGCCGTAGCCGAACAGGAAATCCGTGGGCTGGTCGGGCAGCCCCTCGCCCCAGAAATCGCCCGCCGCCGCCGGACCGGACGCCGCGACAAGACCCGCCAGACCGGCGAAGCCCCAAAGCACATCCCGTCGCGACGGCGATCGACGCCCGCGACGGACCTCCCCCGCATGCCGGCCGCCCGGTACGCCTACCGTGAAGTCGTGTTGCACCGGCCCGCCACCTATGCTGCATTGCATTCAACAGGTTGGCGGCCCAGGCACGAGGCCGTGCCGCCAAATCCACGGGGGGACACATGAAGCTGCCGCGCCAATTCTTCAAGCCGCTGGCCATCGGTGCGCCTGCACCTTACCGCGAGCTGCCGGTGCAGCTTGAGCGCATGATCCATTTCGTGCCGCCGCACCTGGAAAAGATGCGCAACAAGGTGCCGGAGATCGCCAGGCAGGTGGACGTGGTGCTCGGCAACCTTGAGGACGCCATCCCCTCCGACGCCAAGGAAGCCGCGCGCCGGGGCTTCATCGAGATGGCCAAGGCCACGGATTTCGGCGCCACCGGCCTGTGGACCCGCATCAACTGCCTCAACAGCCCCTGGGTGCTCGACGACATCGTCGAGATCGTAAGCGAGATCGGCGCCAAGCTGGACGTGATCATGCTGCCCAAGGTGGAAGGCGCCTGGGACGTGCATTATCTCGACCAGCTGCTGGCCCAGCTGGAGGCCAAGCACGCCATCGGCAAGCCCATCCTCATCCACGCCATCCTGGAGACCGCCGAGGGCGTGAAGAACGTGGAGGAGATCGCCAGCGCCTCCCCGCGCATGCACGGCATGAGCCTGGGACCGGCGGACCTTGCCGCCTCCCGCGCCATGAAGACCACCCGCGTCGGCGGCGGGCATCCCGACTACAAGGTGCTGGCGGACGCGGATGGCGACGCGCCGCGCGCCGGCTACCAGCAGGACCTGTGGCACTACACCGTCGGCAAGATGGTGGACGCCTGCGCCGCCAACGGCATCAAGCCCTTCTACGGCCCGTTCGGCGATTTCTCCGACCTCGCGGCCTGCGAGAGCCAGTTCCGCAATGCCTTCCTGCAGGGCTGCGTGGGCGCCTGGTCGCTGCACCCCACCCAGATCGACATCGCCAAGCGCGTGTTCTCCCCTGATCCGGGCGAGGTGGCCTTCGCCCTCAAGATCCTGGAAGCCATGCCCGATGGCGCCGGCGCGGTGATGATCG
Organism: Xanthobacter autotrophicus; assembly: GCF_029991245.1. Classification (GTDB taxonomy): domain Bacteria; phylum Pseudomonadota; class Alphaproteobacteria; order Rhizobiales; family Xanthobacteraceae; genus Xanthobacter; species Xanthobacter autotrophicus_C. The sequence continues at coordinate 21,303 of NZ_JAIVFO010000057.1, forward strand.
ACGGCAAGATGCAGGACGATGCAACCTGGAAGCAGGCCAAGGTGATCGTGGACCTTGCCCGCATTGTCGCAGCCAAGGATCCGGAAATGGGCAAAGCCTACGGACTGTGACAGAATTGATTAACATTGCAGGATATTGCCGTAACGGAAGGTCAATCGCGACGGCACAGTGAAGAGGCGGGACATGGGCAGTCACGACAAAGCGCGCGCGAAACCCGCCACCGGCGCGCCTGCGCCCGATGGCAATTCCATCGCGTCGGCACCCGAGGCCGGCGCTGTGGCGCAGGACGCCAAGGCCGGAGCGGCCGAGGGCAAGGGCATCGCCGGAGCGGCTGAAGGGGCGGGCGCCTTGCCGCTCGCAGGCGCGGCGGCGGATTTCCAGTCCACCATGCGCGAGGCGAAGTTCCGCATCGGAGAGGTGGTGCGGCACAAGCACTTCCCCTTCCGCGGCGTTGTCTTCGACGTGGACCCGGTGTTCGACAACACCGAGGAATGGTGGCTCTCCATTCCCGAGGAGATCCGTCCCCACAAGGACCAGCCCTTCTACCACCTGCTCGCCGAGAATGCGGACAGCGAATATGTGGCCTACGTCTCCGAGCAGAACCTGGAGCGGGACTTCTCCGAGGAGCCGGTGCGCCATCCCAAGGTGAACGAGGCCCTGACCGACGACGGTGCCGGCGGCTGGCGGGTGCGGCGCGACCTCATCAACTGAAGGCTCGTCGCGCAACCGGGGCGGGCCCTTCGGGGTCCGGGCCGCAGGAACCCTCAGACATGAAAAAGGGCCGGCATCCTCATGCCGGCCCTTTTTGCTGAAAGCTGGCAGGGCGGCGCGCCGCCCTGAAATCACCGCCTCAGGATCACAGTCGGATCACTGGGCGCCCTGCGCCTTGGCGCGCTCAAGCTCCTGGCCCTTCTTCAGGAGAGCGGCCTTGCCTTGCTCTTCCTGCTGCTGGGCCGCGGCGCGGGCTTCTTCCATGCGCTTGCGCTCCTGCTCCATGGCCACCTTGGCATCCATGCCGGGGCCATCATAGGCCTTGCCGAAATCGGCGTTGGAGATGGGCAGGCTCAGGGTGCGGCCGGTGCCGTTCACCATCTGCAGGTACACGGCATTGGCCTTGCGGAACTTGGCTATGAAGCTGCCGTCCACTTCAAGGTCGCCGATGCAGGTGGCGCCGCCGCCCTGGATGGGCTGGCACAGCACGAACGGGATGTTCACCGGGTCCTTGTCAAGGGTGATGCGCAGACCGGGCTGCAGGCGCATGCCGAGGGGCACGGAAATGTTGATGCGCTTCTTCGGCTCATCCTGCATCTCGACGATGTCGACCTTGGCGATGGCCTGGTTCTCGACGCCGAGCACCTGGGTGAGCACGCACACCTGCTTCTTCCGCTCCGGGATCTCCTGGCAGATCTTCTGCCACGGAGAGGCGGAGAATTTCACGTCGGCTTCGCCCTGCGGGGCACCGCCGGCGGGCGCCTGCGCGGCCGGAGCCGGGGCCGCCGGAGCGGCGGGCTTGGCGGCAGGAGCGGCGGGCTTGGGGGCCGGCTTGGCCGCAGGCGCGGGCTGGGCCGGCTGGGTCTGGGAGAAGGCCGGGCCGGCGAACGCCACAGCGAACAACGTGGCGGCAACCCCGGCCGTGAGCCGCGCGTTGAATTTGGTCATGGTCATCGTGGCCTTTCTTGTGGTCTGAGCCGCCGGGGCTCCGGCCGCGCACGCGCTGAGGCCGGGGCCCCGCACCCCCCTCTCTCGGACACCGGCTCTCTCCAGCCCAATTGAGGCGAGAAGGTGACGGGCCGCAGCCGCACGGGGAACACGCTCGCCCACACCCGTTCCAAGCGTCGGGACAGCGTGTGCTACCTTGCCGAGGAATAAGGCCAACAAACGGCCGACAGGCTGGTTTGAACAGTCAAATGTGCCGCGGCGGTACGGTGAGAATACTGCGGCGGTCCATACGATTCGTGAACCGGCCGGTGTGCATGCTGGCGCCGCGGCCGGCGGCAAGAAGCTGGGAAGGCGTCATGAGGAGCTGTTTCAGCCTGCGTTCCCGGGGTCGGCTCCGGTCCGGGGGAGCCGCCACGCCCTGGTTCCTCGCGGCCCTTCTGTCCGCGGTCGCACTTGCGGGGGCGCCGGTGCAAGCGCAGGCGCTGGACCGGGCGCCGGCCATCGCCATGCGTGGCACGCCGGACCTGCCGCCAACCTTCACCGCCCTGCCCTACGCCGACCCGACCGCCCCAAGGGGCGGCCATCTGGACCTGTCGCTGCTGGGCACCTTCGACAGCCTCAACCCCTTCATCGTCAAGGGTTCGGCGCCGCTCTTCATGCGCAATTACGTGATCGAAAGCCTGATGGCGCGTTCCCTCGACGAGCCGTTCACGCTCTACCCGCTGCTGGCGCAGAGCGTGACCACCGATGCCGAGCGCAGCTTCGTCGCCTTCGCCCTGAACCCGGCCGCCCGCTTCTCCGACGGCACCCCCGTCACCGCCGACGACGTTTTGTTCTCGTTCGCGCTCATGCGCGACATGGGCCGGCCAAACCACCGTCTCTATTACGGGAAAATCGCCAAGGCCGAGGCGCCGGACGCCCACACCGTCCGCTTCACCTTCGCCGAGCCGGACCCGGAGCTACCGCTCATCATGGGCCTCATGCCCGTGTTCAAGCAGGCCAGCATCGACCGCGACCGCTTCGAGGAGACGACGCTCACGCCCCTCACCGGCTCCGGCCCCTACCGGGTCGGGGCGGTGGATGCGGGCGCTTCCGTCACGCTGGAGCGCAACCCGGACCATTGGGGGGGTGCCGTGGCGTTCAACCGCGGTCTCTATAACTTCGACAGGATCCGCTTCTTCTACTTCAGGGACGCCAACACCGAGTTCGAGGCCTTCAAGAAGGGCCTGATCGACGCCCGGTTCGAGACCGACCCCGGCCGCTGGGAGACCGGGTACGACTTTCCCGCCGCGCGCGCTGGCGATGTGGTGAAGGAGCTTGTTCCCACTGGCACGCCAAAGCCTTACTCGGCCTTCGTGTTCAACACGCGACGCCCGCTGTTCGCCGACCGCCACGTTCGCCAGGCGCTCATTGAGCTGTTCGATTTCGAATGGCTCGACAAGAATTTCTACCACGGCCTCTATCGCCGCACCGCGAGCTTTTTTGAAGGTTCGGAACTGTCAAGTTCGGGCGTGCCAGCCGACGCCCGCGAGCGATCACTGCTCGCCGCCTTCCCCGATGCCGTGGTGCCCGATGTGCTGGCCGGCACCTTCCGCCCCCCGGTCTCCGACGGCTCCGGCCGCGACCGCGATCGGCTGAAGGCCGCGCTCCAGCTTCTCGACAAGGCCGGGTGGATGCTGCGGCAGGGGGCGCTGGTGAACCGGGAGACCGGACGGCCCTTCGCCTTCGAGATCATGGTGGCCACCCGCGAGCAGGAACGCCTGGCCCTCGCCTACCAGAGCCAGCTCAAAAGGGCGGGAATCGCGGCGCAGGTGCGGTATGTGGATGCAGTGCAGTTCGATTCCCGGCGGGGCGCCTATGATTTCGACATGATGCCCTATGCCTGGGGCCAGTCGCTCTCCCCGGGCAACGAGCAGGCCTTCTATTTCGGCTCCGCCGCCGCCGACACGCCGGGCTCGCGCAACTATATGGGCGCGAAATCCCCGGCCATCGACGCCGCCATCGCCGCCCTGCTGGCGGCCCGCGACGAGGATGACTATGTGTCTGCCGCCCGCGCCCTCGACCGGGTGCTGGTGTCCGGCGCCTATGGGGTGCCATTGTTCCACACGCCCGGCCAGTGGCTCGCCCGCTGGACGCGGATCGAGCGGCCCAGGCGCGCTTCCCTCTACGGCACCCTGCCCGAGACCTGGTGGCGCGTCCCCGGCAAATAGGCTCCCGGCAAGTAGGCTCCCGGCAGCTCGGATTACGCCGGCCGCGCCCGCACCGCAGCGAAGCCGAGGCCGATGAAGGCGAGCAGCACCACGCCCTGCGCCACCGCGAAGGCGGGCGCGCCCTGGGTCGGCGCCACGGCCTGGAGCGCCGGCACCTTGGCGAAGGCCTGGGCAACCGCCACGAACACCAGGAAATAGAGGCTCGCCACCGCCGTGCCCGCATAGATGCCGTGCCAGCGCCCCTGGAGCCCGGCGGCGGAGCGGGCGTAGATCGCAGGCAGCAGCACGAGAATGGCCACCGCCCCGACCACATGGGACGGAAGGACACCATTGAAGGGAAACAGAAATCCGGTGGCGCTGGTGAGGAAGGCGAGGGCGAGGAAGGTAGTGGCCGTGGTGGGACGGTCGAGGCCACGGACGAGGCCCGCCACCACCGCGATACCGGCGGCGATGGCGAAGAGGCTGATATAGGTATGGATGCCGGTCAAAGTCGTCGGGTCGAACATGGCTGGCGCTCCCTGAGGATACCAAAGCTTAGCAGTCCGCCGCGCGCCCGTATTGCAGGATAGGCGCCGGCAGGGGCCGCGCTTGCGCGCCGGTCGCCCAGCAAGCGCCCATCCGGGCGAATTTCCAAACGATCCCTAGGTGTTTTCCCCGGCTACCGTATGGGCACATATCGGCCGCATTTTGTCGCCACGCTCGTCGATGCCTTGCAGGCGGTATGGTTTGCAGGCGAACCGTTCTTCAGATGTTTCCATTTCAGGTGCATCTTTCAGGAGCCGCCGTTGCGGGCGGTCTTGCCGGAACGAGGGAGGAAGAAGGCCACAGTTCGCGCGCCAACGGTTTGAAACGGAGCAGGTTGCGTTTTGAGGCTGCATCGCGAGGCGATCTCTTCTGAAGGCAATAAGCTCCGCGCGCGATCGACAGGCCCAGAGAAATGGATCCTCGAGCCTCTGCCTCTTCCGGCGCAGACGGCTTGGCAGGAGGTATATATATGGCTGGCCTTGGACGCGCCCAGCGCCGCTCCGGCGGTAAGGAAGACACCTTCCGGGACTATGATCCCGATGGCAGCTTCGACGTTCCGTATGATCGGCGGGATACGGCCCGCCCCCGCATCGGTACAAGCACGCGCGGTCGCCCGCCACGGCGCAGGGCGCGCGACGGGCTCCTGCTGTGGCGTGCCCTGGCCCTTTCCGCTTCGGTCCTGATCCTCGGCATGGGCGGCGTGGTCGCCTACCACGCCATCGGTCCCAACCGTACTGCCCAGGATCGCCTTGCCCAGGATCGTCCTGCCCCGCCCGGTGCGGCCCCGAGAGCCACGGCCTCGACCACCACCACCGCAAGCGCCGCCAGCGACGCCCGCCCGCCAAAAGCCGTCGCCCTCAACACCGCGGATGGCGGGCACGCGCAGATGTCCACCAAGGTCGCCTCCATCCTCGCTGCCCCCTCGGCCCCGCCAGCTCGGCCGGAGCAGGCCACCGCGCGTCCGATAGCGACCGGCCCGGCGGAACCGACCCCCACCGCCGCCGATTTCGCCCGCCCGGCCTTCCTCGAACCGGTCAGCGGCGACGAGGCGGGCGACGAGGCGAGCCTGCCCGAGGGCGCCACGCAGACCGTTTCCGATACCGCGCCGTCAGCCGGCGCGCCCCTTCCCAAGGCCAAGCCCCGCGCCCTCGCAGTGGCGTCGGCGGATGCCGGGAAGGCCGCCGCCGATGACGGCCGCACCGCGCGCATCCGCACCGCCGTGACCGTGCGCTCGGGGCCGAAGCGTTCGGCATCCGTCATCGGCACGCTGGAAGAGGGCACCAAGGTGACGCTCTATTCCTGCAAGTCCTGGTGCGAGGTGTCATCCGGCGACAAGCGCGGCTTCGTCTACAAGGCAGCGGTGGCGCAATAGGACCAAGGCCGATGGGCACACGCCCCGGCGCCGGTCGCAGGGGACTGCGGCGCCGGGGTCCGACCGGCGTGCCTGTCCTGCCGCCGCCGGCTCCAAACTCAAGAAAAGAGAACACGTTGTCCGATCAGATTGCGAAGCAGTCTGGTCGACGCGTGCTCTAGCCCGCGGCTCCGGTTCCGGGTAGCGTCGCGGGAAACCGGACGGACCATTTGCCCAAGCGCCCCACCAAGCCCCCATCCCAGCCT